>CAZHTI010000039.1:0-13613 GCA_964535755.1 uncultured Salinisphaerales bacterium | reverse complement strand
ACCTGGAAGCAATGTGGGCAGCCGTACCAGAAGAACTCCTCGACCGTGACGCGCTTGGCGTCAGCTGGGGCGACGGTGGTCGCAACCTTCTTGTAGTGCTTACCTTCAACGATGCCGGTGGGTGCCGCAGCGGTGCAGGCCAAGGGCAGCACAGCCAATGCCAGCCAAGCGGCGCGGAGCAGTTTGATCATGCGATTTACAACCTCTTAAAGATGGGGGCGGTTGCGCTTATTGCAGACCATTGATGTAAGACGACAGCGCCGCGATTTCGGCGTCGGTCAACTTGGCTGCGACAGCGCTCATGATTAGAGCGTGCTTACCGCCGCCGCGTTCCCCATCTTTACCTTTTTTGTAGCTGTTCAGCTGTGTGGCGGTGTAGGCGGCATTCTGGCCGCCGATGCGCGGATAGTGGCTCGCTGGGTTGCCAGCGCCCTTGGGGCCGTGGCAGCTACCGCAAGACGGGAGTTGGCGGCTGGTGTCGCCCGCGCGGTAGAGCTTCTCGCCGACCTTGAGCGAATCCTTGCTGGCCACACCCGGCACCGGCGTGAGGCTGGCGTAGTAGGCACCGAGGTCGGCCATGTCTTGCTCGGTCATCGCAGCAACTTGGCCGAGCATCACGCCGTTCTTGCGGCTGCCGTCCTTAAAGTACTTGAGCTGGGCAGCGACGTAAGCCGAGTGCTGGCCAGCGAGCTTGGGCCATTCCGGATTGATGATGCCGTTGCCGGCCACGCCGTGGCAGGCCACGCAAGGGGCGGCCTTGGCGGCACCCGCTTCGGCAGTGCCCTTGACGAAGGCATCGGATTTCGCGTCGCTGGCAAACAGGGCCATCGGAGCCAAAAGGGCTGCAGCAAGCAGGGCGCGCTTCATGGTGTCAAAACTCCAAGCTGGTGGTGTAGAGCCCGATTGGACTCGTTGGCCAAAAAAAGTGTCCGATTGTATCGCAGCGCTGCGCTAGGCTAGAAGGCTCGCACTACCCTTCGTTGCCTTCTGCCACGCCGTACACCACTTGCCTTCGTTATGAGCCGTATAGCTGCCATTGCCCCTTTTGGCCAGTCGATCTGGCTGGACTACATTCGTCGTGACCTGCTGCAAGACGGCAGCCTGACCCGCTTGATCAACGAAGACGGCATCACCGGGCTGACGTCAAACCCCGCCATCTTCGAGAAGGCGATTGCCGGTAGCCACTTGTATGACGTCAGCATCGCCGCCTTGGTCACCGCCGGCGAGAGCAATTCGGCGCGGATCGCCGAAGCCCTCGCCGTGCAGGACATCCGCGCTGCCGCCAAGCAGTTCCTTGCGCGCTACCAGCGCAGCCAGTACGCGGATGGTTACGTCAGCCTTGAGGTTGCTCCAGACCTCGCCCATGACGCGGAAGCGACCGTCGCAGAAGGCCGCCGCCTCTGGCTGGCGGTGGGCGCGCCCAATCTCATGATTAAGGTGCCCGCCACTGCCGCCGGCATCAAGGCCATTCGTGCGCTGACGGCCGATGGCATCAACGTCAACGTCACCTTGCTGTTTAGCCGCGCGGCGGCAGAGGCTGTGGCACTGGCCTACACCGCCGGCTTAGAGGACTACCGCGACCGGGGCGGCGATCTCAGCCGTGTCGCGAGTGTCGCCAGCTTCTTCGTGAGCCGGATTGACGCGGCCCTTGAGCCCATCCTGCAGCGGCACGGGGCCGATGCGTTGCAGGCCAAGGTCGCCATCGCCAATGCGCAATTGGCCTACCAAGAGGCGGTAGCGCGCAACCGCAGCCCACGTTGGCAGGCACTCGCCGCCCAGGGTGCACGGCCGCAGCGCCTACTCTGGGCGTCCACCGGGACTAAGTCCAAAACCCTACGCGACACCCTCTACGTCGAGGCCCTCATCGGCCCCGACACCGTCAACACAGTGCCGCCCGCGACACTGGATGCCTTCCGCGACCACGGCGAAGCCGCAGCCACTTTGGACGCAGACCCCGCCGCAGCGGCGCGGACAATGGCTGAGCTCTCCGCACTGCCGGTGGACCTCGACCCCATCACCGATCGCCTGCTTGCCGATGGCCTCAAGCTGTTTGAGGACGCACAAAAGCAATTGCTGGCGGCGGTCGCCGCAAAAGTGGCGGAGCTGCGCGCATGAGCACCCCACTGCAATTGACCGTGAACGAGGCTCGCGTGGTCGCGAGCTTGGTGGAGAAAGCCATCGCCACCCCCGCCTATTACCCCATGACGGTCAACGGCCTGATGGCGGCCTGCAACCAAAAAACCAGCCGCAGCCCCGTGCTGCAACTGACCGAGGGCGAAGTGGGCAATGCCCTTCTGACCTTGGAGGACAAATCGCTGGTCAGCCGCGATGACCTCTCCTCGCGGGCGACCAAGTGGCGGCATAAGTTCCAGCACCAACTGTTGCTCAAGAAAGAAACCCTCGCGGTGCTCGTCACGCTCATTCTGCGCGGGCCGCAAACGCCGTCCGAGCTGCGCGCCAACGCCTCGGGCATCGGCGGGCCGGATCAGAGCGAAGCAGTGCTCGCGGCACTTCAGGACTTGGCAGACCGCGCTCACCCCTTGGTTTGCCAGCTGGCTCGCGCGCCCGGGCAGAGTGCCGCGCGCTGGGCGCATCTGCTCTCCGGCACGCCGGCCGCTCCGATCGCCGACCCAGACGGTGAGCCGCTGGTGGTCAGCAGCAGAGCTCCCGGCGGCGCGTTGGAAGCCAGCGTGGCGGCGCTAGAAGCGCAAGTGGCAACCCTCACCGCTCGCCTTGCAGCATTGGAAGCTCAGCTCGGCGTGAGCAATTCCGAGCCGGATACTCCCACCCAGTTCGCCTAGTTTTTGCCGGAGTAATTCTTCAAAGGCTGGCGCAGTTCTAGCGCACAACGGCGGTCGCAACTGTCTTGGGCGCGTTGGCAGTTGCCGGCTGCATTGCCTGCCCCCATCACCCCGGGGCCTTGGTTGCTGTTGCCGTTGGAGGCGCAGGTGGTTTGGCTCAAACCGCATTGTTGGCGGCAGATCAGCATCTGGTCCTCGATACTCAGCGTGTGGCGCGGGCCATTGACGGTGCGCGAACTTGCGGGGTAGAGCGCCATCGTCGAATTGCGGTCTAGGCGCTGGGGGTCGCAGCGCTCGATGCAGGGGCGGAAGCGGTCCTCGCACAGCAAGACCTCAGCCTTGTTGCCGCGACACTGGTCGCGCTCCACTTCGCACTGCTGTTGGCAGCGGTTGTCGGTGACGCGAGAGACCTCCGGCGAGGCTTGGCTGGGGTCGAAGCCGCCGGGGGGCGGGGCGGCGGCTGATGCGATCGAGACGGCAAAAAGTGACAGCAGCAGGCCAAGCAGGGGCTGGGATGACCGCATGGGCGGAGTTCCGAAACGGAGTGGTTAGAGCCTCTGGCGGCGGCGCGCGCCTAGAGATTGCGCCGCGCATGGTAGCGGCTGGCGCGAGCCCCTAAAACCCCTATCGCTCGCGCGGGCTGCGGTCTAAGTCGGCAGAGCGGCGAGGCGTTGCGGCAATAGCTCGCGGATGCCTTGGCGCTGCAATTGGCGGGCGGAGAACACCATCTGTGCCGCCTCAGACAACTGGCCGATGAACTGGGCGTTGACGATGCCGCCCGCAACCGAGCCGATGATGGGCAAGGCGGAGGCGAGCTTGCGCGTGCCCATGCGCTGCAAAAGCGTATGGCTCAGGCGTTGCAGGCTGCTGCTCAGGGCCGCTTTAGCGAATTGCCGCTCGGCAGCGCGCTCTAGTCCATCGCGCAGGGCAGCGTCGTCGATGCCGGCACTGATTTCTTGGGTTTTGCTCGCCAGCGCGGCTTGCCATGCCGAGGCTTTTTCCTCAGCGGTATCGGCGGAGGCCAGTGCAAACACCGCTGCGGCCAAGGCTGGACTGGTGCCCTCGCCGTGGCATTGGCCAATGCGGATCACGGTCGATAGGGAGAGCACGACCAGCGCTGGGGCATCGGCCACCAAGCCAGCCGCGCCCGCAAACCCGAAGGCTGCTCCAGTGCCTGCGGCGATCCAGCGTTGGCGACGAATGAAGCGCTTGGCCAAGGCATGTGCCTCGCCGACTGGCCGATCGCCCAAGTTGTTGAGGTCAACGGCGGCAGCCTGCTCCAGTACCGGCTCCGCAGGCGTTATCCGCACCGCTGCCGCGAAGGCAGCGGCCAAAGCACGCGCGGCGGCCTGCTCTGGCAGCGCGCGACGCACGACCTTGAGCGCGGGGACGTTCACCTTGGGCAAAAAGCGGATGCCTGCCGCCGGCACGCGGTCACGGTAGCTGCGCACGCGCGCGATGATTTCGGCGTCGGTCAAAACCGCTTCTGGGCGGTCGTCATGGTCGTCTTTCATGGGCAAAGCCTAGTCGGCAAAAGCTGAACCCGCGCAGTCTGTCATGCATCGGTCATCATCTTGTCATTCACTAACGGTCTTGCACCCAAAGCTGCCGATGAAAATGAGCACCGCCCCAGCCGCCCCCTACCTGAATCGCGAACTCTCGTTGTTGCAGTTCAACCGGCGCGTTCTCGCACAGGCACTGGATAGCAGCCTGCCCCTGCTGGAGCGGCTCAAGTTTCTGTGTATTTCAAGCTCGAATCTCGACGAGTTTTTTGAGATTCGCGTGGCCGGCATCAAACAACTTTTGAAGTCCAACCCTGCGCAGCGCAACCCGGATGGCATCAGCCTCTCCGAGGTGTATCAGAGCATCAGCCAAGCCGCGCACGATTTAGTCGCCGAGCAGTATCAAGCCTTTAATGACGTGGTAATCCCCGAGCTAGACGCGGTCGGCATCCGCTTTTTGCGGCGCGGCGATTGGACTCCAGAGGTCACCGCTTGGGTGCGCGATTTCTTCTTGCAGGAGCTGCTGCCGGTGCTTTCGCCCATCGGTTTGGACCCGGCCCACCCGTTCCCGCGCATCCTCAATAAATCGCTCAATTTCATTGTCTCGCTCAAAGGCAAGGACGCCTTTGGCCGCAACACCGGCATGGCGGTGGTGCAGGCTCCGCGCGCGCTGCCTCGGGTGATCCGCGTGCCGAAGGCGGTGAGCGGTGGTGTCGATGACTTTGTGTTTCTCTCGTCCGTCATTCACGCCCATGTCGATGAGCTGTTCCCCGGCATGGAGGCCTCCGGTTGCTACCAGTTCCGCGTTACCCGTAATTCGGACTTGCTGGTGGACGAGCAAGAAGCGGAAGACCTGCTGGAAGAGCTGGAAGACGTACTCGAACAGCGTCAGTGGGGCGACACCGTGCGCTTAGAGGTCGCCCACAACTGCCCTGAGGACATGCAGCAGTATTTGATGGAGGAGATGCAGCTCAGTGCTGAGGACGTCTACCGCTGCAATGGGCCGGTGAATCTGATGCGGCTGATGGCGGTGCCGGATATGGTTGATCGGCCTGAGCACAAGTACCCGCCGTTCAGCCAGCGGCTGCCGAAGTGGGCGAGTGGGGATTTGTTCGCCGCGATCCGCGAAAAGGACCGTTTGCTGCACACGCCGTTCGATAGCTTCACGCCGGTGGTGGAGTTGCTGCGCCAAGCCGCCCGCGACCCGCACGTCCTCGCCATAAAGCAAACGCTGTATCGCACCGGCGCGAAGAGCCCGATCGTCGATGCCCTAGTCGATGCTGCGCGCATGGGCAAGGAAGTCACGGTGGTGGTAGAGCTGCGCGCGCGCTTTGACGAGGCGGAAAACATCGACTTAGCCGAGCGCCTCCAGCAAGTCGGCGCGCACGTCGTCTATGGCGTCGTCGGCTACAAAACCCACGCCAAGATGATGCTGATTGTCCGCCGCGAGCTCGACGCCAACGGCGTGCCCGGCAAGCTAAAAAACTATGTGCACTTAGGCACTGGCAACTACCACCCCCGTACAGCGCGGCTCTACACCGACTACGGCCTGTTTACCGCCGATGCCGAGATCTGCCGCGATGTGCACAGCGTCTTCCACCAGCTCACCAGCTTAGGCAAAGCGCCGAAGATGCAGCGGCTGCTGCAAAGCCCCTTCACGATGGTCAGCGGCCTGCACGCCCGCATTCAACGCGAGGCAGAAGCCGCCAAAGCGGGCAAGAAGGCGCGCATCGTCGCCAAGATGAACTCGCTGGTTGACCCAGAAATGATCAACCAGCTCTATACCGCTGCTCAGGCGGGTGTCGAGATCGACCTCACGGTGCGTGGTATGTGCAGCCTGCGGCCCGAGCTTGCGGGGTTATCGGAGCGCATCCGCGTGCGCTCGGTGATTGGCCGCTTCTTGGAGCACCACCGGGTGTTTTACTTTGAGCATGGCCTGCACGGCGAGCCGGAGCTCTGGCTCTCCTCCGCCGATTGGATGGAGCGCAACCTCGTGCGGCGCGTAGAAATCGCCTTCCCGGTGCTCGACAAAAAGCACCGCCAGCAGATCACCGCGCAGCTATTCGCCTATGCCGAGGATCGCCCACAAACTTGGCGCTTGGCTGCGGATGGCAGCTACCGGCTTTGCGGTGGCAATGCCAAGCCGGTGCAGACTGAATTGCTGGAGACCCTGACCGGCTACATAACACCCGCGCCCAAGGCGCTTAACGGCCAAAAAATCGCGGAGCCGGTGCGGGCGGTCAGCAAAGCCAAACCCAGCGCGAAGCCGAAGTCGGGTGGCGGCAAGCGCGTCCGCGCAGGCAATAAAGCTTAGTTAAACCGCCGGCGCGTGCGGCTACTCGCGCGGGTTGCGGGCAAAGCCGCCTTCGCGGTTCGCGCGCTCTAGCGCACGCGAAAACTGCTGGTACTGCTCCGGCGGCAAGGCCGCCGCCGCGGCCTGATGGAAGCCCACGTACGCCGCCGCTTGCCTGGTGTTGAGCGCTGCCAGCCGCTTCTGTAGCGCGTCGGCCGCGCTGGACGCAGGCGGTGCCGTCAACAGAGCTTGCTCTAGTTGGCGGCGCTCCAGCAGCAGGGGTGCGGACTGCTGTTGCATCGCGTCAAACGCCGCCAGTACCGCCCCGCGTGCTGTCGCGCTCGCCTCGGTGGCTGCGAGTGCGCGCAGTACGCGCTTCTCCAGCGACACCGGCGCGGCATAGGCGATTTCCTCCACCCGATACGCGCCCATGGATTCGTTCCATGCGGGCTCCGCAGCGCAGCCACTGAGTACGGCGCAGGCGCTGGTGAGTGCGCCGCAGAGCCGCACGTGGTTGGGCGTCAGCATGGGGTCAAGCCGCCGCCGTTTTCGGCGGGAAGAGCGGGGTATGCAGGCCCAAGGCCTTGGCCTTTTGCACTTCGGCCATCAGGTCGATTTGGGTCAGCTCGTAGAGCTCGCGCAAATCCTCCAGCACATAGTAGAGCGGCTGCATGATGTCGATGCGATAGGGCGTGCGCAGCGCATCCAGTAGCTGGAAGCGCTGGCGTAGCGGCACCGGCGAGCGCGCGGCGTAGTCCGTCTCGCCAATCGAGCTCAGCACGCCGCCGCCATAGATGCGCAAGTCTTCACCGGGCTTCTGCACTAAGCCGAATTCGACGGTAAACCAGTACATGCGTGCGAGGTAAACGCGGTCTTCCTTGCTGGCTTGCAAGCCGAGCTTGCCGTAGAGGTGGGTGAACTCGGCGAAGTAGCGGTTGGTGAGCAGTGCGGCATGGCCGAATAGCTCGTGGAAGATATCGGGCTCCTGCAGGTAGTCCATTTCCTCGCGCACGCGCACGAAGGTGGCGGCGGGGAACTTGCGCTCCGAAAGCAGCCGGAAGAACTCGCCAAAGGGGATCAGCGCAGGGACCTCAGCGACTTCCCACCCGGTCTCCCGGCGCAGCACGCGGCTGACTTCCTCTAGCTGCGGGACGCGGTCCTTGGGCATGTTGAGGAGGGCTAGGCCGTCGAGATACTCCTGACAGGCCAACCCAGCGATGGCCTTTTCTTGCCGCGCGTAGAGCTCGCTCCAGATGAGATTTTCTTCGTCGGAGTAGTGCACCAAGCCATCCGCTCCCTTGGCTTTGGAGACGTACTTGCTGTCCTTCGGCATCCTTCCTTGGTCCTGTGCTGGCTACGCGAAAATGGCTAACGCGCGTATTGGTCGGTGGCGTCGATGAGTGCCGAGAGTATCCCCGGCTCGCTCGCGGCGTGCCCAGCATCGGCGACCACGACAAACTTCGCCTCCGGCCAAGCGCGGTGCAAATCCCAAGCACTTTTCATCGGGCAGACGACGTCATAGCGGCCTTGGACGATGGTGCAGGGAATATGGCGGATGCGCTGGACGTTCTCCAGCAGCCAGCCGTCGGTGTCGAAGAAGCCCTTGTGGGTGAAGTAATGGCACTCGATGCGGGCGAAGGCGTCGGCGAAGTCGCCGTGGCTGTAGCGGTCCATCATCGCGCGCGAGAACAACAGCTTGCTGGTCGAGCCCTCCCAAACGCTCCATGCCACGGCAGCGGCGCGGCGCACGGCGGGGTCGTCACTCGTGAGGCGGCGGTAGTAGGCAGCGACGAAGTCACCCCGCTCGGCTTCTGGGATGGCATCGCGGTAGGCCTCCCACTGGTCGGGGTAGAGCCAGTTGCAGCCCTCTTGGTAGAACCAGTCGACCTCCGCCTGGCGGATTAGGAAGATGCCGCGCAACACCAGGGCTTTGCAGCGATCTGGGTGTGTTTCCGCGTAGGCAAGGGCGAGCGTCGAGCCCCAGCTGCCGCCGAACACCACCCAATGGCTGATGCCCAAGTGTTCGCGGATGCGCTCCATGTCCGCGACCAAATCCCAAGTGGTGTTCTCGCGCAGCTCCGCATGCGGGGTGCTTTTGCCGCAGCCGCGTTGGTCAAACAAAATGATGCGGTATTGCTCGGGGTTGAAGAACTGCCGCTGCCAAGGTTCGGTGCCGCCGCCGGGTCCACCGTGAACGAAGACAATCGGCTGGCCCTTGGGGTTGCCGGATTCCTCCACGTAAATCTCGTGCAGCGCTGACACTTTCAAACGGTGGCGGGCGTAGGGCTCGATGGCTGGGTAGGCGGTGCGTAGCGACATGAGGGCGTCCGAGGAGGTGCGGAGTGTGCGGGCGGTGTGGGGCAGTGGGAGTACGCGGCGTGGTGCTTAGTTCGGCTTGGGCATGGACTCTTTCATCGACGGCCATGCAGCGCGCAGATAGCTCATCATGCTCCAGAGGGTGAGCGCTGCGGCAATCCAGAGGCAGAGGTAGCCCATCTGGTAGATCGGCAAGCCGTAGAAGTCGTCGCGCCAGAGCATCAGGCCAATCGCCACCATCTGGAAGCCGGTCTTCACCTTGCCAACGATGCTGACCGCCACTTTGGCGCGCGCACCGAGCTCCGCCAACCACTCGCGCAGCGCGGAGATGGTGATTTCGCGGCCAATGATGATGGCGGTGAGCATCGCCATGCCGTGGTGGCTGTCGTTCTGCACGGCGTCGCGCAGCAACATCACGAGACTAACCGCCACCAGCAGCTTGTCCGCGACCGGATCGAGGAACTCGCCGAACTTGCTGGTTTGGTTCCACTTGCGCGCGAGGTAACCGTCAAACCAGTCGGTGATACTCGCAACGGCGAACAGCACGCATGCCCACTGCCGCGCGTGCGGGACATCGACATAGAACAGCAAGAGGACGCCAGGAATGGCGGCGATACGCCCGAGGGTGAGCGCGAGCGGGAAATTAATATGCATGGCGGAGATTGTAGGCCGCGCCGCGCTTGCTGGTGCTATTCGCAGTAGCCGGCGTTGCGGCTCGCAGCACCGGCTGGGGATTAGTGAAAGAAGGCGTAGATGCGTTCGGCCAGCGCGCGGTTAATGCCTTCGACCTTCGCCAGTTCATCCACCCCGGCGTTCTTCACCATGCCCAATCCGCCAAAGGCTAAGAGCAGGGCGCGGCGGCGCGCAGGGCCTAGGCCTTCGATGGCCTCTAGTGCCGACGATGTCCGGGTTTTTTCGCGCGCCTTACGGTGGCCAGTGATGGCGAAGCGGTGCGCTTCGTCGCGCATTCGCTGAATCAGGTGCAGCGCAGGCGAGTCCGGCGGCAGGCGCAGAGGCAGGGCTTGCTCGGGCATCAAGAGTTCCTCTAGCCCGGGCTTGCGGGTCGGGCCTTTGGCAATGGCGACCACGCGCACTTCATTGGCGAGTTGTAATTCCTCCAGCGCGTCCATCGCCGCATTGAGTTGGCCTATACCACCGTCGATGAACAGGACGTCCGGCATCTGCACCTCGCCTGCTTTAATGCGGGCGTAGCGGCGGAGCACGGCTTGGCGTATCGCCGCGTAGTCATCGCCGGCAGTGATGGCCCCGCGTAGGTTCGGGGATGCGCTGTCGACGGCGGTTTTGTCCGGCCCACGCCCCAAGTCCATCGCCCCACGGCTTTCAATATTGAACTTTCGGTAGCCCGATTTCAGCGGCCCATCGGCGTCGAACACCACGCAACTCGCCACCGTGTGCTCCCCCAAGCTGTGGCTAATGTCGAAGCACTCCATGCGCTTTGGGGGGTGGTCGAGATCCAGCACTTGCATCAGTTCGCGCAGGCGCTCGTCCATGCTCGCTGCCTCCACCAATTGCTGGCTCAGGGCTTGGCGCGCGGTATTCAGCGCCATATCCAAGAGCCGTACCTTGCTGCCGCGTTGCGGCTGGCCGACCACAACCTTGCGGCCTGCGCGGGCCGCTAGAGCCTCTAGCGGCAGTGCCTCGTCATCGAGGCTGTGGCTGAGCAGGATTTCGGGCGGCGGCGCTTGGTGTTGGTAATGCTGGCTGAGGAAGCTCTCGATGAGATCAGCAGCGCTTGCGTGCGCAGGGTGGCGCGGGAAGTGACTACGGTGGCCGATGTTCACGCCGTCGCGCACGCTCATCACCACCACGCAGGCATTGCTCGCGTGCTCGGCCACGGCAATCACATCGAGGTCTTCCGCTCCGCCGGTGAGGTTGCGGCTTTCACGAATGCGCTGTAGCGCTGCGATTTGGTCGCGCAGTGCGGCTGCTTTTTCAAACTCCAAGGCTTCGGCGGCAGTTTCCATCGCTGCACCTAGCTCTTTTTGCAGGGCATCGCCTTTGCCTTCCAGCAAACGGCTGGCGCGCTGCACGTCTTGGGCGTATTCCTCCGCCGAGATGTGGCCGACACAGGGCCCGGAGCAGCGGCGGATTTGGTACTGCAAGCAGGCGCGGTCGCGGTGGGCGAAGAAGCTGTCGCGGCAGGGGCGGATGCGGAACACCTTTTGGATGGTCGCGAGCGATTCCTTGACCGCTTGGCCGCTAGGGAAGGGCCCGAAGTAGCGATGCGCACCGATCTTGGCACCCCGGTAGTAGCTCACCCGAGGGTAGGCGTGTGCCGAGAGCCGGACGTAGGGGTAGGACTTATCGTCGCGATAGACGATGTTGTAGCGCGGCGAGAACTCCTTGATCAGGTTGCTCTCCAACAACAGCGCTTCGTCCTCGGTATGCGTGAGCGTGACCTCCACCCGGTGAATCTGGCTCACCATGGTTTCAATGCGGGCATCACCACTGGCGCGCAAAAAGTAGGTGCTGACGCGCTTCTTAAGGTTTTTTGCCTTGCCGACGTAGAGCAGCGTATCCCTACGGTCGTAGTAGCGATACACGCCCGGGCTACTGGTGAGCTGGGATAAAAACGGCTTGGGGTCGAACATTCAGAGAAACGGGACAACGGGAAACGAGAAGCGCGGCGCGGTTGGCCAAGCGCTTAAGTCTCGTCGCGCAATGTCAGCAGCGCCCCCGCAAGCGACCACGCTTTGCATTACCCGCTTCACGTTTCCCATTTCCCATTTCCCGTTGTCCCGTTTCCCCATTTATTCAAACCAAGCCTCGACCCGATTTCGGCCTTCGCGCTTTGCCTTGTAGAGGCTGGCGTCGGCATTGCGCATGAGCTCGCGCAAGTCTTTGACGCTGGAGCGCAGCGAGGCCAGGCCAATACTGACGGTGAGCTCAAAACTACCCGTGCCACTGCCTTGCATGCGTGTTTCCATTACTCGCAGGCGCAAGCGCTGCAAGAGTTCAAATGCCGGTTCTTTATTGGCGCGCGGCAGCAAGATGGCGAACTCCTCACCGCCGAGGCGGCCAATAAAGTCGACTTTGCGCGTGAACTCTTCGCAGATTTTGACGAAGGAAACCAGCGCCGAGTCGCCGCTTTCGTGGCCGTACCGGTCGTTGATGGACTTAAAATGATCAATGTCCAATAAGGCTAGGGAGAGCGGCTCGGAAAACCTACGCGCGCGCTCGACCTCCATCATCGCCAACTCCGTAAAGTGGCCACGGTTGTAGACGCCGGTGAGGGCGTCGCGCGTTGCACGGAAGTAGAGCTTGGCCTCACGCGCTTTTTGCTCAGTAATGTCGGTGAATACCTCGACAAAACCGCCAATCTCGCCAGTCGGCAGGCGTACGGCGTCTAGCGAGCACAGCGCCACCAAGGTCTCGCCCGAGGCTGATCGACGCGGCTGCTCGTCTTTGTGGTGGCGATTGCTGCGGGTGAATTGCAGGGTTTTGTTGGGCAGGTTTTCTGCGCGTGCGGCGTCGGTAAACAAGCAAGAGAAGTGCTGGCCGATCACCGCCTCGGGGGCCAAGCCCGTCATGCTCTGCGCACCCTGGTTCCAACTGCGGATGATGCCCTCGCGATCTAGCAGGTAGATGCCAAACGCCAGCACTTCACGCACAACCTCGGCAAACTTCTGCGGATCGTTAATCAGCAGTGGCTCTAGCTTTTTGAGGTCCGGCACTTCGGTCGTGAGGTAGTCGCTCATTGCTCGTCCTAAATCTGGCAAAAATGCGCCATCAGCCTGCCGCAGGCAAAACGCTAGATGTCGAGGTTTCCGACCAACAGTGCGTGCTTCTCGATGAACTCGCGGCGCGGCTCGACGTCATCGCCCATCAGGGTGGTAAAGATCTGATCCGCTGCGACCGCGTCCTCAACGCTCACTTGCACCAAGCGGCGGTTCTTTGGGTCTAGCGTGGTCTCGTGCAACTGCTCAGGGTTCATCTCGCCCAAACCCTTGTACCGCTGGATGTGCAGGCCGCGCTTGGCGTCGGTCAGCAGCCACTCGTAGGCCTCAGCAAAGTGCTGGACTTGCTTCTCGCGGTTGCCACGGCGCACCGTCAATCCACCTAGGAACAAGCCTTGGTGCCGCTGTGCTGCGCTAGAAAGCAAGCGATATTCGTTGCCGGTGAAGAAGTCCTCGGAGAACACCACCGTGTGCTCCGCACCGTGCTGCAAGCGGCTGACGGTGAGATGCGGGTGGCCATCGAGCACGCGCGCCTGCACGCTGTAACTGCCGTTCAAATTACCGTGCTGATTGAGATCGGTGTAGAAGGCCTCTGCCCAGCCGGGCAGCGCGGATTCGTCTGCTGGCAGCGGCACATGGTGGCGTAGACGCTCCAGCACGAAGGAGTCGTAGCGGCGGGCGAGCTTCGCCAAGCCATCGTTGAGCGCGCTGTGCTCCTGAACCAACTGACGCAGTGCCTCACCATTCATGGGTGCTGAGCCATCGCTTGGCGTCAGCATGGATTCGTCGAGTGCTAAGTCCATCAACCAGAGGTGTAGGTGGTGGTCGTCCTTGACGTAGGACTCCGACTTGCCCGCCTTCACTTTGTAGAGCGGCGGCTGGGCAATGTAGATGTGCCCACGCTCCAGCACGGGGAACATGTGCCGGTAGAAGAACGTCAGGATCAGCGTGCGGATGTGCGCGCCGTCGACGTCGGCGTCGGTCATGATGATGATGCGGTGGT
>CAZHTI010000038.1:16369-24373 GCA_964535755.1 uncultured Salinisphaerales bacterium | reverse complement strand
TGGGTGGCGTTTTTGCCGCCCAGGAAGCTGGTGAGGCCAGATTGCTCGTAGTGGCCTTTGATGCGGTCGCTCATCAGGCCGATGTATTCGAGGTTGGGCACTAAACGCTGGAACATGATGTTGCGGAACTTCGCCATCGTCGCGGATTGCAGGACGTTGCGGTCCCACTCGCGCAGCGAGATTTTGTGGGCGAACCACTCGTGATAGACCTCGTGCATCTTGAAGCGATTGCGCATGAGCAGGGCGATCTCAAAGGCCCAGTCTTCACGCTCGCGGCGCTCGGCATCGGTGATGTGTTTGGTGAAGTGCTCCCTTAAAGCGAGCACGCCATAGTGGACGTGGCGGGCTTCGTCTTGAATCACGTACTTGAGCAATTGCTTCAAGAGCGGCTCGCGGGTGTTGGCGTACATGGTGCTGAAGGCACCCAAAGCGAGGCCCTCGACCATGATTTGCATGCCGAGGAATTTGATATCCCAGCGGCTGTCGGTCATCAGGTCGTCGATGATGACGAAGAGGTTGTCGTTGACGGCGTAGATTTTCTCGACCTTGGTGTCGAGGTAGCGCAGAAACACTTCCAGATGGCGGCCTTCGTCCATCACCTGCGTCGCGCCGTAGAGCTTGCCGTCGAGCCACTGCACGCTCTCGGTGACTTGGGCCGCAGCGTACAGCGCGCCCTGTTCGCCGTGCATGAACTGGCTGAGCATCCAGCCGCCCATATCCCAAGTGAAGCGGCGCTCCTCGGCCGGAGTCAGCTTGATGCCCATACCCTCGATGAGGTCAAAGGGCACGAAGTCGCGCTGCAAGATGGGCGTGTTGGGGTCATCGTGGTCAACGCTTGTGCCCCAAGGTAGGTCGACATCGCCGTTCCACTGCTTGGCGACGGCGCGGCGGTAGAGCTCGTACATCTCTGGGAACTCGCCTTGATAGGTGAGCGTGTAGTGGGCGGAGTGCGATGCCTTCATCTGCACGGCGTCACCGTGCTTGCCTTGGTTGAGTACCAAGCCGCGCACCGCACTCGGCGCGAGTGCCGCAGCGACCTTGGGGTTTTGCAGGCTCATCATCATGCCGATGTTGTCGAGCGTGCTGTGGATGCGGTTCTGGGCCTTGAGCGGCAGGCCGGTGAGCATGTTTTCGCGGAGATCTTTGGCGTTCATGGCAATCCTCAACTTAGGTTTAAGCGCAGTGACGACGCTGGGGTTAAGCGTCGATGACGGTAGGGGTGAGGCAATAGCTGCTGCAACTCAAGGCATAGCCTTGGGCGCGTTCTTCAGCCGATAAACAATTGGGCTCGTCGTGCATGAGTTCGCCCTCCAGCACTTTGACCTTGCAGGCCGCGCAGCCGCCGACGGTGCAGCTAAACGGCAGGCTTAAGCCCTCGCGCAGGCCGGCATCGAGCACTGACTCGCCGGGCCTTTGGGTCACATTCCGGCCACTTTTGGCGAAGCGGATGGTCTGTGCGCTGGTAGGCAGGGTGCGGGTGTGTTTGGGTGCTGCAAAAAACCGCTCGCGGTGGATTTGCGCAGCGGGCAAGGTTAGGGCTGCGGCGGTCGCGTCCATGAGCTCGGTCGGGCCGCAGAGGTATGCGTGGGCATCAGCGGGGGGCGACAGCAATGCGGCAGCGCGTGGGCCATCCAGCCGCTTCTTTTCGCCCTTCCAGCCTGCTTTGGGCTTTGAGAGCACATGCGTCACCGTCATCGAGGGGTGCTGTGCAGCCAGCGCTGCGAGGCGCTGCTCAAAGATGATCTCGCCCTGTTTGCGGCTGGCATAGACCAAGCGGATCGTACGGTTTGGGTTTTGCCGCAGCGCGGTCTCAACCAGGCTGATCACCGGCGTGATGCCGCTGCCAGCTGCGAGAAAGACCAGCGGTGCGGCGGCGTCGGCGGGTAGCAGGAAGTCGCCGCTGGGGCCGAAAGCCGCGTACTCGTAACCGGCTTGCAATTGGCGGGCGACGAAGCCGCTGACCACGCCGTCGGCCACCGCCTTGATGGTGCAGGCCAAGCGGCCACCCTCAGCGCTGCTGATCGAATACGCCCGCTTGTGGCTGACGCCGTCGACCTCGAAACAGTGCGTCAAATACTGGCCGGCCTTGAACGGCAGCGGATTGCCGCCGACGGCTTCCAACTCCAGCGTCACCGCATCACTGCTCTCCCGATGAATCGCCGCGACCCGCAAGCGCTGCTTGGCCATCTGGGTGGCGGACTGCCCCCAACGCTTGGCGGGGCCATTGGGCCTAGGGAGGGTAATGCGCAGCGGCTGGTTGGACATAAGCGGCAGAGGCTAGGGAGGTGGCCGCAGTGTGGGCTGGCGCTGCGTAGCGCTGCTTGTCATTAGCTGACAGCGACTTGTCATATCGCGTCACATCGGCGCTTGCGGCGCTAGAAGGGGATGCGGCTGCCGTCCCAAGCAAAGAATTGGCCGGATTGCTCGGGCGTCAGCGCTGCGAGCACCGCCAAGAGCGCCGCCGCCGCTTGCTGCGGGGTTTTGACTTGGCCTGCGGGCAGGTTCGCCGAGAACGGCGCTGAGAGTTCGGTCGCCACGGTGCCCGGATGCAGCGCGACGACGCTGAGCCTGGGCGCGCGCCGGGCGACCTCGACCGCCAAGGTGCGGATGATTTGGTTCTGCGCGGCTTTGCTGGCGCGGTAGGCATACCAGCCGCCCAGTCGGTTGTCGGTGATGGAGCCAACGCGCGCGGAGAGGCTGGCAAACCAGCCTGCTTGACCGTGGCTCAGCAGCGGCAAGCAGTGCTTGGCGGCCAGCGCGACACCGGTCGCATTGACGGCAAAGCTCCGCGCCATTGCCGCAGCGTCGATGTCCTCGACGCGCCGTTCTGGGCGCAGGCTGGAGGCTTCGTCGTGCAGCAGGCCGGCGCAATAGATCAGCCCATGCAGGCGGTCGGTCTCGCGGCGCAGGGTGTCGGTGGCGATGGCGAAATCGGCCTCGCGGGTGACGTCCAGTGCTAATACCCGCAGCCGCTGCGGGTGCGCCAGTGCTAAGGCCTGAAGCGCAGTGGCCTCATGCGGGGTACGGCAACTGGCGTAGAGCAAGTTGAGGTGCGGAATCTGCAACAGAGCCTCGACCAGCGCTAAACCAATCCCACGCGCTGCACCCACCACCATCAGGTTGAGCGGGTGCGTTGCTGGCGATGCCATGGTTAGCGCGGTGCTTCAAAAAACACATAGTTACTGGCGTAGTCGCTGACCTCGAAGTACACCTTGCGCTCGCCAGGGTCTTGCTTGTTGTTGAGGTTCTCGTCGAGCACGCCGTAGCCGTAGCGATACGGGCGATTGCCGCCGTCATCGGTGCCAGAGGCCGTGGTCATTTTGTCGATGTGGATGAATCGGCGCACTAGGGCCGAGCCCGCGTAAATCTCCAAAGTGCCGTTGGTGCCCGTCCAGTTTTGCAGGCTGCGGGAGATTTGGTTTTGCGTTTCTTGCGTGCAACCGGCGCTGGCCAGCACCACTGCGGCTACGCCTAGGCTGGCGAAAAGGGATGTGGGGCGTTGCGGCATCAGCGGCATCTCAAGGGCGGGCAGAGGCTTGCAGTCTAGCCGTGCACGGGCCGGGGGCGCTGCCATTGGTGGCGGCAAAGGGCACCGCTCGTGGTCGCGCTAGTCCACCCGTGACTGCGACCGCACGATGGCATCGAGTTTGATCGGCGCGCTGGCGGCCCATTGCTCAAACTCATCGGGCGGCATGGCTTTGGCGAACAGCCAGCCCTGCTGCTGGCGGCAGCCCATTTCATAGAGCGTGAGCATTTGGCCTAGCTCCTCCACGCCCTCGGCGACGAGGTTGAGCTCCATGGAATCCGCCAGCGCAATCGTCGCCGCGACAATCTTGTTGGAGTGCTGTTGGTCGCCCAGCTTCTGCACAAAGCTGCGGTCAATTTTGATTTTGCTGATGGGGAAGCGCTGCAAATAGCTCAGGGAGGAATAGCCGGTTCCGAAGTCATCGAGTGCGACCGCCACACCCAAGCCGCGCAGTTGGCCTAGCAAGCGCTCGGCGAGGTCTGGCCGCTCGATAAACGCGCCTTCGGTGATCTCGATCTCCAAGCGCTCGGGCGGCAGGCCAGTCTCCGTTAGCACCCGCTGGATGATCTCGACCACGCCGGGGCGCACCTGCTTGGCACTCAGGTTGAACGCGAGCTGGCTGATCTTGCCCTGCATCACCCAACGCGCTGCGGTGCTACAGGCCTCGCGCAACAATAGGTCAGTTAATGGGTCGATGAGGCCGGTGGCCTCGGCCACTGCGATGAATTGATCCGGCGCGATGAACCCACGTTGCGGATGCTGCCAGCGCGCCAAGGCCTCAGCGCAGTGCACCTTGCCGCTGGCTAGGTCGAGGATGGGCTGGAAGTAAGGCCGAACCTGCCGCTCGGCAATCGCCACCCGCAGCATCTCGGCCAGCTCCAAGCGTGCGCGGGCTTGATCGGCGTGCTTGCTGTGGGCGACTTGCAAGGTGTTGCGGCCAAGCTTTTTGGCTTGAAACATCGCCGCGTCCGCCGCGTTGACGAGGCTCTCCAAGCTATCGCCGTCCTCCGGGTAGCGGGCGAGGCCGACGCTGGTGTTGAGGGGAATGCGGCGGCCATCGAGCTCCACCAATTCGTTCATGCCGCGCAGCAGCCGCTCACCGTGCAGCACCGGGTTGCGGACATTGGCGATGACGACGAAGGTATCGCCGCTGTAGCGGTAGACCTCGCCGCCCTCGCTCAATTCTTTGAGGCGCGCGCCGGCGCGCTTCAAGATGCCATCGCCAAAGGCATGGCCGTAGCCTTCGTTGATGGTGCGGAAGTGGTCGAGGTCACAAAACATCAGTGCAAACTCGGGCGATGCCTTTAGGCGACTCTCGAAGGCCTGCTCCAGTGCGGTGCGGTTGGGAAGGCCGGTGACGCGGTCAAAAAATGCCACCTGTTGCACCTGCTGGCGGTGCTCCGAGGATTGCACCAGCGCTTCATTGAGCCGCTCAAACTCGCTCGGCCCGCCGATGGCGAGAGCCGTCAAGGGCTCGCCGGTTTTCAGTTGGTTCAGTCGTCCTTGCAAGCGTTCCAATGGCCGCAACACGCTGCGCTGTAGCCATAAGCCTCCCAACAGAGCCAACACCGCGATGATCAGCACCACCAGACTGGCAGCCCGCGCCAGTTCGCGCTGCGCTGCTTGGTGCGCGGCGAGTTGCGCGTCGAGGTCCGACTTCACGCGGCGGTTGAAGCGCTGAAGCGTGGTCTCAGCGGGCTTGGCAAGCTCTGGCAGGCGCGAAAACAAAGCCTGCAAACGGCTGGCCTCCGGCGTGCCCAAGGCGGTGGCGCGCCGGGTGAGGTCCATCGCCTCGCGCGCGGACATCAATACGCGGCTGGCGGTTTGCGGGTCGGTGGCGCGGATGCGGCTGGTATGTTCGGAGAGCTCGGCAAATTGGGCTTCTGCCTGAGCGAGCACGCGGTCAATATCGCTGCGCCCCAGTTGGGGTTGGTTGAGCCCTAAGAAGATTTGCCGGCGCAGGGTGAAAAACGACTGCCTGACCGATTCGCTCGCGGTGAGGAGCTCGGTTGCTTCGCGCACCTCGGCATTCATCGCTGCCGTCGATTCTTGCTGCCGCCAAAGGCTAAACACCAGCACGCCGCTGCCCAGCACCAACACCAATAGTCCGAGCAACAGCAGCCGTAAGCGGTTGCGGACGCTGCCCCGCTGCGACAGGGCAATTGGGGCGGATGCGGCGGGGGCAGGTGATACGTTCATCCAGAGACTTTAATCCAGCCTAAGGCCGCGCGCGGGGTGCGCCTGCCCACACGCTGCCTGTAGTGCGTCCCAGCAAGCGCCTACAATGCGCGCCCCTCACCGTGCCGATATTTCTCTAATAGCCGATGTCCACGCTCGAACGCATCCAAGAGCAGGCCGCGCTCCGCCGCACGTTTGCCATCATCAGCCACCCTGACGCCGGCAAGACCACGCTGACCGAAAAACTGCTGCTGTTCGGCGGTGCGATCCAGATGGCGGGCTCGGTCAAGAGCCGCAAAGCTGCACGCCACGCCACTTCGGACTGGATGGCGCTGGAGCAGCAACGTGGTATTTCCATCACCACCTCGGTGATGCAGTTCCCTTACAACGGCTGTGTCGTCAACCTGCTCGACACCCCGGGGCACGAGGACTTCAGCGAGGACACCTACCGCACGCTGACCGCCGTCGACAGCGCGCTGATGGTGATCGACGCCGCCAAGGGTGTGGAAACCCGCACCATCAAACTGATGGAGGTTTGCCGCCTGCGCGACACGCCTATCATCACCTTCATCAACAAGCTCGACCGCGAGGGCCGCCCGCCCTTGGAACTGCTCGATGAAGTCGAGAAAGTGTTAGGCCTCGCCTGTACGCCGATCACCTGGCCGCTGGGCATGGGGCGCGAGTTCAAAGGCGTCTATCACTTGCTGGAAGACCGCTTCTACCTCTACTCAGGCGACAAGCACCGAGTCAGTGAGATTGAAACCATCGACGGCCTGCATGCAGAGGGCTTAGCCGAGCGCTTTGGCGCGCCCTACCAAACCCTGCTGGATGAAATTGAGCTGGTGCAAATGGCGGGCGATGGCTTCAACTTAAGCAGCTACCGCGCGGCCAAACTGACGCCGGTGTTCTTCGGCGCCGCGATCACCAACTTCGGCGTGCGCGAGCTGCTCAATGGCTTCACCGAGTGGGCACCCGGCCCGCAGCCACGGCACGCGGAGTTCCAAGGCCAAGACCACGAAATCTTCCCCGAGCATCAGAAGTTCACTGGCTTCGTGTTCAAAATCCAAGCCAATATGGACCCCAAGCACCGCGACCGCGTCGCCTTCTTGCGGGTCTGCTCCGGCATTTATCGCAAAGGCATGCCGCTGCACAGCGTGCGCCTCAACGGGCCGGTGCGGGTCAACAACGCGCTCACCTTTATGGCCGCCGACCGCGAAACCGTGGAAGAAGCCTTCCCCGGCGACATCATCGGCCTGCACAACCACGGCACCATCGCCATTGGCGATAGCTTCACCGAGGGCGAGATGCTGCGCTTTACCGGCGTGCCGACCTTCGCCCCCGACCTGTTCCGCCGCGTCATCCTCAAAGACCCGCTCAAGGCCAAGCAGCTCAACAAGGGCCTAGACCAGCTCTGCGAAGAAGGGGCGACTCAGGTCTATCGCCCCATTACTAATAACGACATCGTGCTCGGCGCCGTCGGCACCTTGCAGTTCGACGTCGTGCAATACCGCTTGCGCGATGAGTACGGCGTGGAGAGTGCCTTCGAGCCCATCAACGTCCACTGCGCCCGCTGGGTCGCCTCGCCAGACGGCAAGAAGCTCAAAGAGTTCGTCGATAAAAACGAACTGCGCATCGCCAAAGACCACTACGGCACGCTGGTGTATCTCGCCTCATCAGCGGTGAATTTGTCGATGGCGAAAGAGCGCTTCCCCGATGTCGAATTCCTAGACACCCGCACGCATGTAGTGGGGTGAACCACAAAAAACGCTCCAGTGGAGCGTTTTTTGTGGTGAACGCCTGCCCACGGAAGGGCAGGCGGGGGTTGGAAGTTTCCTGCGGTTTCGCCAGGGATGGCAACCCTGCACCAAGCAGAACGGAGAGCGAACGCCCCGGGTAGGAATACCCGGGCGGGGGTAGGAAAGTACCAACCGTCACGCCAGGGACGGCCATCCTGCTTTCTCAAAATTAGAGAACGAACGCCCGGGCACGGATGGCGTTTGGCCCAGCGGAGACCGACTCAAGGTCACGGTGATGTAAGCGAAACGAGGGCGGTGATGGCCTACCTCTCCCTCCGGGAGAGGTCGGCCCCAAGGGCCGGGTGAGGGTCTTATCCCGCACGCCAAGTTTTAGGTTTTGAAGCCCTCACCCTGCCCTGTCCCAGAGGGAGAGGCTTGCTCAGCCCGCATAGCCCGGCTGCAATGACCGCCAAGGGCAAGGCATGCCTTGCCCCTACAAGGGCTGGGATGGAGAGGTCGGCCCCAAGGGCCGGGTGAGGGTCTTATCCCGCACGCCAAGTTTTA
>CAZHTI010000038.1:14673-16269 GCA_964535755.1 uncultured Salinisphaerales bacterium | reverse complement strand
CTCGCCCTTGCAAGGCCTATGTGTGCCTACGCGGGCTAATCCCAACCCAGCCCGCCGTTCGCACTGGGGTCTTGCCAAAGCACGGATGCGGCTGGGTCCACCACGCCGAGCAGGCGCTTGAGCAGGGATTTCAAAATCGCGCCGTCTTCGGCGCCCATGCGCTCAAGCACTTCAAGCTCTACAGCTTTGGCGGCGCTAATCAAACGCAGCGCGGTTTCGCGGCCTTGGGCGGTGAGCCGGTATTCGCCAACGGGCGATTCGGCGACGATCGGCAGTAGCTCCACCAAGCCGCGCCCGGTGAGGATGCGCAGTGTGGTCGCGGAAGGGTGGTTGAGGACGGCTGCGAGGGCCGAGTCAAGCTCGCCAGCAGTAATCAAGCGGCGCAGAGTGAGGGTGGAGAGCACATAAAACTCGTCGTCGCTCAAGCCCTCACCACCCAAGAGCGCGCGCAGCTTGCCTAAGAACTGAAAGTGGCTGCGGCCGAGCAAGTAGCCTAAAAAACCTTCGTTGAAGCTGCCGGTGAGTTGGGCGTCGCGGGGTTTTTCGGCGGCGGATTCCCTGCGCGTGGCATGGGCGTAGCGGCCGCCATGAAACACCAAGGGCGGCAGCTCGCAGCGGCTGAAGTTGAGCACCTCGCCGACGAAGATGATGTGATCGCCGCCCTCGTACTGGAAGGCATTGCGGCACTCAAAGCGCGCTGTGCAGCCATCCAGCAGGGGGATGCCGCCAGCGCCGATTTGCACATCTAGTCCGGCGAACTTATCGACGCCGCGCTTGGAGAACCGGCCGGAGAGTTCCTCCTGATTGCTCGCCAAAACATGCACTGCCCAGTGCTCAGCGGCACGGAACGCGGGCAGCGAGGCAGCGGTCTCCGCCAAGCTCCAGAGCACCAAGGGCGGGTTGAGCGAGACCGAGTTGAAGCTACTGGCGGTCAAGCCCACCAGACTGCCATCGGCAGCCTTGGTAGTGATGATGGTGACTCCGGTAGCAAAGGCTCCGAGGGCTTTTCTAAATTCCGCTGCGTCGATCGCGGTGTTCACAAGTTGTATTTGAAATTAAGGGCGATGTAGTCGCGATCAGCATAGGGGTTTTGCGCCAAATTGCTGCCGCCGGCATCGCTCTCGGAGGCGGAGCCACGTTGCACTTTATTCGCATCGCCGATGAAAAACTGATAGTTGAGGGCGACCTCTAGGTTTTGCAAATATTGCGCCGAGACACCAATCCCGAGACGACGATCGCCCTCACCAAAGATGGGGCCAAAAGCGCCGCTCAAGGACGGGTTGCCTTTGACGATCATGCCGTAGGAGAGCGTGGTCTTGAAGTCCATGCCGGGGATGAGATTGCGCTTGGTGGCAAAGCTCAAAAACTGGAAGCCCCAAGAGTTGCGATTGGTGAACAGCTCATCGCCATTGCCGACGGGAATCAGGCCGAACTCTTCTTGGATGGGGTCGACGTCATAGACGTGTACATATCCCGCCTCGCCGACGAAAACAAACTCATCGAAGAAGATTTGCGGGTTAAACACGGTGAGGGCTGAGAGCAGGACTTGGCCGACATCCGCCGTGGTGAAGAACGGTGCCAAGACCTTGCTGGCGA
>CAZHTI010000038.1:10704-14573 GCA_964535755.1 uncultured Salinisphaerales bacterium | reverse complement strand
GCACGTCGGAGTTTTCGCGGTAGTTGAATTCACCCGCAAAGTTGAACGGGCCGTAAGCGGTCGAGAAGGTGATGCTGGTGAGGTCGATGCCGCCGAAATACTTGGCTTGGTACTCGACGGGGACGAATTGGTTGATGACGGGAGGGGCGCAGGTCGTCACCGTTTGGCCTGCGAGTTCGCCTAAGAATGCGCAACCGAAGGTGAGCTTCACCGTCGGGTTGGAGTCGGCATAGCGGATGCGATAAAGCCCGATGGTGGTGGTATCGGTGACCGGAATTTTGAAGCCAAAGCCGAAGTGGTTCTCGTCTGGGACGATGTCTTCTTTGCGTTGCACGTTAATGGTGCGCGGCGCATTTTCCAGCCCCATGCCGGTGTTGCAGGCCAAATCCAAAGGCGGTGGGACTAAGCCTTCGCAGCCCGCACCCGCCAAGGGGTTGATGGAGCCATAAGCAAAGGTCGCCCCTGGGCCGATGATGTCCACCGGCGACAGGTAGTCGCCTATCGGGAAGAGCTCGGTTTCCTTGAACTCCAGCTGGTAGTAGCCCAAGAAAGTGATGCCACCGGGCAGGCCAACGGATAAGCCAATCTGGTTGATGGGCAGCAGTAGTTCTTTGATTTCCGCGCCCGGCACCGAGGCGCGGGTGGCGTCGGCGCGGCCAGAGGACAAAGCCATGCCGCGTAGGAACAAGCTCTCGCCAAAGGCAATCACCTGCTGGCCGATACGGAAGTTGACCGGCGTGGTTTCGGTGACGTTGAAGTCGGCGTAAGCGTAGGCGTCGAGCAGGCGCACGCGCTTGCCGTCGAAGCGCTTGGTGTCGCGGGTGAAGACGTTGACCGAGCCGGTCTTGTTGACGGTGTCCTCAGAGCGGTTGGCGTTCTTCCGCAGGTAGGCATCGTTGTAGAAGGCGTCGCCCGAGAAGGCCATGCCGAAGTTATCGCGCTTGAGCTGCAACTCCCCGAACAAGCTGATGCGGTTCTGGAACAGGTCGTAGCGCTTGAAGCTGCGGTTGCCGTCGTCGCTATTGATGGTGGTCGACAGCCCGGTGCGGCCAAACGAGGCCGAGCGGCAGACGCTTGGGTCTGGGTTGGTCAAACAGTTGGGCGGCTGGCCGGGGCGGTTCTCGTAGTCCTCGACTGGGCCTGCTTGCAGGGGGTCCACCGGCCCATCAATCAGGGCGGGGTCTGCGCGCTTCATACGCATCGCAACTGCGTAGTTCGCCGTGAGCTTGGTGTTGGCACTCACCCCCAAGAACTCGAACTCCACCGCTTGGCTAGTGGGGCTCACCAGCAATAGAGACAGCGCCGCCAGCAATGGCCGCAATGATGGACGCATAACCACTCCTCGAATCCCGGATGCCCGGTTTTTATGTTTTTTTTCACGCAACAAGCCATTGCAACGCTAGACAACGATGCCGACCTTGCCTTCACCCGAAGAGATTAGGGGTGGCTCAGAGGAAACTCTAAGCCGATTAGCGCCGCCTTACGGCTTGCCACCGCCCATCAAAACTTTCTTCATACCTGCTGCGGCTGCACCTGCGCCGCCCAAACTCCAGCCGCCATCGACGGGGATGACCGCGCCGGTGACGTAGCGCGCCATCGGGCTTGCGAGCCACAGGCAGCAGTCAGCGATGTCATCGACCGTGCCGAAGTGGCCGAGGGGGACGGAGTCGAGCACGATCTTCTCGGTCTCGGGAGTTGGCGCTAGGCGGCGCATGCCCTCGGTGTCCGCAATAGGGCCGGGGATCACGGAGTTGACGCGCACGCCCGCCGCACCCCATTCAATCGCGCCGACGCGGGTGCACATATCGACACCGGCCTTGGCCGCACAGACGTGCATTTGAAACTCAATCGGCTGCATCGCCTGTGGCGCGGAGATATTGATGACCGCAGCGCCCGGCTTCTTTAAGTGCGCGAAGGCCGCGCGCAGGACGTGGAAGGTGCCCAAGAGGTCGATCTCCAGCACGGCGCGGAAGCCATTACTGCTTAGCCCCAAGGCGGGTGCGGGGAAGTTGCCGGCGGCACCCGAGACCAGCACGTTGATCTTGCCAAATTGTGCGGCTGCCGCCTTGAGGGCCGCCTCGACTGCCGCGTAGTCACGGACATCGGCCGCATGGCCGGCGGCTTCAGCGCCGAGCGCTTGCAAGCTGGCCACCGCTGCCTGGACTTTCTCGGCGCTGCGGGAGAGCACCGTGACGCGTGCGCCAGCGCGGGCAAAGCTCTGGGCGATGCCGAGGTTGATGCCGGAGGTGCCGCCCGCGACGAAAACGTGTTGGCCGGTGTATTCGAAGCTGCTCATGGAATCTGCCTTGGGGTAGTGGGGCGATGCGTGCTCAGAACACTCAGTTGCGATAGCCGATAGCGGCAGAAAACATCTGATGCAGGCTGGGGTTGGCTGCCGCCATCACCGTGGTGGTCGATAGGCTCAGCGGCCCGCCGTCGAGCTCCGTGAACACGCCGCCGGCCTCGCGCACGATGACCGCGAGGGCGGCGATGTCCAAGATGTTGACGTTGCTCTCGACGCAAGCGTCGATGCGGCCTGAGGCGAGCAAGTGGTAGTGCAAAAAGTCGGCGTAGCCGCGTATCCGGTGCAGTTGCGGGATCACCAAGCCCAAGCGCGCCCAAGCGGGGCTCTGGCAGAGGCTGGCGATGTTGCCGAGCGAAAGTGTGGCCTCGCTAAAGCGGCTGAGGCTGCTGGTGGATAGCCGCACGGGGCCTTCCGCCGTCTGCTGCCATGCGCCTGCGCCTGCTTCTGCGTAATAGCACTCACCGACACCGACGCCGCTGCTGCCATCGCCCTGATAACAAGGCGCGCGGGAGACACCCAAGATCAGCTCGCCACGGTGCATCAGCGCGATTTGGGTGGAGAAAAACGGGTAACCCCGGACGAACGCCTTGGTGCCGTCGATGGGATCCACCAGCCAGAGGTACTCGGCATCGACGTTGTCTTGGCCGGACTCCTCGCCGTAGAAGCCGTGGTCGGGGAAGGCGGCGCGCAGCACGTCTTTGACGGCGGCCTCAGCGGCTTCGTCGACCTCGGTCACCGGCGATGCATCGGCCTTGATGCGTACCGAAAAGTTCTTTTTGTAATGGCTGCGGATGACCGCTTCGGCGGCTACGGCGGCTTGGAGTGCGGCGATCAAAAAAGGCGACATGGCAGGGGCAGGTGGCAGGGCGGCGTGGAGGCGGCCCGCTAGCTTAACGCCGCCCCCTATAATCGCGCCGCTTCAAGGTGCCCCACAGCCCAGCTGTGAGGTTAAACGGGAAGCCGGTGCGCTCGTGTTTTGAGCTATTCCGGCGCTGCCCCCGCAACGGTAAGTTGTTTTCAAAGTGCTGCCCTCGCGCCACTGGCCTTTTGGCTGGGAAGGCGGCGGCACTGCCTGCATGGTGTTGCATCACCACGCAGGGGACAACCAGCCCGGAGACCGGCCTTAGGAGCATTCGCGCAGATCGCGGTGGGCGATGGGTGCGGGTAGACGCTCCGGGCTTTTGGCCCCGCGCCGCTGCCCGTGGCCTGCAGCTCCTGTGGTTTGCATCTGCCACATGCCGCACGCGGGGACGCACGCGGCGTTTTGCTTTGTAAAAGGAGTTTTGCCCCATGTTGCCCACCTACCGCTTTGCGACTGCGGCCGCTGCCGTCTGCGCCAGCCTCAGCGCTGCACCCGCTTGGTCGAATGCGCCCGTTGTACTGGACCCGGTCGTTGTCACGGCCACCCGCAACCCGACGCCAGTGAGCGAAGTGCTGGCCGCGACCATCGTTATTCATCGCGCCCAGATCGAAGCTGCGCAAGCTACCGACGTCGCACAGCTGCTCGCTGCCCATGCGGGCTTGGACGTCGCCCGCACCGGCGGCCCCGGCCAGCCGGCCTCGG
>CAZHTI010000038.1:0-10604 GCA_964535755.1 uncultured Salinisphaerales bacterium | reverse complement strand
GCCCATGCGGGCTTGGACGTCGCCCGCACCGGCGGCCCCGGCCAGCCGGCCTCGGTGTTCATCCGTGGCGGCAACTCCGACCACACGCTGGTGCTGATCGACGGCGTGCGCGTTAACCCCGCCACCTTCGGCGGCGCGCAATTGGCATTGATCGCCCCCGAAATGATTGAGCGGATTGAGGTGGTGAAGGGCGCGCGCTCCAGCCTTTATGGCTCAGACGCCCTCGCTGGCGTCATCAACATCATCACCCGTGGCCCAGGCGCGGTCGGCATCGACGCCAGCGTTCGCGGCGGCAGCTTTGGCACCAAAGATGTCAGCCTGCACAACCAAGTCGGCGATGCCCGCACCGGCCTGGCCTTGACGGTGCAGCGCAACGACACCGACGGCATCCCCGCATTTGTCGGCGATACCAGCGACCGCGGCTTGGGCCTCACCACGGTGGCACTGCGCGGGCAGATCAAGCTCAGCGAGCAGCTGACGCTAAAAGCGCAAGGCTGGCGCGCCGAGGGCAATAACGGATACTCCAGCCTGCGTTTGGGTTTTGGTGGCCCGCCAGACTTCGCTACCACGCTACAGGGCTTCACCGACCGCGATCACGACACGCTGAATCAGACCGTCGCCGCCGCGCTGGAGTATCGCCCCAATGCCGCTTGGGAGAGCCGCTTACAGCTCTCGCACAGCACCGATCGCATCGACGAGAATCAAAACAGCACCAGCCTGCGCAGCCTCAGGCCGGAATTACGTTTGGACAACAGCTACCGCATCGGTGCCCAGCGCATCAGCTTCGGCGGCAACCTCGCGCAGGATCGTGTCGACGTCAGCGGTGGTGACCCCATCGCCGACGTGCGCGATCTGAGTGCGCTGTATGTACAAGGCGAATTCCAAGCCTTTGGCGGCAATGCCGTCACCGGCGTCAGCTTCAATGACTACGACGGCTTCGACTCCGAGTTCACCTACAACCTAGAGCTGGGCTATGGCCTGTGGCAGGGTGCGCGCGTCATTGCTGCCTATGGCACCGGCTTTAGAGCGCCCAATGCCAACCAGCGCTTTACCGCTTTCGGCGGCAATCCCAACTTGAAGCCCGAGCGCTCACGCAGCAGCGAAGTGGGTGTGCAGCAGCGCTACCGCCAGCACACGCTAGATTTGCGCGTGTTCCGCAATGAAGTGCGGGATCTGATCAGCTTCGTGCTGGACTTCAGCCAAGCCGACTTCGGCGACAACCTCAATGTCGATCGCGCCCGCACGGAGGGCATCGAGCTCGCCTACCAAGGCGACTTTGGCCCGCTGCAAGCCCGCCTTGACGCCGTGCTGCAATCGCCGCGCGATTGCACCGAGGACGAGGCCGGCAATGCCGTTAGCTCTTGCGACGACGGCGCGCGCTTAAAGCGCCGCAACAGCAAGTCCATCAGCGGCAGCATCGACTATCGCTTTGCACGCGGGGTGGTCGGCGTTGAGGCTTATGGCGCTGCGGATCGCCGCGACTTTGAAGGGCAGCCGCCGTTCAGCAACAACGTCCGCAATGCAGGCTATGGCTTGCTGGCCGCACACAGCCGCCTGAACCTGTTGCCCGGCTTAAGCCTCGCGCTGCGCGGCGAGAACCTGCTGGACAAGCGCTACACCTTGGCCAATGGCTACCAAACGCCCGGGGCTGCGGGCTATGCGACCCTGCGCTATCAGTGGCGGCAAACGCCCTAAACCGCGAGCCGTAAAAGAAAAGCCCTACGGCAGCTCTGCCGTAGGGCTTTTTATTGCCTGCCGATGGCTTGGGCCTAGGGCAACTTTGGTTCAAGTACCTATTTGTGAACCTGTCATTCCCGCGCAGGCGGGAATCCAGTTTTCGCCCATAGAACCGTTGATCTGAAAGAAAATCTGGATCCCCGCCTGCGCGGGGATGACGACGATTTGATGCCTGCTCTTGAGCGAAAAATGCTCTAGGGCTCAGAAGGTTCCTTGCCCGCAAATGGATAGGCACCAGCACCCTTGCCCTTGGGCGGAATCATCAGCGAGAGCAGCATAGTCACGGTGAGAATCACAGCAGTGACGGAGAGCGACCAAATCACGGGGATTTTGTAGACGTCTATCAGCAGCATCTTCGCGCCGATGAACACCAGCACCATTGCCAAGCCATAACTGAGCAGGTGGAACTTCTCATGCACGCCGGCGAGCAAAAAGTACATGGCGCGCAGGCCCAAAATCGCGAAGACATTGGAGGTGAGGACGATGAAGGGATCAGTGGTGATGGCAAAGATGGCGGGGATGGAGTCCACCGCGAACACCACATCGACAATGCCGATGAGCAAGACCACCACCGCCAGCGGGGTGAGCATGCGCACGCCGTTGAACTGGGTGAAGAACTTCTCGCCGTCAAAGTGCGGCGCGATCTTCACTTTGCGGCGCAGCCAGAGCAGTGCGGGGTTGCGGTCGAGGTCAGGCTCTTGCCCCGCCGCCCACCACATCTTGACGCCGGTGAAGACCAAGAACGCGCCGAACACATAGAGCACCCAATGAAACTTGGTGATTAGCCAAGCGCCCACCAAGATCATCACTGCGCGCAGCAGCAAAGCGCCCAGCACGCCCAGCATCAACACCCGCTTTTGGAACTCTGCCGGTACCGCGAAGTAGGTGAACAGCATCAGGAAGACGAAGACGTTATCCACCGCCAAGGCCTTCTCAATTAAATAGCCGGTGAGGAACTCCATCGCCTTGCCGTTGGCGAGCTCCTTGGCGGCGGCGTCTGTGCCTGTGCCGCCTAGGTGCCACCACATCCAGCCCATGAACACGAAGGACACCGCCACCCAAACCAGCGACCAAATCCCCGCCTCGCGCATCGACACCTTGTGCGCGCCCTGCCGGTTGAGTGCGAAGAAATCTAGTGCTAACGCGATGAGCACAAAAAGGCCGAATAGGGCCCACATCGTGGGCGTTCCGATACTGGTCATGGGCGTGGCGACTTAGGGGTTAGGGACGAAAAAAGGTGGAGCAAGCGACAATGGTGGCTCCACCCGCTGACTGCTTACTTGCTGGACGCCACCGTCTTAGTCGGGGCGCTGTAGGGCAGCGACGAGTGATGCAGCACGATGCGCAGAGCGCCTTGGTCGTCGCGGGCATAGCCCCAAGTCTTATCCACCGTGGTGACGTTGCCGTTTTTGTCAGTGATCATCACGTTGCCCATGCTGATCGCGGTGTCGCCACGGAGTTGGATGGCGGCGTTTTTAATCTCCACCGAGCGCCAGCCCTTGAGTGCGAAGCCTTTGTCGTCGGGGAAGTTCTTGTTGTCGCCCACAAAGTAGGCGAGCGCACCGTCCTTGGTGGTGCGGAAGGTCTGGGCACCCGAGGTCAGCGTTGGCTTAAAGAGCACAGGGCCGTACTGGTAGCCATAGGCGGCGTCGAGCACTGCATTGGCCGTGGCCTTGGCCTTGGCAATGCCACCGGTTTCGTAGTCGGCAGAGATTTTTACCAGCGCCTCACCCCAAGCGCGCTGGGCGGCAAGGACTTCTGCCTCAGTGATGCTGGCAGTGACGACGGGCGCAGCGACGCCGACGTGGCTGGCCACACTCTTGGCAATGGCGATCTGCGGCAGGCCTAAGCCGAAGCTGACCACTGCGATGAGGGCGATACGACGAGAGTTGGAAACTTTCAACATGGCAATCTCCTGTAGGTATGGTCCGGAACTGGACGAGGAGCATTGTCGGCAGCGGGTGCATCGGTTTACGCTGCCACTCGGCAGAGCGTGTGATCTGCCAACCAGCAGATACCTTTGAATGGAACCCCAAACCGCCACCGCCCGCGCTCTGCGCGGTCAACTACGCAGCAGCCAGAGCGAGGCGAGCCGCCTCAAGCTGCTGGAGGACGCGGCCCGCGTGGTGGGCTCAGAGCCTAATCAGCGCGCCGCCTTGCAGCAGGCGCTGGCACTCGCCGTGCAGTTTCTGGCCGCCGACTCGGGGCTGATCCTGCTGCAAGAAGGCGGTGCCTTGACGGTGCAAGCAGCGCAGGGCGCGGTGTTGCCAGTGGGTGCCGGCTTGCCGCTGGGTGGTGCGCTCGGCGCGGTGCTGAAGCCGCCGATGCCATTGAGCATGCGCGAGCAGCTAGAGAGCCGCTTGCGGATCGGCAAAAGCCCAGAGGTCGCTCTGGAGCTACTTGTGCCGCTCAAACTAGGTGGTAAAGCAGTGGGGATTTTGGCGCTGATGAGCACGCAGAGAATCAGCCCGACCGAAGCGGATTTACAGACGCTTGCCGCACTCGCCACCCTCATCGCCAGCGGTTTGGGCAGCACGACGGCAGCGCGTACTAAGCCGGGTAAACGCGACGTTGCCGAAGGCTTAGCGCGGCTCACTGCGCGTGAGCAGCAAGTGCTGGCGCTGCTGCCGCGTGGCTTGAGCAATGCGGAGGTGGCGCAGCAGCTCGGCATGGCGACGGGTACGGCGAAGATTCATGTCGAACGCATCCTCCACAAGCTGGGCTTGAGTGACCGTACCCAAGCCGCCGTGCGCGCCGTGGAGTGGGGCTGCCGGCCATGAGTGGGCGCGCTTGGCGGTTTTGGAATGACTGGTCGTTGGGGGCCAAAAGTGCGGCTGCGGTGCTGCTGCCGACGCTGGTGCTGATGCTCTCTCTGCTGTTCAGCTACCGGCTGCAACAGGGCATGGCGGCAGCGGAGGCGGACGTCCAAAGGGCGCTGGCGATTCAAGGCGAAATCCACACCGTGCACTTTCTGCTGGCGGAATCCGCGATGGGCGTGCGCGGCTATCTGCTCACCAACCGCGATGAGTTTTTGGGGCCGTTCCGTGAAGCGAGCCGCCAGATGCCGGCCGCACTCGCCACCTTGCGCAACAACATTCGCGATGCCGACATGAAGGCGCGCCAAGAGCGCATGGAGCGCCTGCTCGACCGCAAGCTCCAGAGCCTGGATCAGCTCGCCGCACAGGGGCCCAGCATGGAGGGCCCACAGCTCAAGGCGCATTTGCTCGGCGGCAAGGGCTTGCTCGATGAACTCCGCGCCGAGCTTCGGGCGATGAACGCGCGCGAGGCGGACTTGGTGGCGCAATATTCCGAGCGTGCCACCACCGCATGGCGGCGCAGCCTGTGGGTGGATGCGCTGGCGACCGCACTCGCGGTGCTGGCAGGGCTGGCCACCTTTGCCCTGTTGTTTGGCGGCATCGTCTTGCGGGTACGCGGTCTCGCCGCCAATGCCGAGCGCTTGGTGCAAGGCGCGCCCTTGCAGGAGTTGCCCGCCGGGCGCGATGAGCTAGGCCAGCTTGCCGATCGCTTGCAAAACGCCAGTAAATTGCTGGCCGCCAAGGCAGCACAGGCGCAGTCTGCGAGCGAGGCCAAGAGCCAGTTCTTATCCCGCACCAGCCATGAGCTACGCACACCGCTCAATGCCATCTTGGGATTCGCGCAGCTGCTGGAGCTAGACCTCAGCGCGCCTGAGCAGCAGAGCAAGGTTGCGCACATCTTGGCGGCGGGGCGGCACTTGCTCACCCTCATTGACGAGGTGCTGGACATCGCCCGCATCGAATCCGGCGAGCTGCGCTTGGCACTCGCACCAATGCCACTGCAACCCTTGGTCGCAGAAGCCCTCGCCCTGCTGCGGCCCTTGGCGGCGCAAAAGGCGGTGCTGCTGAATGGTGCCGATAGCCTCGGTGCGTGCAGCGTCTTGGCTGACCGCCAGCGCTTGTTACAGGTGCTGCTCAACCTGCTCAGCAACGCCATCAAATACAACCGCGAGGGCGGCTCGGTGACGCTCTCCTGTGCCGAGACCGCCAACGAAGTCGTGCTGATAGTGCAGGACAGCGGCCTAGGCATCGCGCCGGAACACATCGCCCGCCTGTTCACCCCCTTCGACCGCTTGGGCGCAGAGCAAACGGCAGTCACCGGCACCGGTCTGGGCTTGTCGGTGTCCTACCAACTGGCGCGCAGCATGGGCGGCTCACTCACGGCCACTAGCCGCCTGGGCGAGGGCAGCACCTTTAGCCTGCGGCTGCCGCGTGCTGGCGATGCGCCGGCAGGGGAGATAGCGCCTGCCGCCAACACAGAGCCCATCGACCACGCCACAGCAGCAGGCGAGCGCCGCAGCGTGTTGGTGATCGAGGACAACGCTTCGAACATTGCGCTCATCGAAGCGCTGATCGCCCGTCGCCCAGCTTGGTGCTTGCTGCTGGCCAAGGACGGCGAAAGCGGCTTGGCGCTTGCCCGGGCTGAGCGGCCGGATTTGATTTTGCTCGACCTCCACCTGCCGGGCCTAAGTGGTGAGGCGGTGCTGCGTCGCTTGCGCGCCGATGCCGCGACCAAAAGCTGCCGCATCGCGCTCGTCACCGCCGACGCTCAAGCCACTACCCGCGAACGCCTGCTGGCGGCAGGTGCCGATGACTTCCTCACCAAACCGCTCGCCGTGCCCAAGCTGCTGGCCCTGCTCGACGCCCCCCATCCCATAAGCCGCTATGACTGAAGACGCTCTGCTCGCTTCCCGCATCCTGATCATTGATGACCAGGCGGCAAACCTGCGGTTGTTGGAGGACTTGCTCGGGCGCGAGGGCTTTGAGCACATCGTCAGCACCACCGACCCTCAGCAGGCGCTGGACCTCTACGCCGCCTTCGACCCCGACCTCGTGCTGCTCGACTTGATGATGCCGGGCATGAGTGGCTATGCCGTGCTGGAGCACCTCGCGCGGCTCTGCGACCCGCAGGACTACCGCCCGGTGCTGGTGTTGACTGCCGATGCCACGACCGAAGCCAAGCGGCGCGCGCTCTCGCTCGGTGCCAAGGACATCCTCACCAAGCCTTTTGATGCCATTGAGGCGATGCTTAGAGTCTGGAACCTGCTGGAAACCCGCGCGCTTTACCGGCAACTGCGCCAGCTAGTGCCAGAATCCGCATTGCTGAGCCGCCGCCGCGAACAGGCTGGCGGGCGCTAATCGCACCATTTCAAACCCCCGCACATTCATCAAAAACTCCCATGGGCAATCGCTTAAGCAAAATCGTCACCCGCACTGGTGATGGCGGCAGCACCGGGCTCGCTACCGGCGAGCGCATCGCCAAGTCGCATCCGCGGGTGACCGCGATGGGCGACGTCGATGAGCTCAACTGCTGCCTAGGCCTGCTGCTGGCTTGGGAGCTGCCGGATGCCGTGCGCGTAGCACTCGCACCCTGCCAGCACGAGCTGTTCAACCTAGGCGGGGAGCTATCGATGCCGCCCGCTGAGTTGGTGACTGAGACCCAAGTGCTGCGGCTAGACCAATGCCTAGCCGATTTGAACGCGGGCCTGCCGCCGCTCAAGGAGTTCATCTTGCCCGGCGGTGGCGAAGGTGCGGCGCGTGCGCACTTGGCGCGGGCGGTAGCGCGGCGCGCTGAACGTGCGCTCTGGCTGCTGAAGGCCCAGGACGGCGAGGTGGTCAATCTCCACGCCTTGCACTATGCCAATCGCCTATCTGACCTTTTGTTCGTGGTCTGCCGCGTCATGACCCGCGCCGTCGGTGGGCCAGAGCTGAGCTGGCAGCGCGAGGGCGGCCGCGGCTAAGCACCGCGCAACAGCCATCGCCAGGTCAAAAAAAGCCCCGAGGCGAATCGGGGCTTTTTGCTCGGCTGGCGACTAAGGTTTAGTCGTCATGACGGTGTTTACGGCTGTTCTTGCGGTGATGCTTGCGGTGGTGCTTACGCGCCTTGCCATTTTTGTAATGGCCGAGGTGCAAGCCGTTGTCGTGACGACCATCGACGTGCACGACACGCTCCTGAACGATTACCCGCTCGCGGGTTTGGTTGGAGCCGACTGCCGCACCGGCACCGCCGCCAATCGCACCACCAATGATGGCACCCTCGCGGCCACCGACCTCATGACCAATGGCAGCGCCGGCAGCACCGCCAATCGCGCCGCCGATCACCGCATTAGTGTCTGCGGCATACGCAGGGGCTGCCAAAGCGGCCATTGCCAAGCCCAGCGCAGCCAGGCGAGAGAATGTGTAGGTCTTGGACATTTCGCTACCTCAAGGTTTGAAGACAGGGATGCATTAAACCCCTGAGGCATGAGCCCTGCCTGAACTGCCTGCTTGAACTGCTGTGACCTCAGCATGTCCGCACTAGAGCATGTCCGCACTAGGGCGCGAGCGGCAAGCCCTGCAAGCCTTGAGTCTCCGGCAAGCCCAGCAGCAGATTGGCGCACTGCAAGGCTTGGCCGGCAGCACCCTTCACCAGATTGTCGATGACGCTCAGCACCACTACGGTGCGGCCATCGGGTGCCAAATGCGGGCTGATGCGGCAGACATTGCCGCCGCGCACGCTGCGGGTTTCTGGGTGCTCGCCAGCAGGCAACACATCGACAAAGGCCTCGCCTTGGTAGCGGTCAGCGAACAACTTTTGCAGCGCAGCCGTCGTCATCGGCTGCTTTAAGCGAGCGTAGAGGGTGGCGTGGATGCCGCGGTTCATCGGCACCAAGTGCGGGACAAAGGTGAGCGACACCGGTGCAGAGGTCATCCCGCGCAGACCTTGCTCAATCTCCGGCAGGTGCCGGTGGCCGGGCACGCCGTAGGCTTTGAAGCTCTCACTGGCCTCGCAGAACAGCGAGCCAATCTTGGCCTCACGGCCTGCGCCAGAAACCCCAGACTTGCAGTCGGCAATTAGGCGGTCCGATTCGATCAAACCCTGCTCCAACAGCGGCGCAAAGCCGAGCTGCACGGCGGTGGGGTAGCAACCCGGCCCAGCCGCGAGGCGGGCACCGGCTAGCGCTTTGCGATGCAGCTCGGGGATGCCGTAGACGGCCTCAGCCAATTCATCTAACGCGGTGTGGGCGTGGCCGTACCACTGCTGGTAGCTGGCTGCGTCCTTCAGGCGGAAGTCGGCGGAGAGGTCCACCACCTTGACCCCGGCGCGGAGTAAGTCCGGCGCCATCTGCATGGCGGTGGCGTGCGGGGTGGCAAAAAATACTAATTGGCACTGCTGCAGGCGGGCGAGGTCGGGGGCTTCAAACACCGCGTCGCAGCGGCCGCGTAGGGCAGGGAAGAGTGCGTCCGCCCGCAGGCCTGCTTCCTTGCGCGAGGTGAGCACGCGCACCTGCATGCCGCCGTGTGCGGCGAGCAAGCGCAGCAACTCCACCCCCGTGTAGCCCGTGCCACCAACAATCCCGACTTGAATGCTCATCTGCTCGCCCTACTTGCTTGTTCCAATACCAGAGGGCGGCGATGATACGAGACCAATCCCAACAAGGCGGTCTTCATGCTGTGGCTCAAAGCGTTTCACGTCATTTTTGCAATGAGCTGGATGGCCGGCTTGCTGTATTTGCCGCGCCTGTTCGTCTACCACACGGAAGTCACCGACCACATCGGCCATAACCGCTTCTGCGTGATGGAGAAGCGCCTCTACACCTTGTCGCTCATTGCGATGATCGGCACTTGGCTGTTCGGCATCGCCACCCTGATGCAGCAGCCGTTTCTGATCAAGCTGGGCGCTGTGCAAGTCAAAATCGCATTGGTGTTCTTGCTCTCCGGCTATCAAGGCTGGCTCAAAGGCCGCATCCGCGCCTTTGCCGATAACAAGAACACCAAGACCGCCAAGTTCTACAAGATCGCTAACGAAGTCCCTGCCGTGATCATGGTGGCGGTGGTGATTTTGATCATCGTCAAGCCGTTCTAGCTACGAGCTTGGGTAATAAAAAAACCGCGCGGTTGCGCGGTTTTTTATTGGCCGGACGGGTTCGCCGTTCTAGGCCGATGGCTTACTCAAGCTCGCCCATCTGGCTTTGGCAGTAGTTTTGGATGCCGACGGTCTCGATCAGCTTGAGCTGTTCTTCTAAGAAGTCGATGTGCTCTTCTTCGCTGGCTTGGATGCCGACCAATAGATCACGGGTGACGTAATCGCCAACCGCTTCCGCGTGGGCAATCGCTGCTTTGTAGAGCGGGTGGGCGGTGTATTCGAGCTTGAGGTCGCACTCCAACACCTCCTGCACGTTCTCGCCGATATAGAGCTTGCCGAGGTCTTGCAGGTTGGGCAGGCCATCGAGGAAGAGGATGCGGGAGATGATCTTGTCCGCATGCTTCATCTCGTCGATGGATTCCTTGTACTCGTACTTGCCGAGCTTCTTTAGGCCCCAGTTATCCAGCATGCGGGCGTGCAGGAAGTACTGGTTGATGGCGGTGAGCTCGTTCTTGAGCGCGGCGTTGAGAAACTCGATGACTTTGGCGTCGCCTTTCATGGGAGTGCAACCGTTTCGGTAAGGGGTGCAGGCAGCCTACGCGAGCCAATGCTCAAGCGCAAGTGTTTGTTTTATTTGCAGTTTTGACTGCTTTTGCGTGACATTCGCATTTGCGAATGCAGTTGCTGAAAACGCAGCTTAGGCAGCGGCGAGTGCGCCGCCGTGGCCGACATCGCGGTAAGGATGTGGCCGCACTTTGTGGGCAGCAGCGGCGAGTTCGCGGCGGGCGTCGCTGACACATTTGCCGCAGCAGGTGCCTAAGCCGGTGCGCGCGCTCAAATCCTGTAGGCGCACGACTCCTTGCTCTGCCAAGCTTTGGATGCGCTTATCGCTCACGGCCTTGCAAACACAGACGTACATCGCGGAACTCCTGTGGACTGAGCAAAGCGTATTGTTAATGCGAACGATTGTCAATTGCGGGAAGCCG
>CAZHTI010000037.1:0-24867 GCA_964535755.1 uncultured Salinisphaerales bacterium | reverse complement strand
CCTGCTCGCCCGCCGCCGATGACGATGACATCAAAATGATTGCGGTGAAGGTGGTGCATGCGCTGACCGCCCAAGCCTTGAAGAAACGGCGCGCATTGTAAGCGCCGGTGACCCCCGACCCGAAATTACCCAGCGCTGGCCACACCCCCATGGATGCTGCCGCTGCATCGATGCCTAACAATGTGCGGGAGCTATGTGGCGTTGATCTGCGACATCTGCAAGCCTTTGGCTCTCGTGCCGTACTTGCTTTGGGGCTGGGCTCGTCAATTAAAGCCAGAGGCTCCGATACTGAACTTAAGGCAGCGCTGGCTCAGCCAATAGCGCTTCCGGGGCGATGAGCATGGGCTTCGGCGCGATGCGCTGCTGCTGTTGGTAGCGGCGCTCGATGGCGGCGAACAGTTCAGCGAAGTTGGCCTTGGGGTGTTCGAGCAAGGCCTGTTCTAAGGCCAAGGTGAATACGCCACGGTGCTGGGCGCTGGGGCCTGAGCTGCGGGTGCCTATCGACGGGCTTGGGGTCTGCCCTGCTCCGCGTTGGCTAGCAACGGCGCCAGAGGCCCTGCCTTGAGGGAAGAGGAGTGCAGTCGGCTCTGGTACCTCCTCCGCCGTCCGCTGATCGGGGGCGGCGGCCAAGAAAGCGACGACGCGCGGCAAAGCGTGCGTACTCCAGCTCGGCAATGGGCGGGCGGCTAGGCTCTTGCGCAGTGGCGCACCGAGCTGTGCTGGGCTCACGCCACGCCAACGCGGACGAGTGCCCAAGTGATCTTTCTCCGCCGTGCGCAGCATGGAGCCGGCATGGCAGCTATCCATGACTGCCCAGATCAGCGCGCCTTGGCTGCTGAGCTGTTGCAGGGCGCTGCCGATCTCATCGTCGCGCAGAGCATTGGGCACCTCCCGCACCGAGCCGTCCCAAGCCCGCACGTCGCGGGGTAGGAATAGCTCATCTAAGCCGTCCGGCTCGCTAACCGAGTGGCTGCCGCGCGCGGGGGCTTGCGCACCGTGGCCTGCGAAGTACAGCAGCAAGCGATCTTCTGGCCCAAGCCGAGGAGCGAGTTGGCTGATCTGCGACAAGATGGCGGCACGCGTCGGTAGCTGTTGCGGGCTCCCGCCTTCACTGAGCCAGAAAATATCCTCATCGGCGACGCCGGCTTTCAGCAGCAGCGCGCGCAGGGCGGCGACATCGTACCTAGGGCCGGATAACTGCAAGCTTTGGCTGAGGGCTGGGTATTCCGAAACGCCAATCAGTAGCGCGTATTGCTTGGCTTCGAGCAGCGGTGCATAGGTCGCGCTGAGCAGCGCGCAAAAGATGGTTGGCGCCCTAGCCCAGCGACGCCACCCGCCCCACGCATGCCGTTTATTTGGGCTATGGACATTGCTGCAAATAGCCACGGTCTAGTGTCCCCAAGGTGTCACTAAGTAATGTGCGGAAACGCCGAGCGATGTCAGGCTGGTTCGCAAAAAAATTCGCCAGACAGTTGAGCGGAGTCAAAACCCCAGCGCTGCAAAGTATATTGACCCACCCGTCCTCCACTCGCGCTCAGCAGTATGTCCTCCACCCTCTCGGAGCCCACCGCGTTTAACTGGGCCGAACGCCTGCGAGGCAGCCCGGAGCAGGCCAACGCGGTGTTGCGGGAGTTGTACCTCGCCCATAAAGGTCGATTGCTGGCGCATTTACGGCGGCGCGTAGGCTCGGATCAAGCCGAGGAGGTGCTACAGATTTGTTTCGTCACTGCATTAGAGAGCCGCTTTAAGTTGAAAGCGGATTCCGACCGAGCGGTCATCGCCTGGCTCTGGGGCATCTGCGAGAACCAGATCAAGGCTGAGTATCGGCGCGTCAAAAAACACCAGCATTCGGCCCTGCCTGACGAAAGCGTCAGTGTCGACACTTTGACGCCATACCCCGAGGCTGATTTTGCCGCCATGAGCTATGACGCCCAATTGGATGACCGCATCTGTGTGCAAAAAGCGCTGGCCGAGTTTTATGCCGCAGAGCCTCAGCGTGCACAGGCCTTGGTGTTTTATGTGGAGGGCTATAGCTATGAGGAGCTGGCGCTGTATTTGAACCGGACGCCGCAAGCTGCACGGCAGTATTTGTACGAATGCCGTAAGAAGATTAAGCCCCTGCTTGAGGCCTGCAAGGACCGTTGCAGTCGCAGCGACTCGCTAGGGTTGGAGGCGCAACTTGGCTAATTCAGAAGAAATTTGGTTGCGCGCGCTGCGCGGCGAGGCCATCGGCTCGGACGCTTTAGACAGCGCTCATGAAGCGCAGCGCCTGCGTGCTGCGCTGTTGCAGGAATTGGCGGTCCAAGCCCAAGCGCCGTCGGCCACAGCGGCGGAAGCCGACGCCTTCATGGCCGGCGTGCAGGCGCGTGCAGCGAGCGCGCAAAAACCAGCCGTTGGGCGATGGCCGCGCCGCGCTTCGACCAAAGCTTGGGCGCTAGCAGCCTCTGCGGTCTTAGCCGTGGTCGTGTTATGGCCGCTGGTCACACCGCCCTCGGCCAAAAGTGCTTCGCTATGGCGTGGGGCCGCGATGCACAAGCAGGTTTGGTCGCCAACCCCACAGCGACTGGCGACGAGCCTCATCCAAGAGTTGACTGCGGAGGGTGCAACGCTACGGCAAAGCTATTACCGCGCCGATGGCCAAGTGCTGCTCCAGCTCACGGTGCCGCAGTCTGCCCAGCTTGCGGTGGCAGAGGTTCTGGCGCGCTACGAGCTGAGCCTGCCGCCGGGCGGGGCAGACCTGCATTTACGGGTGCAGCCTGCGCCTTAGCCAGCGTGGTCGGCGCGCGTTGCAAGACGATGAACGGGGCCCAGTAGTACGGGTGGCGATAGCCAAGAGTGTTCTGCGTTGCGGGCGGTGCTGTCGCGGCACTTGGCGCAGGGGTTTGGGCTCTACTGCCTCTCAGACTTGCAGCCAATTGCGACTCCGAGCCTGATTGCTCGATCAATTGCCGCTGCGCCGTTTGCAGCGCTGCGGCAAAGTCCTCCGCCGGCTCAGGCAGCGCGCTGTAGAAAGCGCGCATCAGCAGGCCAGTGCTGGCGTCATCGACCGCCCACAAGCTCGCCATCACCGCCTGCGCGCCTTTGCTGAGTGCCGTGCTGGCCAAGCCATCGAGCTCGCGGCCATCGGCGTCGGTGCGGTCGATCGCCGTGTTGCAGGCCGAAAGGCTCAATAGCCTCAGCTGCCGCCAGTCTTTTGGGCTCTCGCGCAGGCGGCTGAGCGGCAGCTGCTCGCCGTTGCCCAGTAATAGCCCCGCCTCAGCCTCCGAGCCGCTGCCCAAATTGAAGTGCGTCGCAATGTGGACTAAGCCGGCGTCGCCTTCCACGCTGCGGAGCAGACTTGCGGCGGTGAAGTCTTGGTCGAGCAATAGCTCAGACGGCCGTTTCGTCGCACTGGCGGCGACGATCCCTGCTAGCTCCAGCGCAACATTCGGCAAGGGCCCGTGCTGATCATCCCCCCGTACAGTCCCCAACGCGACGAGCTTATTGCTGGCTGCCTGTGGCGCGCTCTCTACCGCAGGAACCTGATAATGCAGCGCGGTGGTTTCCGCCAACCAGTGCTCACCGTCGTGCAGCGCGGCAAACGGCAGGTAGCGCAACAAACCGTCGGCAGCGATGTGCAAGCTGCGCGGCCGCTCGGGCAACTGCGCCAGCGCAGGGTGCAGCAGAGTTTGGTAGAGCTGCTGGGCGAGCGGCACTGGGTCGCGGCTGGGATCACGCAGCCGTTGCAGATACTGGCGCAACGCGCCTTCGAGCCCCGAGCTGGCGAGGTCAATCTTGCCGCTCTGGCGGCGCTGCTGATGCTCCAGCAGCCAGTACAGATGCTGTTCGGCAAACACGTAACTTAGGCGGACAGTCGTAGCGGCGATCCCGTCGGCCGTCGAGAAATCCGCTTGCTCAGACTGATGGCTGCTTGCCGCTAGCTGCTGGTGAATTTTCTTTTGCGCCTGCGCCAAGCCTCGTTGCGCCTGCTTGCGCTTGGTCGCGGCGACGGCACCCAAATCCGTGCCGTAGCGCTGGACTGAATGGCGCCACGTCGCCAACGCAGCGCGCTCTGCGCGGCTATATGCCAAGGGTTTGATCAGCGCTGGCGGCACTGCGGCGCTGAAATCCATCAGCTCATCGGCCTTGAGCGCGTGCATCACTTGCGCGGCTTCGCTCAGGCGGTTTTGTTCCATCAGCAGCAGGACGAGGGTTTGGTAGCAGCCGCGCGCGCGGCGGCGCAAGCCCTTGCGGGCGCTTGGCCCCAAGGGGTAGGCATCGCCGCGCAAACTGCCCAGCACATTGACCGCGCGCTTACCGTGGAAAATTGCCAGCGCAGCCTTTCCTTGCTGCTGCGCGCTGCGCATCAGGCCATCGGCGCTCAGCCAGATTTCTTCCAGGCTTTTTTTGGATTCCGCCAAGGCTCCGGCTTGGGCAAACTCCGGTTCCGCCGCGCGCGCTTGGCGATCCGCGAGGTAAGTCTGGCCGAGGTCTACCAAGGCATTCAAAGTCCCGGGAAGCTCCCCGGTTTGCGCCAGCAAGTCCACGGCCTGCTGGGTCGTCGCGATTGCCAGCGGCATGCGACTTTGCTGGCGGTAGATCCCGCCCAAATCCACCAAGGCATAGGCGATCCCGACGTCATCCTTTTGCGCGCGGGCAATGCTCAGGGCGCGTTGGTTGGATGCCTCGGCGTTGAGGTAGTCCCCTAGCGCAACCTGCGAGCTACCCAAGTTGTTGTAGAAAACCCCCAGCGACCATTGGTCACCGTGCCGCTCCATCGCCGCGACTGCCGCCTGAAACGAGGCCGCCGAGGCGGCATACAGCCCCAAGTCCTGTTGCAAGGCCCCGAGATTATTCTGGCAATGGGCTAGGCCCTCCCAGTCTTCATCGGCACTCAGCAGCGCGGCCGCCTCTTGCAGCAGCGTCATCGCCTCGCGATAGCGGTTCATCCGCCGATAGGCGCGGGCGGTGGCCATCAGTGCATCTGCATGCACCGTGTGATTGCCCGATTGCGCAGCGAGGCTGACCGCGCGTAAGCCTGCTTCTAAGGCTTGCGGGTAATGCCCCGTCTCGATTTGGGTTTCGCCGAGGTTGTGGTACAGCGTCGCCGCCAGGCCAGCGTCTGGGACTTGCCCATAGCGCTGCACCGCCGCCTGCATGGTCGCCAGAGCTTGCTGTGGCTGGCCGCTCTTGACCGCCATTTTGCTTTGGAAGTAGGCCAGAGTCGCCAAAGCGCGTGGGCTGTTTTCTCGCTGTGCGAGCAGTGCCCAACGCCGCACCCATGGCTTGGCGCGTGCAGCGCCGTCTTGCGCCTGAACCACGCGTGCTCGCGCTTCTAGGGCCTGCATGAGCTGGTGCACATCGCCGCTCTGCTCAGCGGCGGCGAGTGCGCGCTCGGCATGGGGGGCGGCGGCTACCAGCTGCGATTTTCGCCGGTACCAGTGCACCAAGCCCAAGTGCGCTTGGGCGATCAACTCTGGGCTTTTTAGGCCATCGGCTTGCGGAAGTATGGCCTCTAGCTCGGCTTTTGCCGCATCCCAGCGGCCAACCCGGCTATTCGCCAGTGCGCAGTCGATGCGCGCGCGCAGGGCCGACGCATGGGCCTGCGCCGTCTGGGCTTCTTGCTGAGCGCTCGTGCAATAACGGAGTGCCGTATCCATCTGCCCGAGTGTCAGTGCCGCACGACTAGCAAGGTGGGCAGCGCGCCAGCGTAGGCCTTGCTGCGCGGAGGCACCCGCCCCGCTTTGCTGCCATGCGGCATCGGCAAGCTGAAGGCTTTTGGCGGGGTCGGCAGCCTCGGCGGCGATCAGGCTTTGTTCTAGGGCTTGACTAGGCTCCAGTGCTGCCCAGACGCGCCAAGACGCCGCGCCTAACACCAGTACCGCTAAGACCCGCGCGAATCTCTTGGTCACCGCATCCCCAATACTTGCCGTAATTTTTATTCACCAACCCCGAATAAGGTTAGCCCCAAGTCTGGGCATAAACCGCGACGGCACGAGTAACGGCTAGCGCTGGTCGATGCTGCGGTAGCCGGTGGCGGTCGGCACTGGTACCAAGAAGATGCGCGTCACGGCGGCGAGGGTGTCGGCAGCGAAGCTCAACGGCAGATCGAGCGCAGCGGGGTAGGGCGGCGGCGAACACCGGCTGTAGGGGATGAGGGCGTCGTCGTCGCCTTGCAGCAGCGCCAAGTTATAGCGTGTGCCGGAAAACCAACCGCCTCCGCCATACGGCGCGTTATTGGTCAGGGTCTGATAGGTCGCACAGCCGGCGACTTGCGTCAGCAACAGCAGGATGAATCCGCAACGTGTGAGCACGCGAGCACCTGTAAGCCAGCAAACGGACTCCGACTCTAGAAGAAACCAATCCCCATTTGGAATAGTTTTTCTACCTCACGGGTCTTGCGCTTATCGACGATGAACAAAATCAGGTGGTCTTCGGCCTGCACCACGGTGTCGTGGTGGACGATGATGACCTCGTCGCCGCGCACGATCGCGCCAATGGTCGTGCCGGCCGGCATTTTGATTTCCTCAATGCGCCGCCCCACCACTTTGCTGGATTTAGCGTCGCCGTGGGCAATGGCCTCGATGGCCTCCGCGGCACCACGGCGCAGGGTGTGCACCTTTACCACGTCGCCTCTGCGCACATGGGCGAGTAGTGCCGATACCGTCGATTGCTGCGGGCTAATGGCGATGTCTACACCCGAGTTTTCCTCCACCAGATCGACATAGGCCATGCGGTTGATGAGCGACAGCGCTTTGCCGACGCCCAAGCGCTTGGCGAGCATGGCGGAGAGGATGTTGGCCTCGTCGTCATTGGTGATGGCGCAGAAGACGTCAATGTCATCGATGTTTTCTTCCAACAGCAGGCCCTCGCTGGCGGCGTCACCCACCAGCACCACGGTGTGCTCTAGCTGCGCACTCAGGGCGCGGGCGCGCTCGGGGTTGCGCTCGATGAGCTTCACCTGCACCTTGTTCTCTAGCGCCTTGGCGAGCCGAAGACCGATGTTGCCGCCGCCCGCGAGCATCACCCGCTTGACCGGCTTATCGTGGCGGCGCAGCTCACCGATGATTTTGGGGATGTGCTCGGAGGCGGCGACGAAGAACACCTCGTCCTCGGCTTCGATGACGGTGTTGCCCTCCGGCAAGATTGCCCGGCCACGCCGGTAAATCGCCGCGACACGGGCATCAACCCCCGCGGGCAGATGCTGGGGTAACTCCTTTAATTGGCGGCTCACCAAGGGGCCGCCGTAGTAGGCGCGCACCCCCACCAGCCGCACGCGGCCGCCGGCAAAGTCCACCACCTGCAAAGCACCCGGGTACTCAATCAAGCGGTGGATGTAGTCCGTAACCAGCTGTTCGGGACTAATGCACATATCGACCGCGAAGTTCTCCTGCGAGAACAACACCTCGGCATCTTTGAGGTATTCCACGCTGCGGATGCGGGCGATTTTGGTCGGGGTGCGGAACAAGGTCGCTGCGATCTTGCAGGCGAGCATGTTGGTCTCGTCGCTGTCGGTGACGGCGATGAGCATGTCGGCGTCGTCGGCACCGGCGCGGCGCAAGACCTCAGGGTGGCTGGCAAAGCCGTTGACCGTGCGGATGTCGATGCGCTCTTGCAAGCTGGCTAGGTGGGCGGCATTGGTATCCACCACCGTGATGTCGTTTGCCTCCACCGCGAGGTTTTCTGCCAGCGTGGTGCCGACTTGACCGGCACCGAGAATCACGATTTTCATGGCGCGCACCTTAAAGCGTGTGGCCGTGGTACAGCAAGGTTAGCCCGAGGTGCTTCGCTGCCGACACGCGGTGCTGACTCTGCAACACAGTGCCACTACAATGCGCGGCTTCGCAGTCACTTACCCGCTTATCCGTATAAGCGGATATGTCACGCCGCCTCGGGCGGATTCTTACTTTTGCATCACCCTTTACTCGGGAGTTTTAGCGCCATGAGCGAATACCTGTTTACCTCTGAATCGGTCTCCGAAGGCCACCCCGACAAACTCGCGGATCAGATCAGCGATGCCGTACTCGACGCCATCTTGGCGCAAGACAAAAAGGCCCGTGTTGCCTGCGAAACGCTGGTGAAGACCGGTGTTGCCATCGTCGCCGGCGAAGTCACCACCAGCGCTTGGGTGGATTTAGAGCAGCTCGTGCGCAAGGTGATTATCGATGTCGGCTACAACAGCTCCGACGTCGGCTTCGACGGTGCCACCTGCGGCATCTTGAACATCATCGGCAAGCAGAGCCCCGACATCGCCATGGGCGTGGACGGCACCGAGAAGAAAGCGAAGGCGGATGAAGACATCGGCGCTGGCGACCAAGGCCTGATGTTTGGCTACGCCTGCGACGAGACCAAAGAGTTGATGCCCGCCCCCATCTACTACAGCCACCGCTTGGTCGAGCAGCAAGCCAAGGTGCGCAAAGCGAAGAAAGGCGGCCTGAACTGGCTGCGCCCGGACGCTAAGAGCCAAGTCACGCTGCGTTATGTCGATGGCGAAGCCGTCGGCGTTGATGCCGTCGTGCTCTCCACCCAGCACAACCCTGAGATCAAGCTCAAGGACCTGCGCGAAGCGGTGATGGAATCCATCATCAAGCCGGTCATCCCCGCGAAGTGGATCACCAAGGCGACCAAGTTCCACATCAACCCGACGGGCAACTTCGTCATCGGTGGCCCGGTGGGCGACTGCGGCCTCACTGGCCGCAAGATCATCGTTGACAGCTACGGCGGCTGGGCGCGTCACGGCGGTGGTGCGTTCTCCGGCAAGGACCCCTCCAAGGTCGACCGCAGCGCGGCCTACGCCGCCCGCTATGTGGCGAAGAACATCGTCGCCGCCGGCCTCGCCAGCAAGTGCGAAGTGCAGGTGAGCTACGCGATTGGCGTGGCTGAGCCCACCTCGATCTTCGTCACCACCTTCGGCACCGGCAAGATCAGTGACGAGGCCTTGGAGAAACTGGTGCGCGCCAACTTCGACCTGCGCCCCGGCGGCATCATCAAGATGCTCGACCTCATCCACCCCATGTACCAAGCCACCGCCAGCTACGGCCACTTTGGCCGCAAGCCCTACGAGATGGAGCACAACGGCGAGAAGTTCACCGCCTTCTCGTGGGAGAAGACCGACAAGGCCGACCTGCTCAAGGCCGCCGCCAAGGGCAAATAAGGCGCTCGCGGTTTTCGGTAAAAACCCCCGCATTGGCCAACCGATGCGGGGGTTTTTTGTGGGGCTTGGTGGGGCTAGACCACCCCGTCCGGCTGCGCCTGCCATCCCTCCAGAGGAGGGGAATCTGCGGTATTCCCCTCCCGTGGAGTGGTGGCCCGCAGGGGCGGGGTGGTCGCTGACACTGGCAACAATGTCGATTCTCTCTAGAGTCCGTCGGCGAGCCCCCATTCAAAAAAGGTTTCTCGCTGATGCCTTACGCCCAGATGCGCGACGGCGCGCGCTTGCACTACTTGAGCCTAGGGCGCGGCCCCACCACGGTGGTGGTGTTGCACGGGTTTGCGATGTTTGGCGCGCTCTGGCTGCCGTTTGTAGCGCCGCTTGCCACTCGCTACCGCTTCATCCTGCCGGATTTGCGCGGCTTTGGCGGCAGCCACGCTCTACCCCTCAATGGCCGCTGCCTGCTCAGCCAGCACGCCGATGACCTCGCGGATTTGTTCGATCACCTCGGCCAAGCCAAGGTGCTGCTGGCGGGTTTATCGATGGGCGCATGCACGGCTTTGCAGTACCAGCGCCGCTACGGCTTCGACCGTGTTGCGGCGTATCTACACATCGACCAATCGCCCTGCGTTGCCAATCGTGCGGACTGGCAGCACGGCTTGCTGGGCGCAGCCCAAGCCGCACTGCTGCCGCAATGGCGCGGCTTGATGGAGGCAATGGAGGAGTATCGCGGCCAAGCGTTTGACGCGATCCCCAAGGCCTTGCGCCAGCGGCTGTGGCAAACCTTGGCGGTGTTCTTTAGCCACGCGATGGCCGACGGCCCAGTGCGGCAATTCAGCGGCCTAGCGCGCCATGAGTTTCTGGTGCGTCGGGTGGCCCCGGTGAGCAACTGGCCGATTTACATGGACACCCTGCGCAGCTATCTGACCGAGGATTACGACTGGCGGCCCAGCCTGCCGCAGATCCAAATCCCGATGACCGCCTTCATCGGCATGCGCTCCAGCATGTACCCCGCCGCTGGGCAATTGCAGCTCACCCGCTGGGTGCCGCATTGCCGACTGGTGCGCTTTGAGCGCTCCGGCCACGCCATCCCCTTTGAAGCGCCGTTGCAGTTCACGCAAGAACTCAGCCGCTGGCTGGCGACCTACGCGCCCTTGCTCAGTGTCCGCAGGCAAGCAGAAGGCGATAGCAGCGACGCCGCTTGGTCGGCACAGCGCAGCTAGTCCTTGACGGCGGCCACTCCGGGCAACCAGCCGCGCGCCTGCAAAAAGGCGATGGCGTCGTCGCTATCGCCGTGAAACCAAGCGGCAGCGCTGCCGAGTATGAAGCTGTAGCCCCAGTCGTCCATGTCCTGCCAGCAACGCGCTTGGGAGTAACCCGCGAGTTGCTCCGCGAGCAGGCACTGTAGGTAGCAGACGGCGTTTTCCTCGGTGTCGCAGCCGCCGGCATTGGTGTGCATGTTGGCGCGGCGATCTGGCGTGGCAAGCAGCCAATGGCAGGCCTCATGCAGCGCCGAATGCACCGGCGTATCGGCGCGCACATACAGCGCATCGGCAATCAGGCCTGCCTCCCGCTCGCCCCAATAACTGCCGGGGATGGTCTCGCCATCGGCAACCCACAGCAGCCGTAATCCATAGGACGCAAACAGGGCTGCGAGTGCGCCTTCGGGCAGCGCGGCGACCACCGCAACGCGATCCTCACGGTCCTCTTGGGGCGATTTTTTATCCACGAGCTGGGGCGTAGGCGCTAGCATGATTCGGTAGTCATTAATACGCCGCAGCAGTTCGACTGACGGCGGCACACGTGCTTTTGGAGAATGCCTCATGCGTCCTGTTTCTGCCTTGCCTCTGCGCCCTCTGCGCATCCGCCTGCTCGCCGTCAGCGCTCTGGCAATTAGCCTGCTTAGCGGCTGCGGCGACTCTGGTTCGGTCGCGGTCAACGACCCCGGCAGCTCCAGCGGCTCGGGCAGCACCAGTAGCTCCAGCGGCGGCATCACGCCTAGGGACGGCACCAACGTCTTCATGGCCATCGGCCCAGCGGGTGCTAACGGCAACACCGCAGGTGGTGTCGGCGATCCCGCCACCGGCAACGTCAGCCGCTACCCCAATAACTACCGCGATCAGCTCGATCTCTACGGCAACTTGGCCTATGCCCAGACACCGCTGAAGAGCGACACCTGCACCCCGCCCGCCAATATCGCCGCACACCAGCGCAGCTCCGACCAAGCCTGCAATTACTTCACCAAATCGCAGATTCAACTGCCAGATGCCGAGGCGGTGCGCACCACCACGCTGACTGCGCCCGGCGGCAAAACGGTGCTGATCAAGCGCGATGGCTGGGGCGTGCCGCACGTCGAGGGCGACGACCGCGCCGCCGCGCAGTACGGCTTGGGTTATGCCGCCGCGCAAGACCGGCTCTGGCTGTTTGACCTGCTCCGCAATGTTGGCCGTGGCCGCGCCAGCGAGAAGCTCGGCCCCTCGGCCACCACCTATGGGCTGGACGAAGAATTTGCCGGTGCGGCGGGCTATTCCGAGCAGGAGTTGACCGGCATTACCGAGAACGCCGTGCGCAAGCTCGGGCCTTTGGGTGCGCTATTCCTCAACGATACCCAGCAGTTCGTGGCGGGCATGAATGCCTACCTCGCGTTTTTGCAAACGCCCGCCGGCTCGGGCGAAATCCCGCAGGAATACAACACCCTAGGCGTGCGCTTTGGCGCAGCTGCACCCTTGTTCCCGCCCGCGCAGTTCACGGTGAACGACATCGTCGCCAACGCCGTGTTGATCCAAAGCGCCTTGGGCTTGGGCGGCGGCTCGGAGATATCCAACCTCAATCTGCTGCAAACCTTGGACGCCAGCATCGGCCCCGGCACCACCAGCCTGCCGCAAACCGCCTGCGAGACTTGGCGCGACCTGCGCCACGCCAACGCCCCAGACAGCTACCACACCGCTACCGACGCCTTCGACACCCAAGTGCCGAGTGTCAGCGAAACCTGCCCGCAAACCCTGCCCGCTGGCGCAGCACTTTGGGATAAGGGCAGCTTTATGCCGCGCACCAGCTTTGCCCGTACCAACTCCTCGCCGTTGCCGGGTGCGCCCGGCCTGCCCGGCTTGGCGCGTGCTGAGCAGCGCAAAGCCAGCGCCCAGTACGCCAAGCTGACGCCCAAAGCGCGTGAGCGTCTACGGCAAAAAGCGGCCAAGAAGGCCATCGCCAGCCTGACGCCGGTGCTCGGCAAAGACCCCGGCACTAGCCTCAAAGCCATGCTCAAGCAGATCGGCCTGCCGCTCACCAGCAGCAACTGGATCGCGGTGAACGGCAGCGAGACCGAATCCGGCCACCCGATCATGGTCGCCGGGCCGCAGACGGGGTACTTCCAGCCGCAGCTGCTCTGGGAGGCCGCTGTGTTCAGCAAGGGCGGCACGGCGCTGGACCTCGCTGCGCGCGGCATATCCACCGTCAACCTGCCCTACATCGTCATTGGGCGCGGCTTGGACTTCGCTTGGAGCCCGACCTCCGCTGGCTCCGACTTCACCGACACCCGCGTGTCGAAGATGTGCAATATCGCGGGCAGCCCCTTGGGCGCTACAGCCAGCCGCGACGACGCCAAGAACAATACGACCGGTGCTGCGGGTGCGGACGGCTTCCCCGATGCCGACGGCTATCTGCACAAGGGCCGTTGCGTGCGCTTCTACCGCCGCATCGACACTTGGAACGCGGTGCCTACCGCCGCCAGCCTGGCACTCGGCGGCCCACAGAACACCCAGCAGGTGCGGCAATTTGTGCTGCGCACCCACTACGGGCCGGTGTTTGGCACCGCCACCATGGGCGCGGATGTCGTGGCCATCTCTAGCCAGCGCAGCACCTTTTTGGCGGATGTCGATACCACCGCGCCCTTCGCGCTGATGACCACCCAAGGCAACCCGATGAATCAGGCGCGCTTCAAGCGCCTGTTCAACAGCATGACGGCGACCTTCAACTGGCTCTACGCCGACCACAAGGACATCGCCTACATCCAAAGCGGGCTCTACCCGCTGCGCCACCCACAGGTGCACGCCGAGCTGCCCGCTTGGGGCGACGGCAACTTCGAGTGGGCCAATGACCAAAGCCTGCCCGCGAACTTCTTCGACCAGTTCGGCGGCGACGGCAACGCAGGCGGCATGCCCTACCCGAGCCGCAATGAGCCCGTCGACCAAGACGGTGCGGGCTACTTCGAGTGGCCCGGATATTTGCCGCTCACAGCCCACATCCAAGACACCAACCCGCCGACCGGCTACCTCGCCAACTGGAACAACTCCGGCGCGCGCGGCTGGTGGGCGGCGGATGGCAACGGCACCTATGGGCCTAGCCACCGCGTGCTGATGCTGTCCAGCCGTTTGGATGCCTTTAAAGCCTCTGGCCGCAAGCACAACCTCGCCAGCATGATCGAGATCATGGGCGATGCCACCTTTACCGATTTGCGCGGTTTGGATGTCTTCCCACTGATGCGCCAAGTGTTGGCGCAGGCCGGCCCGGCCCTCAACGCCGACCAACAAGCGGTGCTGAACCTGCTCCAAGCCTGGGCCAACGACGGCTCGCAGAACTGGATCAACAACCAGCCCGGCTTGGGGGCCCTGCGGCGCGACCGCGACGGCAACGGCGTGTATGAGCAGCGCGCCGCCGCCGTCTTCATGGACGCTTGGTACCGGCGCTTAATGCCCACGGTGCTCCCGCAAATGGAGTCCATCGTCGGGATGGGCTCAGGCGTGCTCTCCGGCCGCTACAACGCGCCGGGGGCGACGGGCTCGGCTTATCAGTTTGGTTGGTTCCAGCACATGAAGCGCACGTTCACCATGGCCTTGGGCACACCTGGTAGGCCCGCCTACCGGCAGCTCAAGTGCGCCGGTACCGGCACCGTGGCCGATTGCCGTGCCGCGCTCATCACCGCCATGGACCAAGCGCTCACCGACTTGGGTGGTGTTGCCAACATGGCCAACTGGGATGGCAGCACGCTCAGCGGCAACGGCGAAACGGTGGAGGAATACGACGCCATCCGCGCCACCAGCTTCGCCAGCCTGCCCGTGCCCAATATCCACTGGGCCAATCGCCCCACCTGGCAGCAAGCGGTTGAGGTCTACAAAGACCGCAATGGCAATCTGCAGTAGGTCTAGGGCAGGCACCGGCTGGCTGCTCGCAGCCAGCCTGCTGCTTGCGGCTTGCGATAGCCCGCCGCAAGCCAGCACCGCGCCGCCGCAGCCGCTGGTGGGCGAGGTCACCGCCACGGTGCCGATTGCCCCGCCTCCGCCACCGCCCCTTGCACCGACACCGCTACCAACTCCAACGCCGCAGCGGGCCTACAGCGATTGCTACCAACCCAGCCGCACCACGGCGGCCACCGTCGCCGATCATCGCTGCACTTGGTGGTATGAGGCATTGCGCCAGCAAAACCGCTTGGACGACGACCAGCCCTTGCAGCGCAGCTTCTGGCTCGCCAGCCACAACGCCTACAACAGCAGCGCCTACCCCGGCGTGAGCAGCAGCGGCGACCCGAATCACACACTCAGCCTGCCGGACCAACTGCGCTTGGGCTTCTCCAGTTTGGAGCTCGATCTGCATTGGTTCTTCCACGCCCCAAGTGCCGGCATGGCCCCCGTGCTCTGCCACGCCTTAGGGGCCTCCACCAACCACCTCGGCTGTGGCAGCAGCGACCGCCACTTCCGCGAGGGCTTGTTGGAAATCGCCGCGTTTTTGCGCGCGCCGGAGAACGCCGACGCGGTGCTGATGATCGATATTGAGGATCAGCTCCAGCAGTTTGTCCCGCCCAATGGCAGTGCGGATAGCCCCGCAGGCCACGCAGCCGCGGTCGCCGCCATCGAGCAAACACTGGGCGATCTGGTCTACAAGCCCGTCGCCGGGGGCGGTTGCCAGCCAATGCCACTCAGCCTGACCAAACAGGCGATGCGCGCGGCCGGCGCCAAACTCATCCTCACCTCCGGCTGCAATGCCAACGGCGGCTGGAATGATTGGATCTTCGACATCGGCAGCATCCGCCATCAAAAAGCCAACGACGGCTACGCCGCCGCGCCGGAATGTGGTGCGCCATTCTTCATGCCGAGTGACTACAGCAGCCGCTGGACACGGGTCTGGCACGACAGCACCCAACTCGGTGCGCAGACCAACGCCAATTTGCAGCCCATCGATGCGCCCACTCTGGAGTCGATGGTCGCCTGCGGCCTACATATGCCGTCGCTGGATTTGATCGTCGCCAACGATGCCCGCGCCGAGGCCAGCATCTGGAGCTGGGCGCTGGCCCAGCCCGCGCCCAGCAGCGCCCCCGTATGCGCGCAACTACGCCCCGACGGCCACTTCCACGGACTAGCCTGCGGCCAGATGCTCCCAGTGGCCTGCCGCGTCGGCCAAGGCTGGCGCTCTAGCAGTGCAGCGGGCCTGCCGCAAGACGGCCCTAGCCTGTGTGCAGCGACAGCCCCCGGCGCGGTGTTCGGCGTGCCAGCCAACGCCGCCGACGCCGCCAGCCTGCGCGCAGCACTCGGCACGAATCCTGCGGTGTGGTTGAACTACTTCGACTCCACCGGCCAAGGCGATTGGCGGCGGATCATTCCTTGATTTCTGCGGCAGCCGCGTCTGCCAGTTCTTGCTCAGCGTCGCTCCGCCCTTGACCCGCTCCGCCGCACTCCTGTTCGCCGCAGCCTGCTGTACTGCCGCTGCGGATGAGCCCGTCTTGCTAGAGCCGGTGCAGGTCACCGCAGCTCGGGTGCCGCAGGGCGCTTCGGCGGTGCCGCAGCCCTTGACGGTGCTGACTGCCGAGCAGCTCGCCGCGCAAACCCCGCAGGTGCTGCCTGAGCGCTTGCGCGGGGCGACGGGGGCTTATGTTCAGCAGACTGGTGCAGGGCAGGGCACGGTGATTTTGCGGGGCTTAAAGGGTGCCGAGGTGCTGCACTTGGTCGATGGCTTCCGGCTCAACAATGCCTTCTTCCGCACCGCGCCCAGCCAGTACATCGCCCTAGTCGACCCCTACAACGTCGCCCAACTGGAGGTTTTGCGTGGCCCCTACGGCACGCTGTACGGCAGTGACGCGATGGGCGGCGTGGTGCAGGTCATCACCCCGGAGGCCCGCTTCCAAGGCGCGGAGTTGCAGACGCGCAATCAACTTGCGCTGAGCTATTCGACCGCCGACGCCGGCTTCAGTAAGCGGCTGAGCCATGCGGTGGGCACCGAGCAATGGTCGGTGAGCGGCGGCACCACGGTGCTGGACTACGGCGACCGGCGCGTCGCTGGCCCAGCGCAATCTGCCGATGGCCGTGGCGGGGTGTTCCTCAGCGATACCGCTGGCCCCAGCAGCTACAGCGGCCGTGGCTATGACATAAAAACCCTCTGGAAACCCAGCGCAGACCAACAGTGGATGTTTGCCGCGCAGTATTTTGAGCTGCCCAATCTGCCCCGCTACAACGAGGTGGTGCCGGGCTTTGGCGCCGCCCCTGCCGTGGCGGTGAGCCGCTACGACAACAACCGCGCCTTCTACCATCTGCGCTACCGGCACCAGCAAGCGCTGGCGTTTGTCGACTCCTTGGAGCTACACCTCGGGCGGCAGCTCATTAATGACGACCGCTTGGATGTCTCCTTGGACTTGCGCACGCGCAGCACCGAGGGCAATCGCAGCACTTTGGACGGCGTTACCGCGCAGGCGAGCAGCCGGATAGGGGAAGCGCACCGGCTCAGCTACGGGCTGGAGTTCTACCGCGACCGCGTGCGCAGTAACAAGCAGGTGCAGGTTGATGGCGGTGCGCTGATCGTCAGCAGTCCCACATCCCCGAATAGCGTCAAAGCGCGGTTTCCGGACAACGCTCATTCGAGCAGCTTCGGCGTCTATTTACGCGACGCTTGGCAGCCAACCGCGCGCAGCAGCGTCGACGCTGGCCTGCGCTACAGCGTCAGCAAAACCACACTGGCCGTGGCTGATCGGGTGAGTGGCGGCGTGGTGGCGAGCGATGACCTCAGCGGCGCTTTCGGCGGGCTATATCGGCTGACGCCGACCCTATCGGCCACCGCCAATTTTGGCCGCGCCTTTCGCGCCCCGAATATCAATGACCTCGCCCAGACTGGCCGCCGCAGCGGCAGCCCGCCGCGCATCACCACCCGCAACACCGAGCTCAGGCCCGAGACCGTGACCAGCGGCGACCTCGGTTTGAAGTGGTTCGCCAAGGGCCTACAGGCGGAAGTCAGCCTGTTCTACGCCGACTATCGGGGCCGCATTACCACCCTGCCCACTGGCCGTAGCATCGCCCCCGGCACCGAGGGCTGCCCCTCAGGCACCACCGCCTGCGTCGAGGTGCAGAACCTCAACATCGCCAAGGCCCGTTACTCCGGGGTGGAGTCCGGCCTGCGCTATGCCCACAGCTCCGTGCTGCGCGCGCGCGCCACGCTCAATTACGTCTACGCGGAGCAAGACATCGTGGGGGTCACCAGCCCCGGCAACCGCACGCCGCCGCTCAACGGCGAGCTCGCCATCGAATACCAAGCGCTGCCCAGCGTGCTCATCGAGCCCAGCGTCTACTTCAACGGCGCGCAACATCGGCTCGATGCGACGGACCTAGCCGACAACCGCATCAACCCCAACGGCACCGGCGGCTTTGCGGTGCTGAATCTGCGCGGCGTCTGGCAGCCCAATCCGACCTGGCGCGTGCAGCTCACCGGCGAGAACCTGCTCGATCAGCACTACCGCGAGCACGGCTCTGGAATCGACGGCAAGGGCAGGGGTGCGACGCTCTCAATTGCTGCCGATTGGCGCTGACTGCATCGTTCGTTCGTGCGCCTGCGCTCGCAGTCACGGCCCAGCCGCTGCCATAATTCGGCCCATGCACCTCTCGTCCAGCCAACTTTGGCGATGGCCTCGCGCCTAAGGCAGCCCTTGCCGCGCGCCACCATCGAGCGCGCCACCCTTCATCGTCAGAGTTGACCATGCCACTCCGCATTCCCCTCACCCGCGAACTTCCGGGCGACCTCGACACCCCCGTCGGCCTCTACCTCAAACTCGGCAACGCGCCGTACAGCTATCTGCTGGAGTCGATGCAGGGCGGCGAGCAATGGGGCCGCTACTCGTTTGTCGGCCTACCCGCGCAAGAAGTGATTCGCGTTTATGGCGAGCGCTTGATTCACAGCCGCAACGGCGTGACGGTGGAGGAGACCACGCTCGCCAATCCCCTGCCGTGGCTGCGCGCCTTCGTCGCCGCCCGCCACGCCGCACCCGCACCCGGCTTGCCGCGCTTTGCCGGCGGCTTGGTCGGCTATATGGGCTACGACAGCGTCCGCTACTTTGAGCCGCGCCTAAACGCCAGCACGCCACCCGATGTCCTCGGCACGCCCGACGTGCTGCTGATGGTGTCCGACGAGCTCTTGGTGTTCGATAACCTCAAATCCACGCTCACCCTCGTGGTGCATTGTGATGACACGGTGGCAGGCCGCGCTGCGGCAGTCGCTCGGCTAGACGCGCTGGAAGCCCAGCTCGCCACCCCCAGCAGCCACTCGCGTGCTGCCTTCGGCCAAGCAGGCGCCGCCAGCGAGGCGCGCTTTACTTCGCACTTCGGCGAGGGCGAATTCAAAGCGGCGGTCGAGAGGGTCAAGGACTACATCGCCGCCGGTGACGTCATGCAGGTGGTGCCGAGCCAGCGCATGAGTGCCGCCTTCGACGGCGACCCCGTACAGCTCTACCGCGCGATTCGCCGCCTCAACCCCTCGCCCTACCTCTACTGCATGCACTTGGGCGACCACCACGTCGTCGGCTCCAGCCCGGAGATTCTGGTGCGCGCGCAGGACGGCCAAGTTGCCGTGCGCCCCATAGCCGGCACCCGCCCGCGCGGTGCGACGCCCGAAGCCGACCGAGCGCTGGCCGCCGAACTCATCAATGACCCCAAGGAAGTCGCCGAGCACCTGATGCTCATCGACCTAGGCCGCAACGACGTTGGCCGCGTCGCCGTCACCGGCAGCGTGCAGCTCACCGACAAAATGGTGATTGAGTCTTACAGCCACGTGATGCACATCGTCAGCAATGTCAGCGCCAAGCTGCGGCCAGAGCTCGACGCTTGGGATGCGCTGGCGGCGACCTTCCCTGCCGGCACCCTGAGCGGCGCGCCCAAGGTCCGAGCGATGGAAATCATCGACGAACTGGAGCCAGTCAAGCGCGGCATCTACGGCGGCGCCGTTGGCTACGTCAGCTGGGAAGGCAATATGGACTTCGCCATCGCCATCCGCACCGCCGTCATCAAAGACGGGCAAATCCACGTGCAGGCGGGCTGCGGCGTCGTGGCGGACAGCAATCCAGAGTCCGAGTGGCAAGAAACGCTCAACAAAGCCCGCGCCATGATGCGCGCAGTGGGCATGGCGGCCAACTAGGCGGGCGCGATTAGGCCGTTTTCTGCGTTGCGCTGAGTGGCCTCAACCGTCACCATCGCCCGCACTAGAACGAGGAGTCCCTAATGGCCGAGAGCCTGTTCATCACGGCACTGTTGCCGCTGTCGCTGTTCATCATCATGTCCAGCTTGGGCCTGGCGCTGACGCTCGAAGACTTCCGCCGCATCTTCGTCTATCCCAAGGGTGCTGCAATCGGGCTGATCAACCTCGTGCTGCTGTCGCCGCTCTGGGGGTTTTTGATTGCCAAGGGCTTCGGCATGACCGGCGCGCTGGCGGTCGGCATGGTGCTACTGGGGGCCTCACCCGGCGGCACCACCGCCAACATGATGACCCACCTCGCCCGTGGCGACACCGCACTCTCGGTAACGATGACCGCGCTCTCCAGCCTCGCCGCCGTCATCACCACGCCGCTGTTCTTAGGCCTCGCCAGCGCCCACTTTGCCCACGGCGACGCCGCCCTCAACCTACAGATGGGCCCCATCGTGGTCAAAGTGCTGCTCATCACCTTGCTGCCGCTCTCGCTCGGCATGGCGGTGCGGGCGTTTGCTACTGAATTCGCCCTGCGCTTCGAGCCCGTCGCAAAAAAGATCGCCACCGCGTTCTTCGTGCTGGTGGTGGTTTCGGTGCTGGTCAGCCATCGCGGTGAGATCGGCGACAACGCCCGCCTCGTTGGCCCTGCGGTGATCGCGCTCAACGTCTGGGCGATGGCGGTGAGCTTCTTCATCGCCCGCTCAGCCAAGCTCGATAGCCGTCAAAGCACCGCCATTGCGATCGAACTCGGTGTGCACAACACCACGCTGGCGATGGCCGTAGGCGCGATGGTCGCCCCCGAGCTGGTCGTACCCGCAGCGGTGTACGGGGTGTTCATGTTCGTCACCGGCGGGCTGTTTGCGCGGATGATGTATCGGCGCAATAGCCAAGGGAGCTTGCCTTAGTCACTAATGCGTACTGCCCGGCTTGCGTTGCGACTAGTTAAGGCACTCGCCAGTGTTCTAATCGCACTCGTCGTTGTTGGGTACAACTACTTCCACTCCCCTCAGATGCGACCTGAGGAATTCAAACGGCTGGAATGGAGAGAGCGCGCAACGCTTGCTGGGCAGAACGACCCAGGTTGCGTACGCGGCGGGATGGCCCGGTACCTCGTTGAAAGCGGCAAACTCGTTCATCTCAGCGAAGTTGCGACGCTGGAATTGCTGGGAACACCTGACACCTTCGGTGCCCGTCAACTTCGCTATAGCCTGGGGCAGTGCCATTGGGACTGGCGTCACAGCCAGCTACGCGTAACCTTTAATCCGGATGGTTTCATCGCCAGCGCGACGATCGCGGCAGAGTGATACTGGGTTTAATCGCAATTCGCCGTAAGCTCTAACTGCTGCCATTCTTTGATCTTGCGGTACACGGTGGAGGCGGAGATTTCCAGCAGGGCTGCGGCCTGCGGCACGCTGCCTTCGCAGTATTCGATGGCTGCCTCAATCGCTTCGCGCTCGGTCTTCCATAATGGCCGTGGCGGGCTGGGCGGGCGAATGTTGATGATGCGCGGCGGCGCTTTATCGGCCCCGGTATGTTGCGGATAGGCGAGGTCTTCGAGCCGCATCCACGGCCCATCGCACACCGCGACGCAGGCGCGCAGTAGGTTCTGCATTTGCCGGACATTACCCGGCCAAGGGTGGCGGGCGAGCCACTGGCTCGCGCTGGCTTCAAAGCCATCGAACTGCTTGCCACTATGGTTGCTGTAGCTCTGTAGCAGGCGCGTCGCAATCGCTAAAACGTCGTCGCCGCAGGCGCGCAGCGGCGGGGCTTGAATTCGCAACACCTGCAACTGCGCGTGCAGTGCCGGGCTGAGCCTGCCTGCTGCGCGCGCCTCATCGGCGTTGCAGTCGGCGCTGGCAATGATGCGGCAATCCAGCGGCAGACTGGACTCTTGCCCATACGGACGGTACTCGGCTTGCTTCAAGACGGCGGCCAGATGCGCTTGGGCGGTCAACGGCAGCGCGCAGACGTCATCGAGATACAGCGTGCCGCCGCGTGCGCGCTCTAAGGCTCCGACTTGTTGCCGCTGGTTCGCACTGGTGCCGCCGCGCGCCACCCCGAGCAATTCTTGCTCAATCTGATCCTCACGCAGCGCCGCGCAGGGGAGCGTGACCAAGGCCTTGCCGCCGAAGCGCGAGGCCTCATGCACGGCGCGCGCGAACAGCGCCTTGCCGCTGCCAGCCTCGCCGCTGATGAACACCGGCAGGTCGCAGGCGCTCGCGGTTTTAATCTGCGCGCGGGCGGCTTCGATGGCGTCGGACTCTCCCCAGATCGCCTGTTGCGCGGGCGTGTCGTTCTGCGCCGGCGCGCCTGCTTCCGGCATATCACCGAGCAAGCGCTGGACGCGGGGGCAGAGCTCGGCAATGTCTCTTGGCTTTTCGATGAAATCCCGAGCACCCAAGCGCATCGCCTCAACCGCGAGGTCCAGGCGAGCGTCGCCGGTGAGCATCGCAACAGATTGCTTGACGCCACCGCGCTGGAGATCACGCAGCACATCAAAGCCGCTGCGGTCCGGCAGATGCACGTCCAGTAGCACCAAGCGAGGCGGCGCTTGCCACATGCGCTCCAAGCCCAGTTTCGCGGTGCCGGCGCGCTCCACCGTATACCCCCCATCCCGCAGCAGCTCCGCATATAAAGCCGCAAGCGCATGGTTGTCTTCGATCAACAGAATGTCGGGGGCAAGCATCGTTTCGCTCCAACGGGCGACAGGTTGAGGGCTGGCTAACAGCCGAATCTCAAGCATGGCTCAGAGCCAGCAAAGCAACGGGCGGCCACTCCCTGCGGTGCAAATGAGTCGCCCAACGGCTCAACTAGGCCCCACTGCACGGGGGCTTATTTCGTGCTGTGCTGTTTTGCTGGGGTGTACAGCCGTGGTTGGGCAAGCGCGGAAAGCTTAGTCACCGCTTTGTCGCGGCTCATCCCGTGCTCGGCCAAGCGCGACTCATAGGTCGCCCAAAGGGTTTCTTGGGCAGTGCCTAATTCCCACAGGGCATCCCAACTAAACAGACCGGTGTCGTGTCCATCACTGAACACCAAGCGCACGGCGTAGCGCCCAACCGGCACGACATGCTCGATCTTTACATCCCGCTTGCCGGGCACGAGCATCGGCTCGCTCAAGCCGTGGCCGCGCACTTCGGCGCTGGGCGAGTACACGCGTAAAAACTCTGCCGGCAGCAAAAACTGTCGGCCATTGGCATAGCGCACTTCGAGTTGTGCGGCCTCTAAATACAATTTAATGCCGGTGGGAACTGGGGCAGCCATTACAGGATGTATCGCGAAAGATCTTGATTAGCTGCAAGCTTACCGAGTTTGCCATCGACATAACCAGCATCCACGGTCAAATGGGTGCCTGCACGGTCAGGGGCGTCAAACGCTATTTCTTCCATAAGGCGCTCGAGCACGGTATGCAAACGGCGCGCGCCGATGTTTTCTGTTGTCTCGTTGACCTGAAACGCCACCTCAGCCAATCGGCGCACGCCATCGGCAACAAACTCCACCGTCACCCCCTCGGTCGCCAATAACGCCCGATACTGCTCCGTTAAAGAATAGCTAGGCTCGGTCAGAATACGCACAAAATCCTCAACCTTCAGCGCCTCTAGCTCTACTCGGATCGGCAAGCGGCCTTGAAGTTCTGGAATTAAATCTGAGGGCTTTGCTAAATGAAATGCCCCGGAGCAGATAAATAAAATATGGTCGGTCTTAATCACGCCATATTTACTATTCACCGTGCAGCCTTCAATCAGCGGCAATAAATCACGCTGCACGCCTTCGCGCGAGACATCGGCCCCTGCGTATTCTCCGCGTTTGCAGACTTTATCCAATTCGTCAATGAATACAATCCCGTTTTCTTCGGCATTGCGCAGCGCGTTGGTTTTAATCTGCTCTTCGTCTAGCAATTTATCGGCCTCCTCAGCGGTCAGTTGCCGCAAAGCGTCCTGAACGCGCATGCGCTTGGATTTTGCCTTGCCTTGGCCCAGCTGGCTAAACATCCCCTGTAGTTGCTGGGTCATTTCCTCCATGCCTGGCGGCCCCATAAGCTGGAGGTTAGGGCTCAGCGCATTCAGCTTGATCTCGATCTCGGTGTCGTCCAACTTGCCTTCGCGCAGACGCTTGCGGAAAACTTGCCGCGCTGCGCCGTTTTCGGTCTGGCGGTGCTCGCTGACCTCCCCAAAGTCCTTGGGCGGCGGCACCAACACATCCAATATGCGCTCTTCGGCCGCCAATTCAGCCTTATCGCGCACTAACTTGGTGCCTTGTTCCCGTTGCTGCTTAACCGAGGTTTCGATCAAGTCACGGATGATGGTGTCCACATCCTTGCCCACATACCCGACCTCGGTGAACTTCGTGGCTTCAACTTTAACGAAGGGTGCGTTCGCTAACTTCGCCAAACGCCGCGCTACTTCGGTCTTACCCACGCCAGTAGGGCCAATCATCAAGATGTTCTTCGGAGTAATCTCCGCCCTAATGCCTACGGGTGTCTGCTGGCGTCGCCAGCGGTTGCGCAGGGCTACTGCCACCGCACGCTTTGCAGATGCTTGACCAACAATATGCTGATCCAACTCTTGGACGATTTCCCTAGGGGTCATCATGGCTTGAGCTGACGGCGTGCGGTCTTTTTCGGTGGCTATGTTCATAGCGGTCCTATGCTTCCTCACCCAATGACTCAATCGTGAGCGTGTGATTGGTGTAAATGCAGATATCTGCGGCGATATGCAATGCTTTTTCGGCGATCTCGCGGGCTGTCAGCTGGGTCTCCGCCACCAGTGCACGGGCAGCGGCGGTGGCGAAACTACCTCCAGAACCAATGGCAAGCACGCCATGCGGCTCCGGTTCCATGACATCACCGTTTCCGGAAATCATTAAAGTACTTTCCGAATCTGCCACCAGTAGCAGCGCTTCCAACTTGCGTAAATAGCGGTCGGTGCGCCAGTCCTTGGCCATCTCGACGGCGGCGCGCACTAGCTGGCCTTCATGTTTCTCTAACTTGCCCTCAAATCGCTCGAACAAGGTAAAGGCGTCCGCCGTTCCACCTGCAAACCCAGCAATCACCTTACCGTTATAGAGCCTCCGAACCTTGCGGGCGTTGCCCTTGACCCGTGCATTGCCCATCGACACTTGGCCGTCACCGGCAATGGTCACCGCACCGTTACGGCGCACCGCTAGAATGGTGGTTCCGTCAAACTGCTGCATGGCCATAGTCGCGACGCCTCATTGAAAAAACACTCTGGGCAGCTACGGTGGGGCTGCTTCCGAGATTTTCAATCACAGGCTAGGCAACTTTTGTGCGCTGCTTTGACGGGCACTTGAGG
>CAZHTI010000036.1:19027-25182 GCA_964535755.1 uncultured Salinisphaerales bacterium | reverse complement strand
TGCCAAAGCTCGACCTTATTGCCCTCGGGGTCCATGACCCAGCCGAACTTGCCGTACTCGGACTCCTCGACTTTCTCCAGCACGGTGCAGCCTTCGCTGCGCAGTGCGGCGAGTAGGACGTGGAGGTCGGCCACCCGGTAATTCACCATGAACGATGCGCTGCTCGGCGCGAAGTAGCTGGCATCGCCGCCGATCGACCACACCGTCGTCCCACCGCAGGGCTTGCCGTCGGCACCGGCCCAAGAAAACCCCGTGCCACCCCAAGGCTGCACGTCTATGCCCAAGTGCTTTTGGTACCAAGCGCGCAGGGCGGGGGCATCCTTGGCGGTGAAGAAAATCCCACCGATGCCGGTGACTCTTTGCATGACTAGACTCCGATGAAGCGGACGCAAAGGGCCAGCGAGGGCTACGGCAGCCGAACCTCGAAGCGCGCCGTGGTGGCAGCGCGTAGCTCGTCGAGCGTGACGCCATCGGCCAGTTCAATCAGCCCAGCACCACCGCCTTTGCGGTCAATTTCGAACACGCCTAAGTCGGTGATGAGCAAGTCCACCACGGCCTTGCCGGTCAAGGGTAGGGTGCAGGCGGGGAGGAACTTGCTCTCGCCGGATTTCTCACGGTGCTCCATCACCACCACCACCCGCTTGACGCCTGCCACCAAGTCCATCGCCCCACCCATGCCTTTGACCATCTTGCCGGGCACCATCCAGTTGGCGAGGTCGCCCTGCTCAGACACCTGCATGGCACCCAAAATGGAGAGGTTGATGTGCCCGCCGCGAATCATCGCGAAGGAATCGGCACTGGAGAAATAACTGGTCTGCGGCAGCTCGGTAATGGTCTGTTTACCGGCGTTGATGAGGTCCGCATCGACTTCATCCTCGTAAGGGAAGGGGCCCATGCCGAGCATGCCGTTCTCACTCTGTAGGGTCACCGACATCCCCTCTGGAATCATGTTGGCGACTAGGGTTGGGATGCCGATGCCTAGGTTGACGGTGTAGCCGTCCTGCAGTTCACGCGCCGCGCGGGCCGCCATTTGATCGCGAGTCCAGGCCATTACGCTTGCTCCGGTAGTGCCGCGCGAGCGCGGGTGGTGATGCGCTCTATATGCTTCTTGGGGTTGGGCACATGGACGATGCGTTGCACATAGACGCCCGGCGTGTGGATGTGGTCTGGGTCTAGGCTGCCCACCGGCACCAACTCCTCCACTTCCGCAATCGTGACTTTCCCCGCCGTGGCAATCATGGGGTTGAAGTTGCGCGCGGTTTTTCGGTACACCAAGTTGCCGGCGGCGTCCGCCTTCCAAGCCTTGATGATGGAGACCTCGGCGGTCAGGCCGGTCTCCATCACATACCACTCGCCGTTGAACTGCCGCGTCTCTTTGCCTTCTGCCACTTGGGTGCCGTAGCCGGTGCGGGTGTAAAAAGCAGGGATGCCCGCCCCACCTGCGCGGATGCGCTCTGCCAGAGTGCCCTGCGGGTTGAACTCAATCTCCACCTCGCCCTTCATATAGGCCTGCTCTAGGTATTTGTTCTCGCCGACATAGCTCGCCAGCACTTTTTTGATTTGCCCGTTGGAGAGTACTAGCCACATGCCGTGGCCGTCGCAACCGGCGTTGTTACCGATGACGGTGAGGTTCTTCACACCGCTATCGCGGACCGCTTCGATGAGGGACGTCGGCACACCACAGAGGCCGAAGCCACCGGCCATGAGGGTCATGCCATCGAACAGGAGGTCGGCTAAGGCCTCTCGTGCGGTTGGGTAGAGTTTGCTTGCCAAGGAGCGCTCCAAGTGTTGGTTGATTGCCCTGCTGAGGTATCCCTGCACGGCGCTGATGCCACAAGGCTCACCGATGCAGCGGGCAGGGCGCAAGCCCCAAAAATGGCTCTTTGGTTGCCTGCCGCGCTGCAAAGTGGATTAGCCTCGCTCTGATCCGATGCCCGAGGTAGTGGCGGGCAAGGGCAATAGCTTGACCCAGCGCGCAAAGCGCAGCGCCAGCGCATGCGCACACCAAGTCAATAGGCGCAGCGGCCAAGTCTGCTGCCGCAGCATTTGCGGTTGCACCGCCGCACAGTCCTCGGCGATGACGCTGAGCAATTCAGCCTTGAGGCTTTGGTTGAAGGCTGCATCCGCCAGCAGCACATTGGCCTCTAAGTTGAGCGACAAACTCAAAGGATCCAAATTGCTGGAGCCGATGGTGGCCCAAGCGTCGTCGACCACTGCGACCTTGGCGTGCAAAGGCCGCGTCTGGTATTCGTAGATGTCGATGCCGGCGCACATGAGACTGTCGTAGAGGCTACGGGCCAATACCTGCGCGAAGCGATAGTCCGGCTTGCCTTGCAGAATCAACTGCACCCGCACGCCGCGCTTAGCGGCGCGGCGCAAAGCTTTGAGCAGGCTGCGGCTGGGGAAGAAATACGCACAGGCGATGACGATGTGCTGCTGCGCTGCGTCAATCGCGCGGCGGTATTGGTGCTCGACGCTGCGCCGGTTGAGGCCGTTGTCGCGCAGCACCAACAGCCCTTGGCTAGCGGTGGGCGCGGCGTGGGTGGTGCTGGGTAAGCGGTCCAAATGTAGGCGCCGCCGCAACCAAGGCTTGAACTGGCTGGGCCACACCGCCTGATGCGCATAGGTGGCGATCATCAGTTCTGCGGCTTCATTGGCAATCGCTCCGTCAACGCGGCAGGCGTAGTCCTGCATCGCCTCTGGCCCAGAGCTGAGCAAATGTACGGCGGAAAAATTGATGCCACCGATGAACAAAATATGTCGATCCACCACCACTAACTTGCGGTGGTTGCGGCTCAGCCGCGCGACCTTCGCCCCTAAAAATGACCAAGGCGGCTGATACCAGTGCACCGCAACGCCTGCAGCCTTGAGTGCTTGAGTGAACTCAGCACACAGCTCGCCGCAGCCAAAGGCATCGAGCGAGAGGTGCACATTCACCCCGCGCTGTGCGGCGTCGATAAGTGCCTGCTGCAGTGCTACCCCAACGGAGTCATCAGTGCAGATGTAGGTCTCAATCAGCACCTCTTGCTCAGCTTCGGCAATGGCAGCAAAGACGGCGGGGAAGTAAGCCTCGCCTGCCTCCAAGAGCGCGATGCTCTGTAGGGGCTGCCATGCCTGCGGAGCTACCACAGCAAGTCCACTGCCAAGGGGCGATGGTCAGACAGCCGTGACCAGGGCTTGCTGGGCATCTCGGTCGGCGTTACCTGCAAAAAGCCACGGGTGTAGATGCGGTCCAAGCGCAGGATGGGCCAGCGCGCAGGGTAGGTGCGGGGTGCGCGGCCAGTGCGCGCGACATGCGCCTCGACCAAACCCGCACCGCGCAGCAGCAAGCTGTGGGCGTTGCAGCGCCAATCGTTGAAGTCACCAGCGACGACTAAGGGTGAATGCGCTGGGATGCGCGCTTGGATGAGGTCGCAGAGCAGGCTGAGCTGCTTGCGGCGATGACTCTCCAGCAGGCTTAAGTGCACGCAAATCACGTCCAGATGCCCGCCCTGCGGCAGCTGTAATTGGCAGTGCAAAAGGCCACGGCGCTCAGGGCCAGCGATGGAGACATCGTGGTTCTCATGCCGAGCAATCGGGAACTTAGAAAGCACCGCATTGCCGTGATGGCCCATTGGGTAGGCGGCATTGCGACCGTAGGCATATTGCGACCAAATCTGGTCTGCCAAGAATTCGTACTGGCCGCCCACTGGCCAGCGCTGTTGTTTGCGCGCATGGCCTTGGTGATCGCCCAAGACCTCTTGCAGGCAGACCAAATCGGCACCATCCGCACGAATGGCCTCGCGCAATTCATGCAGCACGAAGCGCCGGTTAAAAATGCTAAAGCCTTTGTGGATATTGAGCGTCAGCAGCCGCAAAGGGCGCTTGCCGGTGAGGCTAGGCTTGGCCTGCGCAGGCGCTGGCAGTGCTGACTCTGAGACGGTGGTGGCGAGCAGATTCATGCAAACCACTGTGTCCTCGCGCTGTGAATTACACCTGAAGCCGAGGCTAGTAGATTCCGTGGCGTTCCGGGCCGCAAGCTTTCACCTTGGACGCTATACTCCGCGCCGGTTTTGCGAACGTGGCGTAATTGGTAGCCGCAGCAGATTTAGGTTCTGCCGCCGTAAGGCGTGGGGGTTCGAGTCCCTTCGTTCGCACCAAGCCGCCCATAGAGCGGCAGCGGCCCCTCCGGCTCGACCGTGTGGCTCCTATCCCGCGCGGCTCAAAGCCCGCCGCAACCAATCATTCCGCCATCCATCGTCAGCGTCGTGCCGGTCACATAGCTGGATGCGGGGCTAACCAAAAACAAAATGCCCGGCGCGATTTCTTCCGGCTTGGCCATGCGGCCTAAGGGGATCTGCGGCAGCACGGTTTTGAGAATCGCGTCGTTCTTGGTGAGCGCTGCGGCGAACTTGGTATCGGTAAGGCCTGGCAGCACGGCATTGACGCGGATGCCCCAAGGCGCGCATTCCTTGGCAAAGCTCTGCGTCATATTGATGACTGCGGCTTTGCTGATGGAGTAGATGCCTTGGAACATCCCGGGCTTTACGCCGTTAATGCTGGCGATATTGACGATCGCCCCGCCGCCGGACTTCTTCATCAGCTTGGAGGCCAGCGCGGCGAGCTCGAAATATCCCTTGATGTTCACCTGCAGGGTTTTGTCCACCATGCTCATGTCGGTGTCCGAGATGTGGCCAAAGTAGGGGTTGGTGGCGGCGTTGTTGACCAAAATATCTAAGCGCCCAAGCTGCTGGGTCACCTCTGACATCAGGTTTTTGAGTGCCGCACTCTCGCCTTGGTGCGCGGCAATCGCTAAGCATTTGCCGCCATCGGCTTGAATGCTGGCGGCGACGCGGTCTAGGTCTTCCTGCTTGCGGCTGCTGATGACGACGGTGGCACCGTGGGCTGCCAGTAGGCGGGCGGTGGCCTCGCCGATGCCACGGCTAGCGCCGGTGATGAGTGCGACTTTGCCGCTGAGATCAAAGAGTGCTTGGGTCATCGTGAAGGGCCTTAGAACGTGGATTGGGCGATGGCTTTATCGGCCACCTGTGAGAGCACGGTGACGAAGACGCCGAACATCTGAAACTTCGGGTTGGTGGTCTGGCCGTGCTTGTAGCGGTAGTAAATCTGTTGGGCGATGACCGCCAAACGGAACAGGCCGAAAACGTAGTAGAAGTCGAAATTGCTGACGGTGAGGCCAGTTTTGGCTTGGTAGCGGGCGACGATCTCAGCGCGCGTCAGCATGCCGGGGATAAACGAGGGCTGCATGCGGATGGTCTGCATCTGTGCTGGGTCTCCGGCCTCCACCCAGTAGGCGAGGGCGGAGCCTAGGTCCATGAGCGGGTCGCCCAAGGTGGCCATTTCCCAGTCCAGCACGCCGATGATGTGCGTGGGCTGCTCTGGCGACAGCACCACGTTATCGAAGCGGTAATCGTTGTGGATGATGGCGGCGCGCGGGCAGTCTGGCGGCTGCTTTGCTTTGAGCCAAGCCATGATGCCCTCGCAGCGGGGCACGTCATCGGTATGGGCTTTCTCAAAGCGCTCGCACCAGCCCTTGACTTGCCGTGCGACGTAACCCTCCGGCTTGCCTAAATCGCTCAAGCCCAGCGCTTGGTAGTCCAAGCTATGCAGGCGTACTAGGGTGTCGATGAAGCCCTCACACAGCGTGCGTGCTTGCTCTGCGGAGTAGCTCAACCCACGCGGCAAGTCGCGCCGCAAAATCACGCCTTGAAGTTTTTCCATCACGTAGAACGTCGAGCCAATCAGGCTCTCGTCTTCGCAATAGGCCAAGGGCTTAGGGCAGGGGAAGTGCGGGGCAAGGCGCTGCTGGATGCGGAACTCGCGCCCCATGTCGTGCGCTGTCTTGGCCTTGGTGCCGGCCGGTGGGCGGCGCAGGATCAACTCCTTTGGGCCAATGCGCAGCAGGTAGGTGAGGTTGCTTGCACCCCCAGGGAACTGTTGCAGGCTCACCTCGCCCTCGGGCAGGCCCGGTATCGTTTTGCGCAGAAACGGCAGAATCAGTGCCGGATCAAACGCGTTCTCGCTGCGGACGGCACCCGCGGTGTCCAAGGGAATTACCGTTGCCGCACTCTGCTCGCTCATACGCTCCTCACAGTGATTTTTTGTGGCTCAAACGATTTTAGATATTGTGCTGTGTACGCCCCACGCCCCACATC
>CAZHTI010000036.1:0-18927 GCA_964535755.1 uncultured Salinisphaerales bacterium | reverse complement strand
TTTGTGGCTCAAACGATTTTAGATATTGTGCTGTGTACGCCCCACGCCCCACATCCCACATCCCACTCCGCGACGCTCAGCGATAGGTGACCAGGGCTGCTTCCTGTAGCAATTGCAGGTGGCTGATATCGTTGTAACCATCGAGCTTGAGCCCCTTGCTGGAACGCTTGAAGCGGTGCAAAGACGCATTCGCCACCCGCCAATTGAGGTTGAAGGCTTCGGTGTCGTTGCTGCCGAGGGCGGCTTGCATGGCGACGGCAATCACCCCGCCGGAGGTGAACACCGTTAAGCGCTCAGCGCCCGAGTCTGCGTGGCGATGAATCCCCTCCAGCACCCGCCGTTTGAAGCCCTGCCAGCTCTCCAAGGGGTCGGCTGTCGCGGTGGGAGTGTCGGCAAACCAGTGCGTGACTGCGGCTTGGAACATGGCCTGAAAGCGCTTGCGGTCCGCAAACAGATTGCCCTTCTCAAGCTCTAGTTCGGGCTGCTCCCTAGCGACTTGCGGCAGATAGGCTTTGAGGATGCCTTCGAAGGGATATTCGTTGAACGCGGGATCGGTGATCACCTCGGCATAGCCGGCGAGTGCCGCCGTATGTTGCTGGCGGCGTAGGCTACCCGCAACGATCGTGCTTTGCTGCCAGCCGATGCGCTGCAAGTGTGCGCCGACGAGTGCCGCTTGCCGCTCGCCAATCGGCGACAGCACGTCGTAATTGCCCGAGCCAAAGCTGGCCTGACCATGCCGTATGAGGAGAATTTGCGTCATAGCGATTGCAATAAAAAACGCCGCAGAGAACTGCGGCGTTAGAGTTTTGTACGGAGACGACCCACTGGCTAGGTGGTGACGTAGACCGGCCCGTGCGCGGGTTGGGCGATGGTCTTGCCGGCGCTATCGGCCAGGCTCGGTGCCACCACAACCGTGTAGCGGCCGGGCTTAACGCCACGGAACACCACTAAGCGCGGATTTGCGGCAGCCTCCCAAGAGCCAGCAACCACTTGGCCTTGCTCGTCATACACCTTCACACCCTCGCCCAAAGCGCCCGTGTTGGGCGCAGTGGAGAAGAGCAGGGCGATGGCGGGCTCACCCTTGGGTTGGCCGGCATAGACCAAGCCGAAGTCAGAGCCGCTCGGTGCGGGCCACCACGCTTTGAGGGCATCAGCTGAGGACCCGGTGCCGCTGCTCGCACGCGCGGCGCGGGGCGCTGCGGGCTCGGAGCTGTTGGACGCCGGCTCAGCGCTACCGGAGCTTGAGTTGGAGTCCGAACCGGAACCGGAACCGGCGCTGGCGACAACCGTACCGGAGCCCAGTTGCTCGCGGACAATCGCACGGGCAGTGCGGGCGGCTACTTGCTTCGCGGCGCGGCGGCCAGCAGCAAGGCCGATCTGCTCAGCTTCCTCGGCAGTCATGCCGCCGCCACCGCCGCCAGATGGCGCGCTGGCAACGACGCTGCGAGCGACTTCCTCAGCGACACGACGACCTTCCTCTTGGCCAATCTGACGCGCTTCATCCGCCGTCAGGCCGGCTGAGCCGCCGCCGGAGGATTTGGAAAGCTGCTGGTCAACAATCTGCTGCGCGACTTGAGCGGCCACCTGGCGTGCGACTTCTTCACCAATGCGGCGAGCGTCGTCGGCACTCAAAGCGCCACCACCGTCGCCCACTGCGCTCACCGCGGCTTCGGCAGCGGCAACGGTTGGGTCGACCGAGCTGTCGGCGCTCGCGGTATCTGCGCTGGTGCTATCCACGGCAGCGGTATCAGTGCTGGCGTCGGCAGCCGTGGTGTCGGTGCTCGCTGCCGATTCGTCAATCGTCGGTGCGGGAGCTGCCTCCTCGACCAAGGCGCTGGATTCAGCGGGCGCACTGTTGATATCGGCGGCGAACACGGCATCGGGCGTGATGGCCTTGGACGCCTGCTCCACTTTTTTGCCGCCAGCCAGTGCGGAGAGACCGTAGTAGCTGCCTACGGCCAGCACGATGGTGCCAACGCTAGCGCCGATTGCGAGTTTGCGATTGTCATCTGAGCTCATAAAACCTCCTGCTTAAAGCGTTAACGCGCGGCGGCGTCGCGAGCGGCTTGCTCGGCAATTTCTTTCGCGGTTTCAGCAGCGGCTTTGGCGGCAGCATCGGCGACGATCTTGGCCAACTCTTGACGGCTCAGGCCGCTGGGCGCAGGCGGCGTGGGCTGGCTGGCAGCGACGGGCTCAGCCACCGGCTCGGGAGTGGGTTCAGGTGCTGGCTCAGGTGCCGCAGCGGTCTCAACCGGTACCGGTTCCGCCGTGGCTTCGGGTGCTGCGCTCGCATCAGTGGCGGCAGTGTCGGTCGCCGTGGCGTCCGTCGCTGCGGGGTCTGTTGCGGCAGCGTCGACTGCGGTGGGGTCGGACGTAGCTTCAGCGTTGGCGTCGGCTACCGCTTCGGTGCCGCCTTCTGCGATCACGGGTGCTGGCTCTGCTTCGGCGACGATGGCCGAGCCGTCTGCGACGGACTCATCGACACGCGCTGCGAAGATGTCATCCGCTTTGATGGAAGTGTCCTTCTTGGCCACCTTATCGTGTGGAAACATAAAGTTGAGGCCATAGAAACTGCCAACAGCCAGAACGACTGCGACGCCGGTAATCGGCAGGATGCTTTTATTCATGTTGTAGGTGACTCCCCCTAACGTTGGAAACGGTTGCGCCGCTATTTTAGAAACAAGGTATTGAGAAGTGTCGGTTTTTTGCGTGGGTTTAGCAGCTTGCGCACGACGGATGGTGGCATACGCGCGCCCAAAAAATTGCCAGCAGGTCGTCAAGCTGGGTTTTAGTTGTCGCCACGGCCAAGGCGGGGCCTAGGCCCATGGGCATAATAGCGTTCTCTACAACGCCCCCTTTTGATAAGCCCGCACATGCTCGACCGCTACTTGGAATTCACCCAGTCCGCTTTTGGCAAGCAGTTCGCTGCCTCCCTTGGATTGCCGACGCCACCACGTTTGCAGCGGGCGAAGTCGGCGTATGCAGAGGCACCGCTGGCCGGCAAAGAGGTTCTGCTGACGGCTGACGCGGCAGCTCAGGCGACGCCAGCGGTGATCGCAGCACTCACCGCACTCGGTGCCGATATCGCCATCAATCCCGGCCTGAGCGGCTTTGCGGTCGTCAAGTCAGCCGCCAGCGCTGCCGGTGCGCGCCTGAAGAACGAGGGCGGTGACACCGAAGCGCTGCCGCCAGTGTTGGTGTTTGACGGCACCGGTCTGGCGTCTGCCGCTGCGATGAAATCCCTACATGAGTTCTTCCATCCGCGCCTGCGTCGCCTGCCGCGCAATGCCCGCGTGGTGGTGATCGCTCGTGCTGAGCCGACGAGTGTCGGTGCGGCCACGGCCGCTGCTGGCCTGCGCGGCTTTGTCCGTTCGCTGGCGAAGGAGATCGGTAAGAACGGCTCTACCGCCAATTTGTTGGAAGTTAGCCCTGCAGGCGAGCCTTACCTCGCAGGCCCCTTAGCGTTCTTCACTGGCCCGGCGTCTGCGTATGTCACCGGCCAGACCATGTTGGTGGGTGGCGCGCCCAAGGGTGCAGTCCTGCCTGCGCATTGCGGCCAGAGCCTGATGGGGAAGGTGGCGGTGGTGACGGGTGCGGCGCGTGGCATCGGTGCTGCAATCGCCCAGATTTTGGCGCGTGAAGGTGCGACCGTGGTCGGCATGGATCGCCCCGCTGAAGAGGGCGCGCTCGGCGCCACCTTGGCCCCTTTGGGCGGCGTCGGCTTGGCGCTGGACGTCACCGACCCAGCAGCGCCGCAGCGCTTGGCAGAAGAGCTGCACAAGCAATTCGGCGGTGCCGATATCGTCGTGCACAACGCCGGCGTCACCCGCGACAAAATGCTCCGCAACATGGCCCCGCATCTTTGGGACATGGTGCTGGACATCAATCTCGGTGCGATCCTGCGCATCAACGAAACCCTGCTGGAAGGCACGCTGCGCGACGGTGCACGCCTCGTGTGCATTAGCTCCATCGGCGGCATCGGTGGCAATGCTGGGCAGACTAACTACGCGGCGACCAAGGCGGGTGTGATCGGCTACGCGCAGAGCTTGGCTCCTATCCTCTCCGCTCGTGGCATGGCCATCAACGCCGTTGCCCCTGGCTTTATTGAGACGCAAATGACGGCGCAAATGCCGCCGATCAACCGTGAAGTGGGCCGCCGTGTGAACTCGCTGGCACAGGGCGGACTGCCGCAGGACATCGCCGAGGCGGTGACCTTCCTCGCTAGCGGCATGGCCGCTGGCGTTAACGGCCAGACTTTGCGCGTCTGCGGGCAAAACTGGCTCGGCGCGTAAGCTCCGTGGCGGCGACCGCCAACCCGCCTCGCCCGCTGCCGTCCTTGCGGCAGGTGGCGAGTGCCATGCTGCCTACCGTGCATGCGCAATTCACGATGACGGTGTTCCAAGCCGACGACGGCAAGGAGCACATGGTGATCGCGCTGGGTGATCTGCAATCCGCACCGCCGCCTCTGGTGCGGCTGCACTCGGAGTGTTTGACGGGCGACGCCTTGGGCAGCCTGCGCTGCGACTGTGGCCCGCAGCTGCAAGAAGCCTTGCGGCGTATCGCCTTGGAGGGTCGCGGCGCGGTGCTGTATCTGCGGCAAGAGGGCAGGGGTATCGGCCTCGGCAATAAAATCCGCGCTTATGCCTTGCAAGATTGTGGTGCGGACACCGTGGACGCCAACCAACAACTAGGCTTCCCCGACGACGCCCGCGACTACGGCCTTGCGGTGGCGCTGTTGCAAGCACTGGGCATCGATGCGTTAAGGCTACTGACGAATAACCCGCGCAAAGTAGCGGCTCTAGCGCGAGACGGCATCACGGTGACGGAGCGCGTAGCACTGCAAGCGGGCGAAAACCCCCACAATGCTTCCTATCTCGCGACCAAGCGGAGTCGGCTGGGGCATTTGTTGGGGCAGCCCTGACACCACCACAAAAACTCGCTGCGCAAGAAGCGCCCATGAGCCAGCAAAACCCGCCGCCGCGTGCACCCGCAGGATTGGATGCCGCATCGCCTACCAGCCTCGTGCCGAGCAAGCCGCGTAGCCTGCTGAGAGAAATCGGCGGGCTCACGCTCAGCACCTACCAAGTCACCCGTGGCTTGGTGCCCTTGGGCAAGCTCTTGGCCTCTGCAGAGGACATCACCAGTAGCGACCTCTCACGGGCGATTGATTCAATCTTTGAAAAGCTCTACGAGCACCCTTTGGTGCAACAGAGTGGCCGTCTTACTGAGCGCCTGCGCTCGCGCGGCTTGATCCCCAACGAGCAGAGCACGGAGAACCTGATCCGCTTCGTGGTGGATCAATCCCTGCAACGCTCGCCTGTGCCGGTGCCCGAGGCCATCGTCCAAGAGTTTTGGAACTTCTTCGACGAGCTGTTCCGTGCGCCGGAGCTAAAAGGCCTGGGCGAGTTGTCGCTGGATATGACGCGCTTGGTCTTGCGCACCTACGAGCCCTTGCTGACAGAAGTCGTCAATCTGCTCAAAGCTGGCCGCCGCTTCAATGAGTGGCAGTTGCGGCAGATTCTGCAGCGTGCTGCGCTGGTGCGGAATGATCTGGTCATCGTCCAGCGGCAGATTCGGGCGATTCGCTACATCCGCCCGTTCTTTGCGACTGACCCCAAAGACTTCAAAGGCCAGGCGCAGATCGTCGCGCAAATGGTGCGGGAATTCGGCCCCTTCTTCATCAAGATGGCGCAGGTCGCGGCGGCGAACTCCGACTTCTTGCCGGATGAAATAGCGCGTGAGCTGGCCGTGTTTCACGAGGATGTCCCGGCCATGACCGAGGACGAGGTGCGCCAAGCCTTCATGGAGTGCTTCGGCAAGCCACCGGAGAAACTCTATCTCGACTTTGACGCGGCAAGGCCGGTCAAAAGTGGCTCGATCGGCAGCGTTTACTTCGCCAAAAAGCCGTTCATGGAAGACGGTAAGGAAGTGCTCAAGCCGGTCGTCATCAAAGTCGGCCGCCACAACATAGACCGCGAGTTCGCCATCGGCAAATTGTCGATTGGGCTCGCCATCATGAGCACCCAATACTGGGCACCGCACTCCAAACTCGCGCCGTTTTTGCGGGCTTTGCAGGAGCAGGTGGATGAGTTCGTCGCCGGCTTTATGGAGGAGCTGGACTTCGAATCCGAGGCCCGCCACCACCTGCGCTTCTACGCCCGCAGCCAAAAGAGCAAGCTCTGGAGCGTGCCGCAGCTCTACGGCCATGCGCGGCGCATCCTGGAGATGGAATACCTCGCAGATGCCACCAGCCTGAGCCGCGCGCTCGCCAATATGCCGCGGGCGCAGCGACGGCGCTTCCAGTTCCAAGTCATGGACCGCCTGCTATTCACCGTGCTGCACCACATTTTTGTCTACAAAGAAATGCACGGCGACTTGCACCCCGGCAACGTCATGATCGGCTCGGACGGCACTTTGCATCTCATCGATTGGGGCAATGTGGTTCCGCTCGATGGCAAGTGGGGCGTGGTCTGGGACTACCTCGCCGGTGCGGTGCTGGCCGACACCCAGTTGCTGACCGATGCGCTGATTCGCGTTAGCACCCAGCCGGAAGAAAACGCACTGAAGCGAGCGGAGATTAAAGCCCTGCTCGACGACACTCTAAGCAAGAAGGGTGTCACCCCGCTGACGCGCAAGAACTTCATCCGGGAGTTGCGCCGCGAGGGCATGGCAGGCTTGCATCGCCGAGGCCAAACGGTGCTGCAATTAATGAGCAATACGCAGCAAGCCGGCTTGGTCTTGCACAAGGATTATCTGCACCTTTCGCGTTCCCTATTCGCTGCCGGTGGCAGCTTCGGGTCGCTCTACGAGGGCGATAAGAAAGCGCTTCTCTTCAAGGACTTAGGCCGCAGTTTGCTGCGCATGCCGGTCACCGCCAGTACCGACGTGTTCCATCGCGAGATTGCTGCCGTGCGTAACAAATTGGCGGAGGTACTGCCGCTGCCCAAGTTCCTGCGCCAGCGCATCGCAGTGGCGCCGATGGGACTGCCGGGTGACGCCAAAGCACTGGGATTGCAGAGCTAGCTAACCGCGCAAACGCAAGTCCAAACGCCGCCCGCACTTGCGCGCCGCGTTGCGGCGAAAATAGCCGACCATCTATCGTCGCTGAGCGCCGCAAGGCGCAGCCTGCTCATGCTCTATCAACTCGCTCGCCCCGCTTTGTTCTGCCTCGACGCCGAGCGCGCCCATCACCTGACTTTGGCCACGCTGGCACGGCTACCTACGCTGGCGGGTGCGCTGTTGGGCGTGAAGCGCTTCGAAGCTCCCGTTCATTTGATGGGCTTGCGCTTCCCCAACCACGTTGGCTTGGCTGCGGGCTTGGATAAGAACGCCAGCTGCCTCGCCGCTTGGGAGCGCATGGGCTTTGGCTTTGTTGAAGTTGGCACCGTCACCCCACAGCCGCAGGCGGGCAACCCCAAGCCACGGATGTTTCGTCTGCCCGAGCACCAAGCCATCATCAATCGCCTCGGCTTTAACAACCTCGGCATGGAGGCGATGGCGCAGCAGTTGGAGGCAACGCGTGCGCAGTTCACCGGCGTGCTCGGCGTCAACATCGGCAAGAACGCCAGCACGCCGATAGATGCGGCGGCGGATGATTACATCGCCTGCTTGCACCGCTTGCATCGCTATGCGGACTACCTCACCGCCAATATTTCCAGCCCCAACACCAAAAATCTGCGCGAATTGCAGAACGAAACCGCGCTCAATCATCTGCTGGCGAGTTTGGCGCTGGCGCGCGACCAACGCGCCCAAATCGAAGGCCGCCGAGCGCCTTTGTTGGTGAAAATCGCCCCGGACATCAGCCCCGAGCAGGCAGCCGTGATTGTCGCCTTGGCGCAGACGCACGGCATCGATGGCCTCATCGCCACCAATACCACTTTGGACCGCAGTGCCGTCGTCGGCCACGCCCATGCTGAGGAGGCTGGTGGGCTTTCTGGCCCGCCGGTGCGCGAGCGCGCTCAGGAGGTGCTCAAGGCCCTGCGCCGCGAAGCCGGCTCAAGCTATCCGCTCATCGGCGTCGGCGGGATCAGCAGTGCTGCCGATGGCGTAGCAAGGCGCGCCGCTGGCGCACAACTTCTACAGATATACACGGGATTTATTTACCAAGGCCCAGCACTGGTAGAGCAGGTGGCAAGGGCGGGCTGAAGAGGCAATTCAGCTCATTGCCCAAAGCGGAGTGGCCGCGTTACCCTAGCGCGGTATGAAACGTGGTTGATGGGTGCCGCATAAGTAACCCGCGCCGCAATGTAAACAATTAAATCGGAAGGAAAACCATGCGTAAATCGGTTTGGGCTGCATTGATCGCAAGCGCGTTTGCGACCCCCGCATCTGCCGTCACCATTGAGTCGGCGTTGTCGTCCAACTACTTCGGTGTGGCCGGTGGTTACGAAATCAGCGACAGCAGCCGTGATGCGGAAGACGGCTACGGCGTGCAGGTGACCTTCGGTGTACCGCTCTCCTACACCAAGGGCGCCATCGAATTGAACTATTGGGACGTGCGCCGTGATCGCGCGCTCGACGGCGAGCTCGATTTCCAATCCGCCTTGATGGTCAACTACGTTCAGGATTTTGGAGCGCTGTCGATCTTCAAACCCTACGTCACCATCGGTATCGGTGCGGTGCAAGAGGACGTGCTGGGCTCCAAGCACACGCACCCGGCGATGGATGCCGGCTTCGGCACCTTGATCGCCCTGCCGTGGCAGAACCTGTCTGTGCGCACGGAAGCCCGCGCGCTCGCCCAAGACAACCAAGGCAAGTCCGGCCCTGGGGATGAAGATTTCATCGCCGACTACCGCTTCATGCTCGGCCTGCAAGTGCCGCTCTTGATGGCCGCTGCTCCCGCTGCCCCGGCACCTGCCGCTGAAGCCGAGGCACCTGCCGCAGACGCCTGCGGCGTGCAAGTGGTGGATGGCGCTGAACGCGCTGAATGCGGCGGTAGCGATTCCGACAAGGACGGCGTTGCTGACGGCACTGACCAATGCCCAGGGACTGAGTCTGGCATCACCGTGAACGAAGTCGGCTGCCCCGCCGTGGCTGAATCAGTCGCGCCCGCAGAGCCTGCTCCGGCTCCTGCGGCAGAAGCCGCGCAAGTCGAAGAAGTGCAAAAGCCAGAAGCGCAGTTCCTCACCTTTGGTGATAACGACACCGGCTTGGATGATGACTCCAAGGCGAAGTTGGATGCGATTGCCAGCATGATGGCTGCCGACCCCGCCCTGCGCGTTGAGATCGAAGGCCGCACCGATGACCGTGGCTCTGAGGCGTACAACATCGTCCTCGGCGCGCAACGTGCAGAAGTGGTGCGTCAGTACCTGTTGGCAAAGGGTGCCGATGCGGGCCGCCTCACCGCGATCTCCTTGGGCGAATATAAGCCCGTCGCAGACAACAATACTGCCGATGGTCGCAAGCAGAACCGCTCAGTGCGTTTCCGCCTGATCAAGTAGGGCGGGCCGTAGCGCGCAGCGCTGCCGGTTGCGTTGCAGTGGTATCGGCAGCATCAAAAGCCACGCCCCTCGGCCAGAGCGGCGTGGCTTTTTTGTGGAGGGCGCGCGCCGTCTTGCCGGTGCAGACAGCGCAGGCAGTGCCATGGCGGTAAGGCAGGTTCTGCGCTCGCGCTCGCTGCGCACACCGCCGCTGCTGCTGGTCGCTGTGCTCGGCGGGCTTGTGTCCTGCGAGCAAGCGCCCGCACCCGCGCCCGCGCAGAAAACCGTGCAGCAAACCCCCGCCAGGCCGTCGCCTAAGGCCCCGGGCAGCCGTAAGCCGGGCACGCCCACCCTGATCCAGTTTGCGGATTACGGCATGGCAGTGGAACTGCCGCCGGATTGGCGCAGCGAGGAGCACCTCAGCGGTTTGCGCTGGTATGCGCGTCCAGTCCGCGAAGGTAAGCCTTGGCCCGGCGCGCACCTGACGCTGCTGCGCGAGGATGCGAGCCTGAGCGCTGCCCTCGGGCAAGCGCCCAGCCTAGACCGCTACTCGGAGATGAAGGTTGAATTGGAGGCGCGCAACAGCGTGCGGCATGAAGTGCTAAGCACTGCGCGGGTCTCAGCCGATGGCGTCCCAGCCAATTTATGGCTGGTGGAATTTGCGAGCAAAACCCACCGTTGGCGCAGCTTCTACCTGACGACCCTGCGCGGCGAGCATGCCTACAGCTTGGCGGCCACGGCGCTTGCGGAAGACATGGGCGCGCTAGAGGCCGATTACCGCAGTTTGTTCGGCAGTTGGCGCTGGCTGCCTGCGCCTGGCGAGGCGGTACCTCAGAAGCGCTAGCGGCGCTGATCCATCCAGCGGCTGGAGAGACTGTCGCTGCGGCTGGTTTGCACGGTGTTGGGTTGCAAATACACCTCGCGGCTGCCATCGACAGCGAGCCAGCGCTGACCATTGAGCATCACTTGGCCGCTGCGGCCATCCCAATCCGGCAAATACAAGTAGGCCTTGCCGACTAAACGTGGGTCGCGGATGCGGCTGCCGTCTAGGCTGTTCTCGACCAGCGTGAAGTAGAGATAGCCGCTGCGGTTGAAGCGCACCGCCACCCAATTCTCGCCGCTGCTGAGCACCACGCCAGCGCTACCTGCTGGGATTTGCAGGCGCTGAACGTTATTGCTGCTGCCGGCGGCTTGGAGTTGATCGGCAAAGCGCACGAGGTTGATTGGCCCACTGGTGAAGACCGTAGTGCCAACGGTTACTAGAGGCGCGGCGACTGCCTCGGTTGCTGCCGCCATCGGCTGAGCGGCCTTGTCCGCCACCCGTCCCTGCGACGATACGCAGGCAGCGAGACCCAAGCTCATAGAAACCAAAACTAGGCGGCGAAGAATGCGGGGCATGGCGGGCATGATCTTTATAGGGCTTTGGATGATGGACTTGCTGAGTGTGCCATCTTTGGCGGCAAAATCCTCCCCTAGTTGACCACGGCGTGCTGCTGCGATGACCCAAGAGTTAGACGACGAAGTTGCCTCGCCCTGCGTTGGGGTTTGTCGCGTTGAACGCGATCTCTGCGTGGGCTGCGGGCGTACGCTGCCAGAGATCGCCGGCTGGCGGCAATCGAACGCGGCAAAAAAGCGCGCCGTTGTGCTGGCTGCCCGAAACCGGCTGGCTATAATCGAGCCTCAATTCCTAAATCCAGAGCCCAAGACATGACCCGCATCCTCGGCACCATCATGGTTCTCGCATACGTCGTCATCGCGTTCATTACCTTGGCGATTTGGCTGCCCAATTTCTTTGCGGCGAACTTCGACTACACGCCGGAAGCAAGCTATCGCTATCTGGCCGCCACCGGTCTGCCGTTTGGCCTGCTGCTGGTGACGGTGATTGCGCGTCAGGCACTGAAGGGGTTTTTCTCCATCACCATGTTGTTCCAAGTGTTTGTGAGTGCCGCGCTGCTGTTTGCTGGCCTCTACTCCTTCTATTACACGCGCCAATCCAACTTCTTCTGCGCCATGCATTTGCTGCTCTGCGCGGTGTCTATCCTCTGGAACATGTACTACCACCGTAAAGAGTTGGAGCGCATCGCCAACCTGCAAAGCCGCTCTAGCGCTGGCGCAGCCCAAGCGGCTTAAGCGCTGTGGAGCGGCCAAAAGTCCAAGACTTCAAGCACATCACCCATATCCCCATCCGTTGGGGGGATATGGACTCCCTAGGCCACGTCAATAACGCGCGGTTTTTTACTTTTGACGAGCAGGCGCGGCTTGAGTACTTCGACGCCGTCGCACCCTTGGTGGATGATTTTTGGAAGTCCAGCGGAATCATCCTGGCGCGCATCGCCTGCGACTTCATCGCCCAAGTCCACTACCCAGAGACGCTCTCCGTGGGCTTGCGTATCCACCGCATGGGCCGCAGCAGCATGGAAACCCAGACTGCCATGTTCGACTCCACAGGCCGCCTCGTGGCCTGTGGGCAGGGCGTGGTTGTTTGGTTCGATTACATCGCTCAAAAAGCACTCGCAATCCCCGAGCCGGTGCGGGCATTTATCCGCAGCCGTGAAGTCATTGCGCCGATCGAGGCTTAGTAGCCGCTATCGGCTAGTGGTCTAGCCCACTTGCTCCGGCGGTGCGACAAAGCCGCCGATGAGTTGCTCCAGAAGTGCCGCAAAGGCCAAAGTGCTGCGGTCAGCGAACTCGCCCGCCATGATCTGTACGCCCACCGGCAGGCCGTCGCGCGCGAGGCCCACAGGCGCATTGGTGACCGGCAAACCCAAGAGTGCCGAGGGTGCCGCCCAGCGCATTTGCTCGGCGTAACGGGTGGCCTGTCCGTTGATGCGTAGCCAGCGCCGGTAGAAGGACGACTTAGGCGCGACATGCTCAGGCGCGGTGCAAATGTTCGATGGCAGCAGCCAGACGTCGGCCGCTTGCAGTCCCATCGCTGCTTGGTGCTTGAGCTTGGCGAGCTGCTCTTGGCCCTCGCACCATTGGCGGTGACTCACCGTCATGCGCTGAGCGAAGCCAATCAGCGTATTCACCGGCCCACCGAGGAAGCGGGCCGCGAAGCTCGCTTTCTCGGCTTGCGCGTACTGTTTACTGGGTATGCCCGCGCCGATGCTGGCAGCGTTCTGGGCAAAGTAGAGGTCGTAGAGCGCGTCGAGGTTAAAGCCCTCGGGTGCGCCCTCTATCACCGTGCAACCGGCAGCCTTGAGCTTGGCAACGGCGCTTTGCAGGACGTCCCGCACCACGTCGTCGATGGGGGCCTTGGGGTCGTTTAGCCAGACGCCGACACGCCACTCAGACAAAGGTTTAGTCGGTGCTGGCAGCAAGGGGCAGGGCAGGGGCGTGCCTGCGGCGGTGACGGGCTTGGCCAGCACCTCCAGTGCCAGTTGCAGGTCAGCGACCGTGCGCGCCATGGGCCCGGCGACGGTGAAATCCAAGCCGGTGTAGCTGCGCTTGCCGATGAAGTGCCCGCGCACCGGCACCAAGTCGAACGTAGGCCGGTGGCCATAGACGCCGCAAAAGTGGGCCGGGATGCGGATTGACCCCGCGAGGTCTGAACCTAGCTCGATGGGCGTCAGGCAGGCAGCGAGTGCTGCGGCTGCGCCACCCGAGCTGCCGCCGGGCGTGCGGCGCAAATCCCAAGGGTTGCGGCTGACGCCATAGACCGCGTTGTAGCTTTGTAGGTCGCTCATGTGCATCGGCACATTGCTCTTGGCAAAAATCACTGCACCTGCGGCTTCCAGTAATTGCACCGCGGCCGCAGTGTGTTTGGGGCGCTGCTGGCGCAGGCGCGGATCACCTACCGTCGTTGCCATCCCCGCAACGTGGAAGCCCTCCTTCACGCTCATCGGCAAGCCATGCAAGGGGCCAGCCCAGTCGCCTCGGGCAGCGCGGGCGTCGAGTGCTTCGGCGCGGGCGAATGCCGACTCCCAATGGAAGGCCACCAAGGCGTTGATTTTTGGGTTTACTTGCTCGACGCGCGTGCGGTAGGCGCGCAGCGCGCCTACGGCAGTCACTTCACCTTTGCGAATGGCGGCGAGCAGTGCTTGCGCGCTGAGGTGTGGGATTGCAGCGTGGTTCATGCCCAATGCGTCCTTACGGGTCGGTGATTAGCGTCGGCAAGTGTTACCGCTAGCAGCATGCAAAGCTAGCGCGCTGCGGCCCAAGGACGGGGGCGTCGGTGAGCGGCAATCGAGGCGCGTTGTTTTAGTGTGCGCGCCTTGGGCAGCGGCGCTGGCTTGGTTGGCTCGATCAAAAACGCGCAAACTCGCTGCCAATGCCTACAGCCCAATTTTTGCCATGACCTCCTTCGTATTTAGCACTCCAGCGCCCACGCGTGACCCACTCCGGCTCGCGATTGCTGCCCACGTCCTTGCCGACGAAACCCAGCTCATCCACAAAATGCTCGCGCTCGCCGACTTGCCGCGTGAGCACGCAGCCCTCGTCGTGCGCCAAGCGGCGGACTGGGTGAGCCGCGTCCGCCGCTTGAAGGCGGAGCAATCGCCGCTCGATGCCTTCATGCAGCAATACGACCTCTCCAGTGAGGAGGGCGTGCTGCTGATGTGCTTGGCTGAGGCGCTGCTACGCATCCCCGATGACGCGACGGCAGACAAGCTCATCGCCGATAAGCTCGGTGACGCCAAGTGGGAGAACCACTTCGGTAAGAGCGATTCGCTGTTCGTCAACGCCGGTACTTGGGGGCTGATGCTGACCGGCAAAATCGTCAAGCTCTCGCCGGACACCACCAGCAACTTCCGCCTGGCGCTCAACAAGCTGATTGCCAAGTCCACCGAGCCGGTGATTCAACTGGCGGTGCGCCAAGCCATGAAGCTGATGGGCAGCCAGTTTGTGATGGGCCGCAGCATTGAGGAAGCCCTCAAAAACGCCCGCAGCAAAGCCCACCGCCCCTATCTGCATAGCTACGACATGCTCGGCGAGGCGGCTCTCACCGGCGCAGACGCCGAGCGCTACCTGCGCAGTTACCAAGCCGCAATTGCTGCAATTGGCGAGGCAGTCCAACAAGACCCTGTGTTCGCGGCCGCCCCCGTGCATGCGCGGCCGAATATCTCGGTCAAGCTCTCCGCCCTGCACCCACGCTATGAGCTGGCCAAGCGCCAGCGCGTGCTCACTGAGCTCGCCCCTAAGCTGCTCGCACTCGCACAGCAAGCCAAGCGCTACGGCATTGGGCTGACGGTTGATGCTGAGGAGGCTGACCGGCTGGAGCTGTCGCTAGACCTCATCGAGCAGGTGTTCTCGGATGCCTCGCTGCAAGGCTACGAGGGCTTCGGGCTTGCGGTGCAGGCCTTCCAAAAGCGCGGGCTGGCGGTAGTGGAGTGGTTAGAGGCTCTGGCGCGCAAAGTTGGCCGCCGGATCGCCGTGCGCTTGGTCAAGGGGGCCTATTGGGACACTGAGGTCAAGCGCGCGCAGGAGCAGGGCTTGGCGGGCTATCCGGTCTTCACCCGCAAGGCCAATACTGACGTCGCCTACCTCGCCTGCGCGCGCCGCCTGCTGGCTGCGCGCGATGTCTTCTACCCCATGCTCGCCACCCACAACGCCCACACCGTGGCGCAGGTGCGCGCCTATGCCGGTGACGACGCGGGCTATGAGTTCCAGCGCTTACACGGCATGGGCGAGGCGCTGTATCAGGTCGTCAAGGAGGAGGTACCCATCCCTTGCCGCGTCTATTCGCCGGTCGGCTCGCATGAAGACCTCTTGCCCTACCTCGTCCGCCGTCTGTTGGAGAACGGCGCGAACACTAGCTTCGTCAACCGCATCTTCGATGAGAACACCCCGCCCGAGGCTCTGGTGGCCGACCCCATCGACGCCGTGCGCCGCTTGAGCATAAAGACCAACCCGGCACTGCCTTTGCCGGTGGAGCTTTACGGCGCAGTCCGGCGCAATTCCAAAGGTTTGTTCCTGACCGAGGAAACCGCGCTGCTGCGGCTCGCGCAGGACTTGGCAGCGCCCGAGCTCGCCGCACCCCTGGCCTTGCAGTCGATCAGTACGTTCGCACTGGGGCATGGCGCTGCGGTGGCCATCCGCAACCCTGCACGGCACGAACAAGTGCTCGGCAGTTGGCAGGCCGCGAAGGCGGAACACATCCCCGCAGTCGTCGCGGCCGCCAAAGATGCCCAAGCGGGCTGGGACCACACCGCAGTCGCCCTGCGCGCCGCCGCTTTAGAGCGCGCCGCAGACCGCTTGGAGGCTGAGCCAGCCACCTATCTCCGGCTCTTGGTGCTGGAGGCGGGCAAGACGCTGGGCGATGCCAATGCCGAGCTACGCGAGGCGGTGGATTTTTTACGCTACTACGCCGCTGAAGCGCGCCGCTTGATGGGCGCCGCCACCACGCTCACCGGCCCCACCGGCGAGCACAACGAATTGCAGTTGCACGGCAAGGGCGTGTTCGTCTGCATCAGCCCTTGGAACTTCCCGCTGGCGATTTTTGTGGGGCAGATTGCCGCGGCACTGGTCACCGGCAACGCCGTGGTGGCGAAGCCTGCCGAGCAAACCAATGCCGTCGCCCATGCGATGACCCGCCTGCTGCACGAGTGCGGCGTGCCGCCTGCGGTGCTGCACTTGGTGCTAGGTGCGGGCGAGGTGGGCGCGGCTTTGGTGGCGGCCGCAGGGAGTGCCGGCGTGGTGTTTACCGGCTCGGTCGCGGTGGCGCAGGCCATCAACCGCAGTTTGGCGGCGAAGCCGGGTGCCATCAGCACGCTGATCGCCGAGACCGGCGGCCAAAACGCGATGCTGGTGGATAGCTCCGCGCTGCCCGAGCAGGTCGTCAAGGATGCGATTGCCAGTGCCTTCTACTCCGCCGGGCAACGTTGCAGCGCGCTGCGCTTGCTGTGCCTGCAAGAGGAAATTGCCGACAAGGTGATCCACCTCCTGAGTGGCGCGATGCAGGAGTTACGCGTTGGTGATCCAGCCCTGCTGGCCACCGACATCGGCCCAGTGATTGACGAAGACGCCCGCAGCAAGTTGCGAAGCCATGCGGATGCCATGAAGCGTGAAGCCAAGTTGATCGGCGAGTTAGCAGTGCCGGAGTCGCTCGCCGCTGCGGGTAGCTTCATCGCCCCCTTGGCGGTCGAGATTGCTGGCCTCGCCGCACTCTCGGAGGAGCAGTTCGGCCCCATCCTGCATGTGCTGCGCTACCCAGCGGAGGGTCTGGATGCGCTCATCGACGGCATCAACGGACTCGGCTACGGCCTGACCTTGGGCGTGCATAGCCGCATCGAGAGCACCTGGCGGCACATTGCGCGGCGCTTGCCGGTGGGTAACTGTTACATCAACCGCAGCATGACCGGCGCGGTGGTGGGCGTGCAGCCCTTCGGCGGCGAGGGGCTCTCCGGCACTGGGCCTAAAGCGGGCGGGCCGCACTACCTGCTGCGCTTTGTTGCCGAGCGCACGCTCACCGTCAACACCTCTGCCGTCGGCGGCAACGCTCGGCTTTTGGCGTCTAGCGGCTAGGGTTTGAGCGCGCCGCTCTGAAGCAAGCGCTCTAGGTCGTCGGCACCACCGATGAGCTGGCCATCGACGAACACCATCGGGAAGGTCGGCCAGCCAGTCCAGAGCTTGAGTGCGTTGCGCCGACGCCAGTGGTTGAAGTAGCTGCCGTACTCCAGATAGTGGAAGGCGAGGCCTGCCGTGGCGAGCAAGCGGCGGGCGCGGCGGGGTGCGGGGTTTTGTGCCATGCCGACGACCACGATGCGGTGCTGGCCGACGGCAGCAGCAACTTCCTCCACGATGTCACGGTGGAGCAGGGCGACTTGCTCTCGGATGGCGGGGTGCAGGCGGCTTTCTTCAAGAATCAGGCGGGGCATGGGTGGGTACGCTCTAAGGTTGGGGGTCGGAGTGTGCGCGATTTGGGCGGCGCTCAAGCCGGAGCAATCGCTACTTGCCGCTGGGGCGCTTGGTTTTGGCTAGCTTGGCTGGCAAGACGGCGAGCGCCCAGTGCGGGATGGGCGGGTGCTGCTCACTACAGCTACCGTCATCGAAGACGGCGACTAAGCGGTAGTCGCGGCCGGGGGCTGAGTTGTCATAGAGCCGCACCTGCGCCACGACGTCGATGACCGCCGCAAGATTCGCCATCACGCGCGGGTAGCGGGCAGCAATCACCGAAGCTGCGACCGCATGGCCGCCATGCCCGACCCGATGGGACACCCGCGCCATCGCCGTGTCCGCTCCCTCAATGCCGACGAAAACGACGGTGACGCGATAGCCAGCGGCGTTGGCGTCGCGCAGAAAATCCAGCTTGCTGGCATGCGAGAACACCGTCTCCATGCAAAACGATTTGCCTGCCGCGATCAGCACGCGGCGCTGTCGCTCAGCCTCTGCGGCGGCGGAATAGGCTTCATCGGCGGTCACTGCCCATTGGCCGGAGCGGGCCTTGGCGATCAGGTCGGCATTGATGAAGGGCAGGTCTAGCCGTGCCAAATGCCGCGAGTAAAAACTGCTTTTGCCCGCGCCGTTGATGCCAGCGAGGACGAACAGGGCTGGGGCTTCGGCCTGCACGAATTATTCGTCGGCGACGAAGGTGTTGCGTTCGACGTCCCAAACGCCTCGGGTTTGCGCACCGCTGGCTACCTCCCGCACCAAATCGCCTTGCGGATTGCGCCCATAGAGCGGCAGGCCGTGGGCGAGCAATTCCGCGCGCGCGGTGGCGTGCGCAGCAGGGTTGCCAATGTTGGCGAAAATATCCGCGGCGCGCTCTTGCAGGCTGACTGCTTGTGCGCCGTTGGCGGCGGGTAAATCGCCACTTTTCAGGGCTTTGATGGTGTCTAGCGAGAGGCCGCTTTCCTCCAGCCGCGCGCCCAGCCAAGCCCAATGCTCGACTTGCGCAGCCAGCGAGCGGTGCATCAACTTGGCTTCTTTCCGTGCCCTTTCAGCCAGTGGGTCAGCAATACGCAGGGCGGTCATCGTTAGCTCCATGCTGCAAAATGTTGCAAAGTGCATCACTGATGCGCATTGTGCCGCGCTTTGATGGCCCGCTGCAAGGCAGTGAGCGGCGGCGCTGGCAGTGATTGCCGAAGCTGCCCTGCGGATTTTGCTAAAGGCTGGAGAGCCTCGGGCGCGCGGAAGCGGCAGTTTTGGCTTTAGCATTGCGCTTTGCTTTGCTTCGCCCACATGACTAGCCGCGCACGAGCCGCCTGATGAAATCCTCCCGTTTCCCGAAGTTGCTGTTGGCGGCTGCTGCTGCCTTTATGGTTGCTGGTATGCCGGTGCACTCCTCGGATGAGGAGCAGTTGATAGAGGTCGAGAGTTACAGCGGCCTGCTGCAAGTGCAGCGTGCCGGTGCGCGCTTCCCGCTCCGAGACGGCGACGCGCTGGTTGAGGGCGATGTGCTCAGCACCGACAACCGTGGCCGCGCCACGCTGACCTTCGCCCGCCACGGCTTTATTGAGCTAGGCGGCAATGCGGAGTTGAAGTTCGAAGCGCTGCCACATTCACGCTTTGCCAGCGATTTGCGCACCGGCTTTAAGCTGAATAAGGGCTATTTACGCGTGGTGTGGAAGCG
>CAZHTI010000035.1:8574-25409 GCA_964535755.1 uncultured Salinisphaerales bacterium | reverse complement strand
CAATATCTGAGAACACCCAACGCGTCGGAAAGTCCGTAAAGCTTGGGGGTGTTCATCCATGTTTTCAGAATCACTTTACGGCGCGCCGCCCTGGCCTCGAGACAGTAGGGACCGGGTTGAATGTAGGGCAACGCATGCTCCAGCTCGAATTCGCCTGGTTCTTCATCCCAGAAGCGCCGCTCACCAAGGAGGAACTCATTATCCAGATCCTGATTGCTGCGCATCGCATCCTCGGCTGACGGCAGCGAATGGGCAATCCCCATTAACTGGGCCAGCAGTTGGTAGAAAATCCGATCCACAGGCGGCTTTTGGCTGGTTCTTGCCGCTGCCCTAGCGTCAACGGCAACGATTACCAGCCAGCGGTTTATCAGCTAGAGCGACAGCTCTGTTCACCTGCTTTGCCGACAGGAAATTTAGTCGAGCCCGGCCAGAATATGGCTCATGCGCTTGCCGGTCGCCGATTTTCTCAGGGCAAAAATGATCGCCTTGCTCAGCGACTCCTCAGAGAATTTCGGGTGCGCTAGGTCGGTCTCGCACAGTAGAGGGCCAACAAAGGTCTGCCAGTCATCCCCCACCCACCACTCGCAGTCAGCCGCACGCACGTCTTCATCGACCTGCTTGGAAACGAACCGCTGAGTTTTGGCATCAAATGACACGTCTTCATTGACGCCAGTGACAATGAAACGGACTACGGCCCCAGCGTATGCAGAGCAGAACGAGTCGTGGATGCTTTTTTCGATTTTCATCTGGGCATTTTCTGTAGAGATTGGGCGAAATCCCGGTGGCATCGGCAGACGCAAGGCCCCAGCAAACCCAAAAACCACTTGGGCTTAAAGACCGCCGGAGACATCGGGAACCGATGTAATGGAGGCTGGGGTCGGAATTGAACCGGCGTACGCGGATTTGCAGTCCGCTGCATGACCACTCTGCCACCCAGCCTTGGGTGTTGCTGCTGCGCTAATCCCTTGCGGATTAGCACTCCAGAGCTTGCTAGGCCTTGGAAAATAAAAGCCCCGCGTACGGGGCTTTTAACGGTGCCCTGCCACGCTGCAGGGCCAAACTTGGAGCGGGAAACGAGATTCGAACTCGCGACCTATACCTTGGCAAGGTATCGCTCTACCAACTGAGCTATTCCCGCGTGGGCCGCAATAATAGTCGACTTCTGTAGGGCGTCAACCACTTTTTATAGAAAAAATGCGGTTTGGGCATTCCTTGCGCAAAACTGGCCTCAAGCCACAAAAAAGCCACCGCGAGCGGTGGCTTTTTGCTGCCCGGCTGGGCAGGCCGCTTGGTGCTGGCTTAGGCGGATTTTTCGAGGCTCTTGTCCCACTTGCCGAGGGAGGCAAGGCTGTTCATCTTGGCGCGGTGGAGGTGAGCGGCGCGGCCGGCTTCGGCGTTGTTGCCGCCCCAGGCCTTGAGCGCTGCGGCTTGCAGGGCGCGGCCGTAGCTGAAGGTGAGGCCCCAAGGGAAGCCGCCGATCTTGTTCATGGCGTCCAAGTGGGCGGTGGCGAGCTCATCACTCTGGCCGCCGGAGAGGAAGGCGATACCGGGCACGGCGACCGGCACGCGGCGCTTGAGCACGCGCAGGGTGGCTTCCGCCACTTCTTGCACGCTGTTCTGGGTCGGGCACTTCATGCCGGGGACGACCATATTGGGCTTGAGCACCATGCCTTCCAGCAGGACGTTCTGGGCGCTCAATTCTGCGAACACAGCTTCCAGCACGACGTCGGTGACTTCTTCACAGACTTCGATGCTGTTGTCGCCGTCCATCAGGACTTCTGGCTCGACGATGGGCACGATGTCCGCCTCTTGGCAGAGCTTGGCGTAGCGGGCCAGCGCGTGGGCGTTGACGTGGATTGCGTAGTCGCTGGGGGCGGACTCATTAATAGTGATGACGGCGCGCCACTTGGCGAAGCGGGCACCCGCCTCTTTGTACTTGGCGAGGCGCTCACGCAGGCCGTCGAGGCCTTCGGTGATGGTCTCTTCCTTGCCGCCGTCGGCCAGAGCAATCGCGCCCTTGTCGACCTTGATGCCGGGGATCACGCCCTTGGCAGCGAGCAGTTCAGAGAAGGATTGGCCTGCGAGGCTCTTCTGGAACAGGGTTTCTTCAAACAGGATGACGCCGCTGGTGTGTTGCTCAAAGCCGGGCGTGGTGAACAGCATGTCGCGGTAGGCCTGGCGGTTGGCTTCGGTGTTCTCGACGCCAATCTTGTCAAAGCGCTTTTTGATGGTGCCGGTGGATTCGTCGGCGGCCAAAATGCCTTTGCCGGGGGCGACCATAGCTTTGGCGGTTTGATTCAGAGTGGTTTCGTTCACGGTTTGGGGTCCTTGATGTCTTGGGTGTGCACAAAAATTATCCGCCAAGGATAGCGTATTGGCGGGTATGGCTTACAGGGAGAAAGCGCTTTATAGCGGCGGATTTGCCCCAAGCCTGAGCGGCTTGGGCGGTCGTTTTCGTGAATCCTTGGCGATGGCAGCCGCGCTGCGGCTCGGCAGTGGCCTTACTTGAGCCCAAGGCTAGGGTCTGACGGCGATTGGGCCTATGCTCGCCAGCGCTTTTGGGCTGATCCCCAACACCATCAGGAGTGCAGCATGCCGGTGAATCGTCGCGATCTGGATTTTTATCTCTATGAGCTGTTGCAGGTAGAAGCTCTGTGCGCGCGGCCCCGCTACGCCGAGCATAGTCGCTATACCTTCGACGCCATGTTGGACACCGCCGAGCGAGTCGCCAGCGAAAAGTTCGCCAATCACAGCGCGAAAGCAGACGCCAACGAGCCGCATCTGGTCGATGGCAAGGTAGTGCTCATCCCCGAAGTGCAGGCGGCGGTAGATGCCTACATTGACCACGGATTTTTGTCGGCGGGCTTTGCCCCAGCGCACGGCGGCCTACAGCTGCCGTTTACCGTGTCGCAAGCGGTGGCGTGGTTTTTTAACGCCAGCAACGGGCCCACCGTGGCGTATCCGTTTTTGACGATGGCGGCCGCCAACCTGCTGGCGGCGCACGCGAGCGAGGAGCAGCAGCGCCGCTACATGCAGCCGATGATTGCCGGGCGCTTCTTCGGGACGATGTGCTTATCGGAGCCACAGGCAGGCTCATCGCTGGCAGACATCCGCACCACGGCGACGCCGACCGAGGATGGCCGTTACCGGATCAAGGGCAGCAAGATGTGGATCTCCGGCGGCGCGCATGAGCTGGCTGCGAACATCGTGCATTTGGTGCTGGCGAAAATCCCAGGCGGGCCGGCGGGCACCAAGGGCATCTCGCTGTTCATCGTGCCGCGCTACCGACTGAATGCCGATGGCACGATGGGCGAGCCCAATGATGTCGTGCTCGCGGGGCTCAACCACAAGATGGGCTATCGCGGCACGGTCAACACCCTACTGAGTTTTGGCGAGGGCAGCGACTGCTACGGCGAGCTGATCGGCGAAGCGCACAAGGGCCTGAATTACATGTTCCACATGATGAATGAGGCGCGCATCGCCGTCGGCTTTAATGCTGCCGTGCAGGGCTGCTCGGCGTACCAATACTCGTTGCAGTACGCACGCGAGCGGCCACAGGGCCGCAGCTTGAGCAACCGCGATGCCAGCCAGCCGCAGCTGAAGATCGTCGAGCACCCGGACGTCAAGCGCATGCTGCTGACGCAAAAAGCCTATGCCGAGGGTGCTGCCGCGCTGTGTCTGTATGGCGCAAAGTTGGTGGACCAACGCGCCGCCAGCGACGACGCCACCGAGCAGGAAGCGCTCCTGCTAGAGCTGGAGATTTTGACGCCCATCATCAAGGCTTGGAGCTCGCACTACTGCCTAGAGGCCAACTATTGGGCCCTGCAAATTCTCGGCGGCTACGGCTACACCCGCGATTATCCCGTGGAGCAGATTTACCGAGACAACCGACTCAACCCTATCCACGAAGGTACCAACGGTATTCAGTCGCTCGATCTCCTTGGCCGCAAAGTCACCATGCAGGGCGGCGCAGCCTTCAAGCTGCTGATGCGCCGCTTGAGTGAAACCGCAGCCGCTGCTGAGGTCATCGCACCGCTTGCGGAATATGCCCACAGCCTGCACGCCGCGGTGCGCAGCGTCACCGACACCACTGTGGCGCTGGTGGCGGCGGCCAGCAAGGGCGATGCCGATCGTTTCCTGTGCAACTCTTGGGCGTACCTAGAACTGCTGGGGCATACGGTGATCGCGTGGATTTGGCTTGCGCAAGCGCTGGTCGCGCAGCGGCAAATCGCCAATGGCGGGCCAGATCATGACTTCTACCAAGCCAAGCTCAATGCTTGCCGCTACTTTTACCGCTGGGAGCTGCCGAAAACTGAGCGCCTAGCCGCCCTGCTGAGTAGCTTGGACGACACCCTGCTCGACGTGGACGCACGAGCGCTGTGAGGCAATCCGCAGCAGCGCGTGCGCGGTAGTTGCGCCCGGCACTGAGCCTTAACGCCCAGCGCCGCGCCCCCTAGCCGCGCCGCTGGCTAAGCCGCCGCCAGCGCGCCGCCGCCGTGCGGCTTGCTGGGTTGCCCGCGCTGCACCTTGAACCACGCCGCGTAGAGCGAGGGCAAGAAGGTCAGCGTCAGCAGGGTAGCAATGGTCAAGCCACCCATCAGCGCGATGGCCGCAGGGCCGTAGAACACCGTAAAGGCTAAAGGCACTAGCGCCAGAATCGTCGCCGCAGCAGTCAACAGAATGGGCCGCGCGCGGCGGACGGTGGACTCCACCACCGCCGTCCAAGGGTCAAAGCCCTCCTTGATGTCCTGCTCGATTTGATCCACCAAGATCACCGAGTTACGCATGATGATGCCCGCCAAGGCGATGACGCCCAGCAGTGCAACGAAGCCAAACGGCGTCTGGGTAATCAACAGGGCAAACGCCGCACCAATCACGCCCAAGGGCGCGGTGAGGTACACCATCATCGTCCGGCCAAAGTGCTGGAGCTGGATCATCAGCAGTAACAGGATGAGCACGACCATCTTCGGCATTTCTGCGTTGATGGAGTCGTTGGCGACCTTGCTGGCCTCCAAGGGCCCGGCGATGCCCATGCTGTAGCCCGCAGGCAGCTTCGCTTTGATCTCACCCAGTTGTTTGTCGATGGCCATTGAGACATCCGGCGCTTGCACGCCGTCGACAACCTCACCTTGAATGGTGATGGCCCATAGGCGGTCGCGGCGCCAGATCACGCCTTGCTCAAAGCTCGGCGTGGCCTTGCCAAATTGGGCGAAGGGCACGGAAACCCCGTGGGCAGTCGGCATATAAGCGTCTTGCAGGCTGCCCAAGGTGTCGCGCTCTACCAGTGGCTGGCGCGCGACGATCTGGATGTCGCGATTGTTCTCGCGGTAGTGGCCAATCGGCGTGCCGGACATGATGGTGTTGCCGGCACCGCGCACGTCATTGCTGCTGATGCCAAGTAGGCGCAGCTTTTCTTGATCGACGTCGATGTGTAGGGTCGGGATGGGCTCGTGCCAGTTGTCATGGACGTTATGCACGTAGCGATTACCACGAATCACCGTCTTCACTTCCTCAGTGAGCTGGCGCACAACAGCGGGGTCCGGCCCCTGCACACGGAACTGCACCGGCCAGCCGGTCGGTGGGCCGTTGGGTAGCCGGTCAATCTTGCTGCGTACTTCTGGGAACTCTTGGGCCAGCCATTGCTTCATGCGCAAGCGCAGCGCCTCGCGGCCTTCCAAATCCTTGGCGACGACCATGAACTGCGCGAAGTTGCTGTGGTTGAACTGCTGATCCAGCGGCAAATAAAAGCGCGGGCTGCCGATGCCGACGTAAGCGGTGAAGTCGGCCACGCCGTCATCCGCGAGCAGCTTTTGTTCAAAGCGCTTGGTGACGTTCTCACTCGCGGCAAAGCTCGAACCCTCGGGCAACCAGAGGTCGACCATCAGCTCCAAGCGGGTGGAGTCCGGAAAGAACTGCTTGGGCACAAACTTGAAGCTCGCCAGCGCAGCAACGAACAACACCAGCGTGGCGATGATGACCGTCCAGCGCGCACGCACGCACCAATCGACCAAGGCACGCAGGCGGCGGTAGCCGGGGGTGTCGAACACCTCGTGGTGCTCGGCTGAGCCTTTGGGTTTTTCCTTAAGCAACAGGTAGCCCAAGTACGGCGTGACGTACACCGACGCCACCCAGCTCACCATCAGCGAAATGCCGATGACTTGGAACATGGTGCTGACGTACTCGCCGGATGCCGATTTGGCGATACCGACCGGCAAGAACCCTACGGCGGTGATGACCGTGCCGGTGAGCATGGGGAAGGCGGTGGAGGTGTAGGCAAAGCTCGCGGCTTTGATTTTGTCGTAGCCCTCTTCGAGCTTCCGCGCCATCATCTCGACGGCAATCATGGCGTCGTCCACCAGCAGGCCCAAGGCCATGACGAGCGCACCGAGGGAGATTTTTTGCAGCTGGATGCCAAGGCTATCCATCACCATGAACGACACCGCCAGCACCAGCGGAATCGTGAGTGCCACCACTAAGCCAGCGCGCAGACCCAGCGAGATGAAGGTGACGATGAGCACGAACACGAGTGCTTCGACCAGCGCGCGGACGAAGCCGCTGACGGCTCCCTTCACCGCCTTGGGTTGGTCGGTGTATTGCTGCACTTCAATGCCGACAGGGAAGGCATTGCGCAGATGCCCGACCGCTACCTTGAGCCCCTCGCCCACATGCAGGACGTTGGCGTCGTTCTTCATCACCACGCCGAGGGCGATGGCCTCTTTGCCGCGGTGGCGAATCTTGCTGCGCGGCGGGTCTTCGTAACCCTTGTAAACCTTGGCGAAATCGCCAATGCGGATGCTCTGAGCGCCTGCGCGGATGCGGGTGTTTTCGATGTCTTCGATAGATTGGTAGTGGCCATCCACCCGCACGAAGACCACTTGCTCTGCGGTGTTGAGCACACCCGCCGGCGTCATGGTGTTGTAGCCCGCCAGCGCGTGCTCCAACTGCGGGAAGCTAATCCCCAATTGCGCGAATTTGCGGGCGCTGAACTCGACGTAAACCTTCTCTTCCTGCACCCCCAGCATCTCGACCTTCTCCACCCCGGGTACGCGCAAAAGCGCGCCGCGCGCTTGGTCGGCGTAGTCGCGCAATTCGCCATAGGTGAATCCGTCAGCCACGAAGGAATACATGGCGATGAAGGTGTCGCCAAATTCGTCGTTGAAGAAGGGGCCAATCAAATTGCTCGGCAGCTGGCTGCGCACATCGCCCACCTTTTTGCGCACCTGATACCAGGCCTGTTTGGCCTCCTTGGCGGGCATGTCCTCGCGCACAAAGACAAAAATCGCCGCCTCACCCGGCTTGGCGTAGCTTTGCAGCTTGTCCAGCCAAGGGGTCTCTTGCAGCTTGGCTTCGATGGGGTCAAGCACTTGCTGCGCCATTTCTGCTGCGGTCGCACCCGGCCAGTAGACCCGCACGACCATCGCGCGGAAGGTGAAGTCGGGGTCTTCCTTCTGCCCCAGCCGCAGGTAACTGAGCGTGCCAGCGATCATCAACATGACGATGATGAAGCGCGTCAGATTGGCGTGCTCAATCGCCCAGCGCGAGAGGTTAAAGCCGGTGTCCTTGTCCGCAGCGTGCATGGCAGAGCGCTCCAATTACGGTGCAGCGGCGGCGGCGGGCTTGGCAGCAATTGGCGCTTGGCGCATCAAGCGGACCTTCTGCCCCTCGCGCAAATAGCTAGCACCGGCGGTAGCGATGACTTCACCAGTGTTCAGACCGGAGCGCACCAGCACGTCGTTGCGTTCGACCCCGCCAAACTCCACCGGGCGGAAGCTGACGACGCCTGACTTAGGCTGCACCACCCAAACGCCCGCCTTGCCCTGCTGCGCCACCATCGCGGACGCCGGGATATGCACCAAATCCGGCAAACCCTGCTGCGGGATGGTTACCGATGCGGTCATCCGCAGGCGCATAGCCGCGGGCGGGTTGGGCACCGACACGCGCAGCGCGTAGGTACGCGTGAGGGGGTCGGCGGCGGAGGCGATCTCCCGCACGGTGGCCGGATAGCTGCTGCCATCACTAGCCCATAGGCTGACACGAACCGGCATGCCGACGCGGGCGGTATTGATACGGTCCTCTGGGATGGCCGTGGCGACTTCGATCTCACCAGCCTTGGCGATCTGCACCACGGGTTGCCCGGCAGCGACTACCTGCCCTGCCTCAGCCAACACCGCGAGCACGACGCCGTCGGCGTCAGCGCTCAGAGTGGTATAGCGCGCCTGATTAGCGACTTGGTTGCGCTGAGCCTTGGCCGCTTCGAGCTGCGCTTGGGCAGCCTCAAACTGCGTAGTGAAGCGGTCCAACTCGCCCTGGCTGGAGTACTTTTTGGCGTGTAGGCCGCGGACGCGCTCTAAATCAGTTTTGGCGACGTTGAACTGCGCTTGCGCGGCAGCGACTTGCGCGCTGGCAGCGGCGTCGCCGAGGTTTAGGTCCGTCGCATCCAAGCGCGCCAAAACCTGCCCAGCGCGTACCGCATCACCGGCATTCACCGCGCGTGCGGTGATCTTGCCGCCGACGCGGAAGGCCAATGCCGACTCATACCGCGCGCGCACTTCACCCGCGTAGGTGTTGCTCGCCGTGGTCGGGGTCTCGCCGACCGTCGTCGTCCGCACTAAGCGCACGTCATCCACCGGAACCGGCGCTGGTTTGCAGGCGGCCAGCAACATCGCCGCAGCGACCATCATTAGGGAATGCTTCATGTCCAACTCCTTGGATGAGTGACGACTTACGACAATCGTCATCAATAATTCACAATCGATTAGCCCGCTTTCAGTGCCGCCACCAAAAACTCGCCCATCTGCAAGGCCTGACGCTTTTGGTCTTTGGAGAAATTCTCCGCCACCGTCTGGGGGTGGCAGAACGGCATCATCGCGTTGCTGACACAACGCGCCGTCACCTCTAAATCACGCGGGGCAAATTCGCCGTTGCGCATGCCTTCTTCGATCAGGCTGCGGGTCAGCGCACGCACACGCTGGATGTGGGCATCAATCACGCCCCACTGCTCATCCATCGCCCGGCGGCAGAGCTCATGCACCTGAGATTCCTTTAAGTAGCGCTCCAGCGTGAAGCTGTGCATCGCCAACAGGAGCTTGCGCAGGCGCTCTGCGGCTGGGCGCTTTTCGGCGGCGATGGCGTTGGCGCTGGCCTCTTGCTGATCCAGCAAGACTTCAGTGATCGCCTCATTGACCGCCGCCTTACTCTCAAAAAAACGATAGACGTTGGCCGGGCTCATGCCGCACTCGCGGGCGATGTCCGCCACCGTGGTTTTCGCGTAGCCATAGCTACGGAACAACTTCTCGGCGGTGGCGAGAATCTGCAAACGGACTTCGGGCTGGGTGATGGAGGCGCTGCGCATGTGACGAATATGAACTTTCGTCAGTCGTTCTGTCAACCATACCGCTTGGTTTGTAAGGCTAGTATTTTTTGCCCAATGTTTCTTAAAAAGCAGGCACACTGCGGCGATAAGCCCCAAGGCTGGAGAGCCTAAACCCATGAACTTCGAGCAAAGCGAAGCGTCCCGTAGCTACCAAAAGAAAGTGAAGGCCTTCATTAAGGAGCACATAGCCCCCGTTGAGGCCAAGCATTGGGCCGAGATCCACGAGCAACGCCACGGCGGGGACTGGCGCGCTTGGCAAATCCCCCCACGAGTGGAAGCCTTAAAGACTCAAGCAAAGAAGGAAGGCCTCTGGAACCTGTTCTTGCCGGATGCGACACGCGGCGCTGGGCTGTCAGTTTTGGAGTACGCACCCGTGGCCGAGGAAACTGGCCGCAGCCTGATGGCACCAGAAATCTTCAATTGCGCCGCCCCCGACACCGGCAACATGGAAGTGCTCTGGAAGTACGGCACTGAGGCGCAAAAGCAGCAGTGGCTAGAGCCCCTGCTGGCGGGCGAAATCCGCAGCGTCTTCTTTATGACCGAGCCGGATGTAGCATCGAGCGACGCCACCAATATGGAGGCCACCGCCGAGCTCGATGGCAATGCAATCGTCCTCAACGGCAAGAAGTGGTGGAGCTCCGGCGTCGGCGACCCGCGCTGCAAGATTGGCATCTTCATGGCCCGCACGGCCAACCCTGACCGCGGCCGCCATAACCAGCACAGCATGGTGTTGGTGCCGCTGGATGCGCCGGGTGTCGAGATCCAACGCATGCTCCCCGTATTCGGCGACTACGACGAGCCACACGGCCACGGCGAGGTGCACTTCAAAAACGTCCGCCTGCCGGTCGATAACATCATCGCCGGCCCTGGCCGTGGCTTTGAAATCGCCCAAGGCCGCTTAGGCCCAGGCCGCATCCACCACTGCATGCGCTGCTTAGGTGCGGCCGAGCAAGCGCTGGATTTGATGATCCACCGGGGCATGAGCCGCACCGCCTTCGGCAAGCCCTTGCTGAACCTAGGCGGTAACCGCGAGCGCGTGGCCGAGGCGCGCATCGCCATCGACCAAGCCCGCCTGCTGACGCTGTATGCCGCTTGGAAGATCGACAAGGTCGGCGCATTGGCGGCGATGACCGAAATCAGTGCCATCAAAGTCGTCGCCCCCAATGTGCTGCAAATGGTGGTGGACATGGCCATGCAACTGCACGGCGGCATGGGCATGAGCCGCGACACCGCGCTGACCGGCTTCTTCGCCCAAGCCCGCAGCCTGCGCTTGGCTGACGGGCCGGATGAGGTGCACAAGGGCGTGATTGCCCGCATCGAGCTCGCCAAGCGCGGGTTCGGCCGTTAAGAAAACCTGCCAGTGGCAGGTTTTTAGGCCGAACGGGCGTGCAGGGAGGCACGCCCCGGGGCCCTGCTTATGGGCCGCTGTCGCGCCAAGGACGGCAACCTCTCAGCCCAAATTCACAACAAGGGAAAACCTGCCAGTGGCAGGTTTTTAGGCCGAACGGGCGTGCAGGGAGGCACGCCCCGGGGCCCTGCTTATGGGCCGCTGTCGCGCCAAGAAGGGCCACCACTGCGCCAGCGACCTCGGCGCTCCGGCCAAGGCGTATTCAGGCACCCCGAAGCATGCTGCGGCTAAGCAATTGAGAGGACAGACGCGATGACGCAGGCCACCATCAAACCCCGTCGTATGGACTTCCATTTCGACGACAGCATGCCGACCTACTGGTTTGCCGATGATGTCTTCAAGACGCTGCTGCTGACGGCGCAGAGCTGCACCTTCCCAGAAGGCGAGCGCTTCTTCATCAATGCCGTGCGCCACTTTCAGGAGCGGGTAAAAGACCCTGCCCTGCGCGCCGCCATCCGAGGCTTTATCGGCCAAGAGGCCTACCACGGCCAAGAGCACACCGCGCTCAATACGTTTATGGCGCGGCGCGGCTTCCCGACGCAGGAGGTCGAGGCCTTCGTCAAACGCGGCCTTGGCTGGCGCAGAAAGTGGATGAGTCCTGAGCGCCAACTCGCCATGACCTGCGCACTTGAGCACTTCACCGCAATGCTCGCCGAGCAAGTCCTAGAAGACGACCGCTTTTTTAAGGGCATGGATGAGCGCGCGCTCGCACTCTGGCTCTGGCATGCGGTCGAGGAATCTGAGCACAAGGCAGTTGCCTACGACGTCTACCAACAGCAAGTCGGCAGCTATTGGCTGCGCTGTAGCCAAATGCTGTTCACGACGCTGGAGTTCAGCCTGTTCAGCACGCTCCATATGCGGAGCCTCATCAAGGCCAGTCCGCGCCCACTCAGCAAAGAAAGTAAGCGTGCAGGGATGACGTTTTTATTCGGCAAAGGCGGCTTGATCCGCTCGCTCGCACCGCGCTACTTGGCCTACTTCAAGCCGAGTTTCCACCCCGATGAGGTCAATAGTGATGCCAGCCGCGAGGCGGCGCTGGCATGGCTTGGTGAGCGTTTTGCGTTGCCGAAGGCAGCGTGATTTAGGCAGCCGAAGCGCAGCTGAGCGCTCATGTAGGGGCAAGGCATGCCTTGCCCCTACCGAGGTTTGGACAGAGCTAAAAACTAGCTCGCCAAGTTATCGAAAAACTTCTTCGCCTTGGACAACCAATCCGCTGACTCCGGCGTGTTGCGGCCGCCGTCGCCATTCAGCGATTCGCCAAAGGCTTTGAGCAAATCCTTCTGCTTGCCAGAGAGCTTCACCGGCACCTCGACCACCAAATTGCAGAGCAAATCGCCCTGCGCGCCGCCTCTGACACTCTTTACCCCCTGCCCGCGCAGACGGAAGGTGCGGCCACTCTGGGTGCCTTCCGGCACTTTGAGCTGGGCCTTGCCGCTGAGCGTGGGCACTTCCAACTCGCCGCCGAGCGTAGCGGTGACGATGCTCACCGGCACCGTGCAGTGCAGGTCTGAACCATCGCGCTCGAAGAACTCATGCGGCTTGACGTTGATCTGCACGTAGAGGTCGCCAGCGCCTTGGCCGCGGTCGCCGGGCTCGCCCTCACCGGAGAGGCGGATACGGTCTCCGGTATCGACACCCGCAGGGATTTTGACCTCCAGCTTTTTCTCGCGCTTGACCTTGCCGGCACCTCGGCAAGCTTTGCAGGGGTCGGGGATGACCGTGCCGCGCCCCCGGCAAGTTGGGCAGGTTTGCTCCATGACGAAGAAACCCTGCCGCACCTGCACCTTGCCTTGGCCGTGGCAGGTCGGGCAGTCCTTGGGCTTCTTGCCGTCTGCCGTTCCGTAGCCGTTACAGGGGTTGCAGTCGTCGTAGGCGGGCAGCTTGATGGTCTCGGTCTTGCCGAACACCGCTTCTTCCAGCGTCAGCTCCATGATGTAGCGCAAATCCGCGCCACGCCGTGGGCCGCCACGGCCGCCGCCACCACCGAAGATGTCGGCAAAGACATCGCCGAACACGTCTGAGAAGCCACCTGCCCCGCCGCCGAAGCCGCCAGCACCGCGCTGCATGCCCTCGTGCCCGTATTTGTCGTAAGCGGCGCGCTTTTGCTCGTCACTCAAAACCTCATAGGCCTCGCTGATTTCCTTAAAGGCCTCCTCGCTCGCTTTATCCCCTGGGTTGCGGTCGGGGTGGTATTTCATCGCCAGTTTGCGATAGGCGCGCTTGAGCTCTTCGTCGCTCGCTCCTTTAGCTACACCCAGTACTTCGTAGTAATCGCGTTTGCTCATGGACGTGGGGCGTGGGGCGTAGGACGTGGGGCGGGAAAAGAAGTGGGCATGACGGAAAGCGATTAATGGACGTTGGATGAAAAATGCCAGCGCAGAACGAGAAAAGACGTGGGACGCTATTCAACGTCCCACGTCCTAAGTCCGACGCCCTACGGCTTTACTTTTTGTCGTCCTTCACTTCGGTGAACTCGGCGTCGACGACGTCATCGGCCTTGGCGCTAGAGCCACCCGCCGCGCCGCCCATGTCCGGAGCCTGCGCACCGGCACTCTTGGCGTAGGCGCGCTGGGCGACTTCACCGCTGGCGTCGGCCAGCACCTTGGTCTTGGCTTCGATCTCGTCCTTGTTGCCGCCTTTGACGGCGTCACGCAATTCGGTAATCGCGGCTTCGATCTTGGTCTTTTCTTCAGGCTGTACTTCGGCTTCCAGATCTTTGAGTGCTTTCTCAGCGCTGTGGATCATCTGGTCGGCTTGGTTGCGGGCCTGAGCCAACTCAACAAACTTCTTGTCTTCCTCGGCGTGGGACTCAGCGTCGCGCACCATCTTCTTGATCTCTTCTTCAGAGAGACCAGAGTTCGCGGTGATGCGGATGCTCTGCTCCTTGCCGCTCGCCTTGTCCTTGGCAGACACATGCAAGATGCCGTTGGCGTCGATGTCGAAGGTGACTTCGATCTGCGGCACGCCGCGCGGCGCGGGTGGGATGCCTTCTAAGTTGAAGGTGCCCAAGCCCTTGTTGGCACTCGCTTGCTTGCGCTCGCCTTGGAAGATTTCGATCGTCACTGCGGGCTGGCTATCGCTGGCCGTGGTGTAGGTCTGGCTCTTCTTAGTCGGGATGGTGGTGTTCTTCTCAATCAACACGCTCATCTGGTCGCCTTCGGTCTTGATACCGAGGGAGAGCGGAGTGACGTCGAGCAGCAGCACGTCTTTGCGGTCACCGGACAGCACGCTGCCTTGGATGGCAGCACCTGCGGCAACGGCTTCGTCTGGGTTGACGTCCTTGCGTGGCTCTTTACCGAAGAAGTTCTTGACCGCCTCTTGCACCTTAGGCATGCGGGTTTGGCCGCCGACGAGGATGACTTCATCGACCTCGCTGGCCTTCAGGCCTGCGTCCTTGAGCGCGATGCGGCAGGGCTCCATGCTCTTTTCGATGAGGTCATCAACGAGGCTCTCCAGCTTGGCGCGGGTCAGCTTCAAGTTGAGATGTTGCGGCACGCCGTTGACGGCCGTGATGTAGGGCTCGTTGATCTCGGTCTGGGTGCTGGAGGACAACTCAATCTTCGCCTTCTCGCCGGCCTGCTTCAGGCGCTGCATGGCGAGCGCATCCTTGCGCAGGTCTTGACCGTGCTCCTTTTGGAACTCAGCCGCGATGTAGTCGATGACGCGTTGGTCGAAGTCCTCACCGCCCAAAAAGGTATCGCCATTGGTGGCGAGCACTTCAAAGGTCTTCTCGCCGTCGTGATCGGCGATGTCGATGATGGAGATATCGAAGGTACCGCCGCCCAAGTCATAGACGGCGACTTTCTTGTCGCCCTTGACCTTGTCGACACCAAAGGCGAGTGCTGCCGCAGTCGGCTCGTTGATGATGCGCTTGACATCTAGGCCCGCGATGCGACCGGCGTCCTTCGTCGCTTGGCGCTGGCTGTCATTGAAGTAAGCAGGCACGGTGATGACGGCTTCCGTCACGGCCTCGCCGAGGTAGTCCTCAGCCGTCTTCTTCATCTTGATCAGCACTTCGGCGCTGATTTGCGGCGGGGCCATTTTCTTGCCGCGAATTTCCACCCAAGCGTCGCCGTTATCGGCCTTGACGATGGCGAAGGGCGAGTGGGCGATTGCCTTCTGCACTTCCTTGTCGTCGTAGCGGCGGCCAATCAGGCGCTTGCTCGCAAACACGGTGCTCTTGGCGTTCATCACGCTTTGACGCTTAGCGGCGCGGCCAACCAAAGTCTGGCCGTCATCGGTGTAGGCAACGATGGAGGGGGTGGTGCGCTCACCCTCGCTGTTCTCAATCACCTTCACCGTGCCGCCTTCTAAAACGGCGACGCAGGAATTGGTGGTGCCTAAGTCGATACCAATGATTTTGCCCATGATTCATTTGCTCCTAAAAAATGTTTTATTCGTTCAACGTGCTACTTGAGTAGTGGCGATGCCAGCGAATTCAAGAGCGACTAAGGAATAGTGGATTCAGCGCTCAACTAGCCTTGGGCGACGATCACCAAGGCTGGGCGCAGCAAGCGCTCATGCAAGGTGTAGCCCTTCTGCAACACATTGGCGACGTGATTGGCGGGGACTTCCCCAGCCGGAATCATGCTCATTGCCTGATGCAATTCCGCGTTAAAGGGCGCGCCTACCGGGTCGACCGCCTTCACGCCATGCTTCTCCAGCACGGATACCAATTTATTGAGCGTCATCGCCTTGCCTTCCACCAGCGACTTTGCGACGCCTTCTGGGTCAGCACCTGCGGCCTTGATGCCCAACTCCAGCGAATCGGCCACCGGCAAAAGGTCTTTCAGCAAGCTCTCGGCGGCGAACTTGACGCTATTGCCCGCCTCGCGCTCAGCGCGGCGGACGCGGTTTTCGGCATCAGCCACCGCGCGCAATTGCGCATCCTTGGCCGCATTAACCGCCGCTTGGGCGTCATTGAGCTGGCTTTGCAGGGTGAAGATTTCTTGCTCCAGTGTGGCTTGGAGATCAGCCGCGCTCTGCGGCACTGACTCCGGCGCGGCCTCTGGCTTGGGGTCTTGTTCTGTCGTCATTCTGGGGTTTCACTAGTGAGCGGGTAAGCGGGTGAACCCGCGTGCTGCGTGTTTTGGGCCAAGAAAACCGTTTTCAAGTGCTGTGCGGCAGGGTTTTTCTGCCCCGCTTAATCTTCAGCGCGCTTTAATCGCCCAGCCAGCGCTGGGTTACTCGGCGTGGCGCAACAAAAAGGGGAGCAGCATTCATGAGCAATAGTCACCAAGAACCGGCAGCGGCTACGGGCGCTGCCAGCGTGCCCGCGCTCTATGCAAGGCTCTACTCGGAGATCCGGCGGATTGCGGCCGCAAGGCTCAGGGAGGTCGGTGGGGTGACCGACCTCGACACCAGCAGCTTGGTGCACGAAGGCTTCATCAAGCTCGCCGAGCGCGAGGGCCTACAAACGGACGAGCGTGGCCAGTTCTTTGCCTACGTCGGCTACACCCTGCGCTCGGTGGTGATGGACCACCTGCGCGCCAAAGCCACCAACAAACGGCAGGGCATGATGGTCACCCTCTCCCACGCCGAAGAAACCCCCGACGGCGGCGCGATGAACCTTGATCTACAGGCCTTCGACGACGCAATGACCCGCATCAAAGCCATGGACGAGCCACTCGCCAACCTGATCGAAATGCACTTTTTTGCAGGAATGACCGTAGCTGAGCTTGCCCAAGTGCGGAATGTCTCCACCCGCACCATCGAGCGTGACTTGAAGAAGGTACGCATCCTGCTCACCGACCTGTTGGCCGGCTGATCGCCACCGCGCGCCCAAATCGTAGCGCTTGCGCGGCGCGGCTAGCCACGCGTCCCTATCGCTAGAGAGAGCCATGAAGCTCGGCAACTTTCCGCCGACCTTCTACCTGCTTGCTCGCCCCCCAACAGCACTCGAAGCCCAGCACTGGCGAGCCGCGCTTTGCGGTCGCTCGGCGATCAGAAAAAAAACTTTGTCGGATTGTGTCGGGTTCTGGTCGGAACCTCGTTTGCTTGAGTACGGGACGCTGAAGAGCAGCTGAAGCGGACCCGAAAAACGAAGCAAACCAC
>CAZHTI010000035.1:6883-8474 GCA_964535755.1 uncultured Salinisphaerales bacterium | reverse complement strand
TCTACTTGGGCCTCGGCAGCGCGTCTGCAAACAGTGCCGTCGCCCAAGCCCATGCCGCGAAGCTCACCCGCCTCGCCGCCGCCCAGACCGCCCACAACTTGGCCTATGCAGCGCCCGCCACCAGCCGCGCGGCTGGCTAAAAATTTTTGATCGAACGTTTGTCGGCTTTGCGCAAAAAGACCGTTTGCTTGAGTACGGGGCGCTTGAGAGAACCACCAGCCGTGCCGACTCACTGCACCACACCACCACAGAAAAGGACTTCGCCATGACCACCCACAAAACCCTCCGCACCAGCCTCTTCTCCATCGTCGCTTTGGGCAGCAGCTTCACCGCCGCCGTCGAGGCCGCCGCCATCGTCGGCACGGTTGCTGTAGTGCCGACTGCCCTCTACTTGGGCCTGGGCAGTGCGTCCGCAAACAGTGCCGTCGCCCAAGCCCATGCCGCCAAGCTCACCCGCCTCGCTGCTGCGCAAACGCAGCAGAATCTCGCAGTGGCCAGCGGTGGAACCCTTGAAAAGCGTTCTTGAGCCGATTGGCGTATTCCTGCCCAGAGGCGCACTCTCGCCCTGCCCTTCGGTGCTTCTGCCCCCATAGCCCCGTAGTTTTTTGCAGCACGGCGAGCGATTTAATTGCGAGTCATCGTGTTTGCTGGCAACAGATAATTAACGCGCATCAATCCTGACGGAGACGCACCATGAAATCCCCTTGTCCTGCTCCAAACGATCCTATTAAAAACCCAGTGCCTGAAAGCACAGAGTTTCCGACTCCGCCACCGCCGCCACCCCCGCCCAGCCAACAGCCGCGTCCGCAGTAGGTCGCCTGAGGGGTATCGCTTTTAGTCAGAAGCGATTTGCTTGCTCGGAATTAGCGGCCTGCCAAATGAGGCGTAAAGGATGCTGATTTGGTAATCCGCTCGCTGAGAGAGCGGCGGCTTGCAGTTCCGCGCGGGCATCACTAACCCGGCCAGTCGCTTTAAGCGCACGGTAGCGCGCCAAGCGTATGGCCAACGCACGTCCGTCCACTGCGGGAAACAACTTCTGCGCCAAAGCCAGTCTTGTCTCCAGCATCTTCAAAGCCGCAGCAGCTTCCCCGGTTTGCGTCAGCGCGTCACCCAGCGCCGGGGCGATGGTCACGAGCGAGACGTCCGCAGGGCCATAGTGGTCAATCACGCGCTGCTCGGCGGTTTCCAGCAGGGTCAAGGCGGCTTTAGGGTCTTTGCGCTGCAAGGCGAGTTCGCCCTCAAACGCAAATACCAAGTCCAACATCGCATGGTCAGCACCGGCCTGTTGCGTAAGGGCCACGCGCGCTTCAGCCAAGGCGGCAGCGGCTTGGTCCAAGGCACCTGCGTACACCAGCGCCTGCCCCAAGAACGTTTGCATATACGCCGCTTCGTACAAGCGGCCGGCGGCCTTGGCTGTGGCAACACAGGCTGTCAGCAGCGGGATGGCCGTCGATAGGTCGCCCATGGCGACTAATGCTTGGCTGCGCTGGAATGCGGCGGTGTTGGGTAGGTCATTGGGCTCGGGCAATAGCGAGGATTCGCGTTCCAACTGAGTCAACAAGGCGATCGCTTCGGAATTGCGGCCCAGCAG
>CAZHTI010000035.1:0-6783 GCA_964535755.1 uncultured Salinisphaerales bacterium | reverse complement strand
TGCTGATTGGGGTTCACCCCCGCGAGCAGGTCATCGGTGAGAAATATGCGTATGGCGCGGCTTTCTTCTGCTGCCGCCTCTGCCGCCAGCCGCGCGGCATTAGCCCGATGAAATTGCACGAGACTCACCACCAGTCCACCAACCAAGGCCAACAAGGCCACTGCCGCAAAACCTGCTGGCAACCAGTTGCGGCGCAGCCAGAGCTTGGCGCGGTATCGCCAGTCATCGCCGGCGGCGAGCACTGGCCGCTGTGCTAGCCAAGCCTCTAAGTCGGTGATCACCGCCTGCATGCTGGAGTACCTCGCGCTGGCTTCCTTGCGCAGACACTTGGCGACGATGGCCTCCAAGTCGCCCCGCGCGCGCTGGGCGTCCTCCGGCATCCCTGCGGGCAGCGAGCCTTGCGCCGCTGCCGAGTGAATCAGCGCCGAGAGCCTAGGTGCTGCGATGTGCAGCACCGCATGCTCTAAGGCGGCACGGCTGATCTTCATTTGCGCGGCGAACGGCGTGCTGCCCGCGAGCACTTCAAACAGCACCACGCCGAAGGCGTAGATGTCACATGCAACCGTCGTTGCCTCACCGGCGATTTGCTCCGGCGCGGCATAGGCCGGAGTGAGGCCACGGCCATAGAGCTGGGTGAGCGCCGTGTGCTCTGGGGCGGGCGCTGCGGCGTCGTCCAGCAGGCCGGCGATGCCGAAGTCCAAGAGCTTTACCTTGCCCTGAGCGGTGACCATCACATTGCTGGGTTTCAAGTCACGGTGGACGACCAGCTGCGCGTGGGCGGTGGCGAGCGCTTCTGCCACTTGCAGCATCAGCGTGATGCGCTCATGGACTAGGGGCCGATGCGCGACGAGGTGGTCTTGCAGCAATTGGCCCTCAACAAACTCCAGCACCAAATAGGGCTGCGCATCCGCGACACCCGCGTCCAGCAGGCGCGCGATGCAGGGATGGTTGAGCCGCCCGAGCAGCTTGCGCTCGCGCGCGAAGCGCTTATGCAGGCGCAGTTGGTCGCCCTGCCCGCGCAGCAGCTTGATCGCCGCCTTGCCTTCGAATAGGGCATCCGCACGTTCGGCCAGCCAGACCTCGCCCATGCCGCCCTCGCCCAGCTTTGCGACCACCTGCCAAGCGCCGAAGCGCTGCCCCGGCTCGGCCGAGGGCGCGGCGGGCTCTGCGTCCTCGTCCGTGAGTACCTCACCCAGCGCCTGATGCACGTCGATCAGCACTGCGCCGGGGCGGGTCGTGGTGGTCGGCACGGGCTTCAAGTGACCGAGCATGCGGCGCAGCTCCTGCGCGCTGGCAGGGTCGCTTTGCTCTAGTGCCGCCAACCATGCGGGGAGCTCAGACTCAGGGAGCTCAAGAGCGACATCGAGCAGGCCCGAAATCTTTTGCCAGCGCTCGACCTCGCTCACGGGCGCAATGCCGCGGGCCGGGGTAAGACGGCCCGAGCACGGCTGCCGGTGGGCGCTCTCGGCATCAGGTCTGCAAACCCTGTGAGAGCCGCTTGGCGGTCTCTGCCACCAGCGGGATGATGCGGTTGTAGGCCATGCGGCGCGGGCCGATGACGCCCAGCACCCCGGCGACTTCGCCATTGATGGTGTACGGCGCGCTGACCACGCTGCACTCATCGAGCACCTGGTAGCCGGACTCCTCGCCGATGAAGATTTGCACGCCGTCGGCCATCAGGCATTGCTCAAACAGCCCCAAAAGATCGCGCTTGCGGTCGAGTGCGTCGAACAAACTCCGCAGCCGGTTTAAGTCGCTCATCTCCGTAAAGCCGAGCAGATTGCTGCCGCCGGCGACGACATAGCCGGGGGCTTCTTCATTGCCACCGCGCAGCGCGGCGTCAGCCATCGCTGCCGCCTCACGCAGCACATTGTTGATGCGCCCCTGCTGCTCGTTGACCTCCTGCAGCATCGCCGAGCGCAGGCTGACTAAATCGCGCCCGGCGAAGTGGTCGTTGATGGCATTGGCATAACGCTCAAGTTCATCGGTGCCATAAGGGCGGTCGGTGGCGATCACCCGGTTCTGCACCTCGCTCTGATTGACCACCAAAATCGCCAGCACGCGGTTGCCGGAGAGCGGCAAAAACTCGATGCGGCGGAGTGTCGCCAGATTGCGCTTGGGCACGGTGACCACCCCTGCCATCCGCGTCAGCGAGGACAACAGCGTGCTCGCTGCGGCCACCAAGTCATCCGCCGGGCGGAACTCTGGGGCTAAGTCTTGGGCGATGCGCGCGCGCTCAGCGTCCGAGAGATATTCAGGTGCGAGCAGTTGGTCGACAAAGTAGCGGTAGCCGCGTGTGGTGGGCACGCGCCCTGCCGAGGTATGCGGGCTGACCACGAAGCCGAGCGCGTCGAGGTCGCTCATCACATTGCGGATGGTGGCCGGGCTGATGCCCAAGCTCGCCGCACGGCTCAAGGTGCGGCTGCCGACGGGCTCGCCGTCGTGGATGTAGCGCTCCACCAATAACTTCAGCAGTGCAGCAGCGCGCGGGTCGAGTGCGAGGCTCATTGATGCAGGTTCCGGTGATTTACCCGTCGAAAGTCCAAGAGATGTTCCTTGATGCCGTGTAGAGTTTCCCAATTCAAACTCTAGGCCAAATTGGAGACGGGATGGGTCAGTTCAACCGTATTGGGATTGTCGCGCGCCGTTTTGACGGCACGCCCGACCGTGCCAATGCCGACACCCTCAATGCGGTGCTGCACTGCCTGCGCGGCTTCGGCAAAAGTTTTCTGCTCGATGCCTCCTGCGCGCCCTACCTGCCGGATGCCGAAACCGTGCCGCGCTCGGCGTTGGCAGAAGGCTGCGACTTGGTGGTGGTGGTGGGCGGCGACGGCACCTTGCTGGATGCGGGCCGCACCCTAGCGCCGTATGGGGTGGCCTTAGTCGGCGTGCACGGCGGCAAACTGGGCTTCATGGTGGACGTGCAAACCAACACGCTCTACGAGGCGTTTACTGACATCTTCGGCGGCGCGGCGGTGGAGGAATCCCGCCTGCTGCTGCAATTAGAGATTGAGCAAAACGGCCTGAGGAGCGCACCGCAAGTCGCCGTCAATGACGTGGTACTCACCAACACTGCGGGTATCCGCATGGTGGAGTTCGAGACTTGGCAGGGCGAGAGCTTCATCAGCCTGCACAAGGCCGACGGCTTCATCGTCTCTACGCCCACCGGCTCCACCGCCTACGCGCTCTCCGGTGGCGGGCCAGTGATGTACCCGACGCTAGCGGCGATTGCCTTGGTGCCGATTTGCCCGCATGCGCTCTCCGACCGGCCGGTCGTGATGGCTGCCGACGTGCCAGTCCGCATCGTCGTGCGCGGTGATAGCCGCACCCAAGCGCTGGTGACCTGCGACGGCCAAATTAGTACGCCCTTGGTGCCGGGTGCGGTGCTGCACGTCAGCCGCGCACCGCAAGACATGCGGCTCATCCACCCACGCCGTTACGACTACTTCCGCATCCTGCGCGACAAACTGCGCTGGGGCCGTGGCCCCGCCAACAGCCAATAGCTACCGCACCCGAAGCACCATGCTGACCTCGCTGCACATCAAAAACCTCGCCATCATTGACGAAGTCCAGCTCGACTTCGCCCAAGGCTTTACCGTCTTGACTGGCGAAACCGGTGCCGGCAAAAGCATCCTGCTCGATGCCTTGGGGCTCGTGCTCGGCACCCGCGCTGACCCAACGCTGGTCCGCCAAGGCGCGGAGAAGGCAGAAATCAGCGCCGAGTTTTTGCTGCAAGACTGCGCGTCTGCTCAAGCTTGGCTCGCCGCCAATGAACTGGTGGATGAGGACGAGCCCAGCCGCTGCTTGATCCGCCGCGTCGTGTTTGCCGAAGGCCGCACCCGTGCCTTCGTCAACGGGCAGGCGGTGAATGCCGCGCCGCTGCGCGAACTGGGCGAGAGCTTGGTCAGCATCTACGGCCAAAACGAGAGCCAAACCTTGGTGCGCGCCGATGTTCAGCGGCAGTTGCTCGACGACTACGGCGGCTACCCCGAGCAATTAAGCGCGGTGGCTACGGCAGCCCGCGCCGTCAACGCAGCCGATGCCGCCATCGCCCAAGCATTGGCGCAGGCCAGCCGCAATCCAGCAGAAGTGGACTTGCTGCGCCATCAGGTCAACGAGCTCACATCCTTACAACTTGCGGCGGGTGAGCCAGAAGCACTGGAAGCCCAGCACCGCAGGCTAGCCAACGCAGGCCGCTTGATGGCCGATGGCGCGCGCGCCGGCGACTTGCTCTCCGGCGCAGAAGGCAGCGCCGACGATGTGCTCTCCGACGCCCTGCAAGTGGTCGCAAGCTTGGCCGATACCGATGCCAGTTTTGCTGAAGCCCAAGAGTTGCTGGCATCCGCCCAAGTGCAATTGCGCGAGGCGGCGAGCCAGATCCAGCGCCAGTTGGACCGCCTCGACCTAGACCCTGCGAGTTTGGCCGAGCTAGAACGCCGTTTGAGCAGCCTGCATGACCTTGCCCGCAAGCACCGCGTGCGGCTCGCCGAGCTACCCGAACACGGCGAGCGCTTAGCACAGGAGCTGGCCGACTTAGAGCAAGCCGGCAGCAGCTTGGAGCGCCTGCGCTCAGAGCGCGAGCAAACCTTTGCGCGCTATCGCAAGGCCGCCGAAGCTCTGAGCGCTGCCCGCAAAAAAGCCGCTGCAAAGTTCGCTACCGCCATCACCCAAGAGACCCGTCAACTCGGCATGGCCAACGCCCAACTCTTGGTGCAGGTGGAGGACGCAGGCCTTGAGCGCGTGCGCAGCTATGGCGCGGATGAGGTGCGCTTGGACTTCTCCGCCAACCCCGGCCAAGCGCCTAGAGCACTGGCGAAAGTCGCCTCTGGCGGCGAACTCTCGCGTATCTCGCTCGCCATCCAAGTCGCACTGCTCTCATCGGCCAGTGCCGCCGCGAGCGCACCGACGATGGTGTTTGACGAGGTGGACGCCGGCATCGGCGGCGGTGTTGCAGAAATCGTCGGGCAAAAGCTGCGGGCACTGGGGCAAAGCCGCCAAGTGTTCTGCGTCACCCATCTGGCACCGGTCGCCGCCCAAGGCCAAGCGCACTTTGGCATCGGCAAGCGCGTGCTAGCTGGTAGTACGCGCACCTTGGTCACGCCATTGGCCGACAAAGCCCGCGTGCAGGAAGTCGCACGCATGGTCGGCGGTGTCGAGATCACGCCCGCGACCGAGGGCTTAGCCAAGGACTTGCTCGCGCGCGCTGGCCAATGACGCAGTTCGACCGCATCTTCCAGCTGCACCGCCTGCTCGCAGGGCGGCGCACGGTGGTCAGCTTCCAGCAGATCGAGCAAGAGTTGGAGTGCTCGCGCGCCACCGCCCGCCGCGTCATCGAGCAACTGCGCGATGTGCTCGGCGCGCCCCTGATTTACGACCGTGCCGCAGGTGGCTACCGCTACGACGGCGAGGGCATTTACGAGCTGCCCGGCCTCTGGTTCTCGGCGGGCGAACTCGCTGCGCTGCTCACGCTCGACGCGCTTACCGCTGCCGAGCCCTCAGGCCTCGTCAACAATGTGCTGGCCCCCTTCCGCGCGCGGCTGGAGGCCCTACTCGCACAGGAGGGCATGGGCCTACCCAATTGGCGCAGCCGTCTGCGCTTGCTCGATGCCCACGCCCGCAAGCCGGGGCCTTGGTTTGCCGTCGTCGCCGGCGCATTGGCGCAGCGCCAGCAATTGCAGCTCGACTACCGCGCACGCGGCGATGCAGGGCAAAGCCATCGGCGCGTGTCACCGCAGCGCCTGACCCGCTACCGTGGCAACTGGTACCTCGACGCCTACTGCCACAGCCGCCAAGCGCTGCGCAGCTTCTCGCTGGAGCGCATTGAAGCGGCAAGCGCGCTGCCCGATCAGCCCGCGCGAGAGCTAGAGATCGCACAACTCGATCAGGAGCTCTCCAGCAGCTACGGGATTTTCTCCGGCCTGCCCACCGCCGTCGCCGTGCTGCGCTTTAGCCCGCGCATCAGCGCTTGGGTCGCCGACGAGCTATGGCACCCAGACCAACAAGACCAGCCCTTGGCCGATGGCGGGCTAGAGCGGCGCATCCCGTACCACAACGGCCAAGAGCTGGCGATGGAAGCGCTGCGCTACGGTGAGGACGTGGAGGTGGTCGAGCCAGAGCCACTGCGGCGCTTAGTCGCCTACAAGCTGCGCAAAGCAGCGGCGCATTACGCCTACTAGGGCATTAGCGGTTTTGCAAAGCGCAGGGCGGGTCTAGACCCGCCGTTGCATGGTTGGCGAAGCAGCAGAAGGCGGGTCGTGACCCGCCCTACGCTTGCTGCGTATCTAAAGGGTGCCGCAGCGCTGACTGGCGACTAGCAAACTACCGGCACGCATCACCAAGCATGCGGAATATTTCCCGACAAATCAGCAGGTTGCTCAGCGACATCCGCACAGTCTCAAGCTTTGAGACTCTCGCCTGAGAGGGTAGCGGCATGCATCAACCCCCGCCCTTTAGGAGCCTCGCCATGTTCCCCCGCCGCCCTCTGTTTGCCCGCATCGCCGCCGGTTTCGGCATCGCCCTCACGGGGATTTCCCCACCCGCCAAAGCCCTGGGCGAGAGCCGCCGCTTAGTCGTGCAGGAGCTGCCCGTCGCAGGCTTTACCCAACACGACGCACCCCGCCTCTGGAACCACCTCGCGATCGGCGATGCCGTCGTGCTCAAGCGCGAGCGGCAGTCCAAGCAAGATGCCGGCAGCGTGCTGGTCAAGTACCAAGGCCGCACCCTGGGATACCTGCCGCAAGAGGACTCCAGTGTCGTCGCCGCAATGCTCGACCGTGGCGAACG
>CAZHTI010000034.1:7214-25793 GCA_964535755.1 uncultured Salinisphaerales bacterium | reverse complement strand
TACAGCGGGCGGCGTGGGGCGCAAGTTCCTCCCTATTCCCCATTCCCGCGCTCTAAACCTGGCACCTCGGGCAGTAGCAACTCTGGCGATTGCCGAGGCGCAGCCCTTTGATGGGGGTTTTGCAGACGCGGCAGGGCGCACCCTCGCGGCCATAGACGAACAAATCCTGCTGAAAGTAACCCGACTCGCCATTGGCCCCGGCGAAGTCGCGCAGCGTGGTGCCACCCTGCTCGATGGCCTCAGCGAGCACCGCGCGGATGCAGTCCGCCAAGCGCAAATACTCCGCTTTGCTGACCTTGCCCGCGGGCCTAGTTGGCCGGATACCGGCGCGGAACAAGCTCTCCGCCGCGTAGATATTGCCCGCGCCGACCACCACGCTGGCGTCCATCACAAAGCTCTTAACCGCCACCTGTTTACCTCTGGAGCGGGTGAACAGATAGCTGCCGTTGAAGGCTTCTGAGAACGGCTCCGGCCCCATGGTTTGCATCAGGGCGTGCTCGCCGTCTGCTGCGGGCCAGGGCAGCACAGCGCCAAAGCGACGCGGGTCGTGATAGCGCAGGACGCACTCTGGGCCGCTGGCGTCTGCGGCGAGCACGATGTCTAGGTGATCGTGCTTGGCGACGGGCGCGTCAGCAGGCAGCACGAAGATCCGGCCTGACATGCCTAGGTGGACGATCAGCTGGTCACAGGCCGCACCAGTGCCATCGCTGCCATCCAATTGCAGCAGCAGATACTTGCCGCGCCGCGCGGTGCCGGTAATGACGCGGCCAGCCAGCCATTGCGGCAGCGTGGCGGGCACTGGCCAGCGCAGGCGGGCATCGCGCACCACCAGCCTGGCGATGCGCCGGTTCTGCACCGTGGGTGCCAAACCACGCCGGACGGTTTCTACCTCGGGCAGTTCCGGCACCGCGTGCCCCTACGGTGCTTTCGCGGGGTCGGGCAGACTCAGACCCTCACTCAGCGACGGCAGCTCAGCCGGAGTGCCCAGCGTCGTTGCCGCAGGAGCAGGCGGCAACGCTGGAGCAGCAGGCTGTGCAGCCGGCGCGGTTGCCTCGGGCTTGGCCGCAGCGAGCGTCAGCAGCGGGTCGACCAACTCGCGGCTGAGCACGAAGCGCACGCCCTGAGCCTGCGAATACAGACTCAGCTGCGGGTCGCGCGCGGCAATCACAAACTCCAGCGCGCGGCCATCGTTAAGGCTGATCTTGACGCGCTCGCCCTCGCTAGGAACCTCCGCCAACTCGGTGTAGAGCGCCTTGGCGTCCTTCCAGCTCTTGGCCAGCGCGGCCATGGCCTTGGCGTCCGCCGTGCTTCCTGCCGCCTGCCACTGGCCAGCCGCAGCCTGCTGGATGACCTCCCCAGTCGGCAGTGCGATGGCGGCAATCTCGTCCTTGGGCCCTAGCAATTGCTTGCTGACAAGGTCGTGGTGCTCCTTGTCCAGCGCCGGGCTTGCGGGGTCGTCGATGAGCAGGATCTTTTCGCCAATCTGCACATAGCGCCGATAGTTGAGCGCCTCGGTGCCGCCAAAAGCGATGCGCGTGCCGTTGAGCGTGACCACGCGCTCCGGCGGGTCTAGGCCGATGTCCTTGAGCACTAAGCCGTCGCGGCCCACCGTCTCTTGCACTTCGGTCGCGGCGAGATTGGTGACGCCCAAGATTTCGAAGGGGTCAACGCGGGCAGCGACCGGCTCGGTCATCGCCCAATCGCTGCCGGTTTTCTTCAGCACAATCTTTGGCGCGCCTAACCACGCGACTTCCGCGCTGGTGATTGCCTCGGCTTTGAGCTCCAGCAACTTCGGCTTAGGCGCGCTGTTTTTCTGGTGGCGGAAGTACGCCGCCGTACCCAAGCCCGCCACCAAAATCAGCAACAGCAGGTTCAACCACAGGCGTCCTTGCATGGGCTTATCTCCGGCGGCGAATCAGCCAACGGATAACGCCAATCAGCAGCAGCGTCAGCGGCAGCAGCACCAAGAAGCCGAGCGCGATGGCGGTGGCGACGGTGGGCGATAAATCCAGCGAGGCGTCCGGCACCTTGGGGATGTCGATGCCGAGTTGCTCGTCGCGGCTCACCAGCCAGCGCAGCAGGTTGACCGCCAGCTTGCTGTTGCCGGCTTGGCCGAGCACGGCATTGGCGAGCCAATCGGAGTCGCCCACTAAAGCTGCTCTTTGCTGCGGCGACTTCGGCGGGTTGGGGTTATCGGGTGTGGCGGCTGCCTCAGGCTTGGTTGGGCGCGTCAGCATCAGGCCTAAGGTGAGCGGGCCGGGCCTATCGCCTTGGGCTTCGTCGAGAGCGACCTCACCCGAGAGTGGGCCGGTCTCCAGCCAAGCGTCTTGAGTGCTCTGCAAGAAGGGCTGCGGTGCCCAAGCGGGGCTGGCGGTGCTGGCGGGGTCGGCGGAGATGCTGTTCATCAAGGGGAACAACGTGTTCTCGGCCAAGTCCCGCGTGACCACGGTGTCTGGGTAGCCGAGTGCGATGAACTGGCTGGGGTCGCCCCCCATCGCGGCGAATTCCGGGAACACAGCGGTGCCGGCATCAAAGGCAAAACCCAGCGCCTTGACCAGCGCATCCGGCGGCGGCGCGGAGTCTGGGTCTGCGAGCCACAAAATGTTGCCGCCCTTCTTCAGGTAGTCGAGCAGGATTTGCGTCTCGCCTTCCATCAGTGCCGTGCGTGGGCCGGCGACGACTAGCACACCGGCGTTCTCCGGCACCTTGGGGCTGCTGGCGAGGTTCAAGGGGAGTGCCTTGAGGCCACTGTCCTTGAGGATTTCCGCCAAGCCGGAGTAGCCCGCAGCGCCACGGTCATCCAAGCCATGCTCGCCGTGGCCGGTGAGGAAGACGACGAAGCGCTCCTCCGCGTAGGACAAACGCTGCAGCGCTTGGGTGACGTTGGCCTCGTTCATCTGCTCAGGTGCGAGGCGCTCTTGGCGGCCGTCGTACTGGAGCACCATGTCGCCGGCGGCGGCGATGTTGTACTCGCGCACCTTGGCGGGGTTCTTGATGGGGTCAATGTAGGTGACTTTGAAGTCCTTCTTGACCAGCTGATAGCGGTTAAAGAACTGATTGATTTCAGCGCGCGAGTCAGCACCGGTAGGTGCAAATGCGAGCACTTCCACTGGGCCCTTCATCTGCCTGAGTTGCTTCAGCGATGCAGCAGTGAGCGAGTTGCGCTGGCCGGCGGTCAGATCGAACTCGTGCTTGTACTGGGTGGAGAGCCAACCCAGCAGGCCGATGGCCGCGACAACGAGCAGTGCGGAGAGTATTTGTTGAAAGCGAAGACTGGTCTTGTTCATGGTTTTAAAGCTTGTGACGAAATCGTAGCGAGCATGACCTGATGCAAGGAATAGGAGCGGAGCAACCGCAGCGCCCTCATGTGCGTGAGGATTGCGAGCACCGCATAACGCCGCAGCGGGGCAGCGCAGTAGATTTATTCACAAGCTTTCAGTTGCGCTCAAGGTCTAGCCGCTGCACAGCAAGCCAGAGGAAGAGGACGATAAACAGGACGTAATAGGCGAGGTCGTCGGTGGCGAACACGCCGCGCCGCAGCTTCTCGAAGTGGCTAATCAGCGAGAGGTGACGGAAGAAGTCGGCAAAAGCACCACCGCTATAGGCCATGGCCTCCAGCAGCCAGACCACCAATAACAGGCCGAAACCACCGACGGCGGCAATCACCGGCTCGCGCGAGAGCGTGCTCATGAACAGGCCGGCAGCGCCGAAGGCCATCATCATCAACCACATGCCGAGCAGGCCGGCGGCGATGCGGCCATAGTCGAGTTGCGTGCCCGCAGCGAGGCTCAAGGGCATGGCGGCGAGCAGCAACAGCACGGCGAGGAAGAACACGCAAAGGCCCAGATACTTGCCGAGCACGATTTCGGTGAGGCTGGCTGGCGCGGAGGTGAGCAGCGTCAGGGCACCGCTTTTTTTGTCCTCAGCAAACAGACGCATGGTGAGCAGCGGGATCACCAGCAACAGCAGCACCGAGGCGAAGCCATACACCGAGCCGCCGATGAAATCGGCCACACCGACGTTCTCGTTCAATAGCCCAGGGGTGGCGGCGATTTGACCCAAAGTGAGCCAAAACACCATGCCGAGGATGAACTGAATCACCGCCAACACCGCCCAAGCGAGTGGGGAGACAAAGATGCGCCGCGCTTCATGGCGGGCAATAGAGAGCACAGCGCTCATGCGGCTTTTCCTTGCTGATCAAAGCTCTCGCGGGTGGTCAGGCGAGAGAAGGTTTCTTCTAGTGAGAGGCTGATCGGGCGCAATTCCAACAGGCCCCAATCGTTCGCGACGGCGACCTTGGCGATTTGCTCGCGCAGGTCGGTGCCGCGCGCGGTTTCCACCTCGAACACGCCATCGCCCAAGGCCTGAACGCTGCTCACGCCTTCCAGCCGCAACTGCGCCGGTGGGCGGGCCAACTGTAGGCGCAGGCGGGGAGCAAGCTCATCGGCCATGGCTTGTAGCGATTGGTCAAACACCACGCGGCCTTGGTTGATGATCATCACGCGGCTACAGACCGCTTGAATCTCCGGCAGGATGTGGCTGGACAAAATTACGCTGTGCTCCGTCGCCAAACTCTTGATGAGGTTGCGGATTTCGACAATCTGGATGGGGTCTAGGCCCACCGTGGGCTCGTCCAGAATGATCACCGGCGGCCGGTGGATGATGGCCTGCGCCAAGCCGACCCGTTGCTGAAAACCCTTGGAGAGATTGCCGATCAGACGCTTGCTCATCGCCTGCAAGTTGCACGCGGCCTTGGCGCGCTCGACCGCTGGCTGTACCGCTTTGCCGGAGATGCCGTGTAGGCGGGCAGCAAAGCTCAGGTATTCGTCCACCGTGCACTCTGGGTGCACGGGCGGTTGCTCCGGCAAGTAGCCAATGTGGCGCTTGGCGGCTTTGGCGTCGCTGGCGAGGTCGACGCCATTGATGCGGACGCTGCCCGTGCTGGGTGCCAAGTTGCCAGTCAGCATCTTCATGGTGGTGGATTTGCCCGCGCCATTGGGGCCGAGCAAACCCAAAATTTCGCCACGTTTGAGCGTGAGGTTGACGCCTTCCACAGCCACATTCGGGCCGTAGCGACGGCTGAGCCCGCGCGCTTCAATCAGCACAGGGTTGGAGTTCTCCATGGGAAGTCTTCTGAATTGGAATGGATGAAAGTTGCAACGCGGCCAGAGACCAAAAAGCGGGCTCATGAGTTCCACCGCGGGCGCGAATTTTAGGCCAGCAAAGCAGCACTCGTATGGCCACCCCAAGGCTTAAGCCGACGCACACGGTAGCACTTGCACGCGGTGGCAACGGCGCGTTGCAATGCCGCACTCACCGCCCAAACACTAGCCAATCATGATTGCCCTGATCCAACGCGTTCGCAAAGCCAGTGTCGAGGTCGATGCGCAGTGCATTGCGCAATGCGAACAGGGCCTGTTGGTCTTGGTGGGCGTCAGGCAGGGCGACACCGCCGCTCAAGCAGAGCGCTTGGCCGAGCGCATCTGCGGCTACCGCATTTTTGCGGATGATGCAGGGCGGATGAACCGCAGTCTGCGCGACATAGGCGGCGGGCTGATCTTGGTGCCGCAATTTACTCTGGCCGCCGACACACGAGCGGGCATGCGGCCTAGCTTCACCACTGCTGCCGCACCGGATTTAGCGCGGCCCTTGTTTGAGCAGCTACTGATCGCGACGCGACGCTTGCTGCCTGCGGTGCAGGCCGGGCAATTCGGCGCGGATATGAAGGTAGCACTCGTCAACGATGGCCCGGTAACGTTTTGGCTAGAAGCCTAGTCGGTTGCCATGTAGAGGGAATGCTTTTGTGCGGTGCCGAGCACGCACAAAAAAGGGCCTTGCGGCCCTTTCTTGATGCAACGCTACCGTGCAGCGAGCGTTCGCTAGCCATCTTCCAACGTCCAACTGATCGGCAGGACGATTGAGAAGTAAGGCGTACCCGGCTCCTCGTCTGCACTGACCGGCGGGAAGCGACCAGCACTGCGCACTGCCGCCAAGCAGGCACGGTCGAGCGAGGACGTTCCGGTCTTTTTGACCAAGCTCGAATCGCTAATCACCCCTGAGCGGTCGAAGGTGACGCGCACCGTGCACTCGCCCTCGTCGCCGTTTTCGGCGGCGTCATCCGGGTAGCGCGCAGCACTTGCCAGCGCATTGCGGATTTTGGCGTAGTAGCCGGCAGACACTTTGCTCGCGACCTTCGGTGCTTCCGGCGGCGGCGGCGGCGCAGGCGGCGCTGGGGGCGCTGGCGGCGCAGGTGTGGCAGACACCACCGGCTCGTTGTTGGTCGCCGGCGCATTCACTGCAATTTCCGGCGCTGGCGGCGGCGGTGTGTTTTGCGGTTGCGGCGGTGGGATGTCCTTCGGCGGCGGCGGCGGTGGCTTCTTAGGCGGTGGGGGCGGCGGCGGGGGTGGTGGGGGCGGCGGCGGCAGTTGGATGGCTACGGGGATCTTGCGCGGTTTTTCCTCGGCATTAATCTGCTCGCTCACCATGCCCTTAATCAGGACAATGGCGATGAGGATGTGCGCGACGACCGTGACGGCGATCCCGAAGCTGACTGCCTGCGGTGACAGCAGGGGTCTTTTGTTTCTCATGGGGGTCCTAGAGGTGTGCGTGGGGCAGGGCCGATGATTAGATCGGCTGCTCCGAAATCAGCGACACACGATAAAACCCGACTTCCGCAAGCTTCTTGATGATGGCGTAGACCTTGCCGTACTCGGTGGCGTTATCCGCACGGATAAACACCACTGGGAACCGCTCTTTGGTCGCTTCATTCTTCGTGAAGTGCTCGTAACGTTGGTAGGCCTCAACCAGTCGGCCTTGCAGTTCTGCTTCGGAGAACGTCGACGTCTTATTGTTCTCCTCAAAATAGAACTGGCCTTGTAGATCCATGGATAGCACCAAGGGGTCTACTGGCTTGCCCATTTCATCGAGACTGGCCTTAGGCAGGGTTACCGGCACGACAGACAGCGCCAACGGTGCGGTCACGATGAAGATGATCAGCAACACCAACATGACGTCCACGAGGGGCGTCACGTTGATTTCGCTCATCACGGCTTCTTCTTGGTCGTCACCAACTTTGATGTTCATACCCATAGCGGGTCTCCAATCAACAAGTGGGAGTCGGGACGGGCTACTAGCCGACCTTCCTCTTGGAGAGCTTGCCGGAGAACAAACCGATAGCGGTGTTCAAGCGCCCGGTGTAGCGGCCAAGGTCAGTCGTGAACTTGTTATAGGCAAGAATCGCAGGAATAGCTGCGGCCAGACCAATACCCGTGGCGAACAGCGCCTCGGCGATACCGGGGGCCACGGTTGCCAGCGAGGTGTCCTTCATCGCGCCGATTTGGGTGAAGGTGTTCATGATGCCCCAGACGGTGCCGAACAGACCGATAAAGGGCGAGGAAGAACCCACAGAGGCCAGGAAGGGCAGCATGAACTGCATGCGGCGGGTTTCGTTGGAGAGCTCAAGGCGCATCGCGGTGGCGATACGGTCACGAATTTCGTGCAGGGTTTCGTGGTCGTGGTCGCCCTTGCCTTCGCGCCATTCCTCAACACCGGCTTTAAAGACTTCCGCTTGCGGCGTGTTGGTGGATTCGATGTACTGGATCGCGCTGGGCAGGTCACCGTCCAAGGCGTTCTCGAGCTTGTTCAAGTTGGACTTCGACTTGGCGAAGTCAAACATCTTGATGCCCATGATGGCGAGGCTCCAGATGGAGAACACCACCAGCAAGATCATCACACCCTTAACCAGCGGGGTGGACATCATGAACAAGTGGGTGAACGACATATTGGTGACAGCAACGGCGGAAGACGGATCCACTGGGAACTCCCGAAAAAAGTGATGTTGGTTACGGCGGGCTTGGGCTGCGCGCCAAAACGGTGCAAGACGACGATGGTAATGCCAGCTTCTCGGTGCCAGCAACCGGCACCGGAGGAATAAAATTGCCTAACGCAATGGCTGTGCCAGTTTTAACGCCTACGGCAGCGCCGAAGAGTTTTTCGGCACTGCCAAGGCCTCAAGACTTATGCGATGAGTGCTTTCGCCTTGCTGACTACTGCGTCCACCGTGAGGCCGAAGTGCGGCAACAGCGCGCCGATGGGGGCAGATTCGCCAAAGCTATCAATACCAATCGCCGCATCGGCAATGCCGCGCCAGAAGGCGGTCACGCCCGCTTCAATCGCTAGCTTCTTGCAGCCCGGAGCAAGCACGGCATTGCGGTAACTAGCCTCCTGCGCCAAGAAGCGCTCAACGCAGGGCATCGACACCACGCGGGTGGCGACACCCTGCTCGGCGAGACGCTTGCTGGCGTCCATCGCCAAGGCGACCTCAGAGCCAGTGGCGATCAGCGTCAGGCCGCCTTCTTGGTAGCCCTCAGTTTCCGCCAGAACATAGCCGCCGCGGCGGGCGTCATCGCCGTGTTCCGGCAGGCGTGATTGTTGCGGCAGGTTTTGGCGGGTGAGCACCAACACGCTGGGCCCGCTGGTGTGGGCTAAGCCTTCAGTCCAAGCCACGGCGGTCTCGAAGGAGTCCGCGGGGCGCCAGACCTGCACGTTCGGGATCAAGCGCAGGCTGGCGATGTGCTCGACCGGCTGGTGGGTGGGGCCGTCTTCACCGAGTGCGACGGAATCATGGGTGTAGACGTAAATCACGCCCAGTTTCATCAGCGCCGACAAACGAATGGCGTTGCGGGCGTAGTCCGAAAACACCAAGAAGGTGCCGCCGAAGGGCCGGAAGCCGCCGTGCAAATAGAGGCCGTTCATGGCCGCGGACATGCCGAACTCACGCACGCCATAGTTGATGTAATTGCCAGCCAAAGCGCCCATGCGCAAGGGCTTATGGCCCTTAAAGTCGGTGCCGTTGCTCTCACCCAAGTCGGCAGAGCCGCCGAGCAACTCAGGCAGTGCCACGGCGAGGGCTTCAATCACTGCCTTGCTGGATTTGCGGGTGGCTAACGGCGCGGTGCTGGCGGCCATATCGGCCACGATCTTTTGGCTGATTTGCTGCCAATCGTCCGGCAACTGGCGATTGGCGCGGCGCTCGAACTCGGCGGCGAGCTCGGGGAATTCCTTGCGATAGGCGGCGAAGGCTGTGTTCCAAGCTGCTTCCGCGGCCTCACCCTTGGTCTTGGCGTCAAAGCCGGCATAGACCTCGGCAGGGATTTCAAACGGCGCGTGCGTCCAACCCAGTGCGGCACGGGTCTTGGCGATTTCCTCGGCCCCGAGGGGCGCGCCGTGCGAGCTTTCCTTGCCCTGCTTGGACGGGCTACCAAAGCCGATGATGGTCTTGCAGCAGATCAGGCTGGGCTTACCGCTGGCACGGGCCTTGGTGATGGCAGCGGCAATCGCCGCCGCGTTGTGGCCATCGACGCTGCGTTCGACGTGCCAGCCGTAGGCTTCAAAGCGCTTCGGCGTGTCGTCTTTGAACCAGCCATCGACCTCGCCATCAATCGAGATGTTGTTGTCGTCGTACAACACCACGAGCTTCGACAAACCCAAAGCACCGGCCAGCGAGCAGGCCTCGTGGCTGATGCCTTCCATCAAGCAGCCGTCGCCGGTGAAGACATAGGTGGTGTGGTCAACGACGGTGTGGCCGGGGCGGTTAAAGCTATTGGCAAGCACGGCTTCGGCTATCGCAAAACCGACGCCGTTCGCGATGCCTTGGCCGAGCGGGCCGGTCGTGGTTTCCACCCCCGGCGTCATGCCGAATTCGGGGTGGCCGGGGGTTTGGCTGTGCAGCTGGCGGAAGTTTTGCAGCTCCGACATCGGCAAGTCATAGCCGGCGAGGTGCAACAAGGCGTAATGCAGCATCGAGCCATGGCCGTTGCTGATGACGAAGCGGTCGCGATTCGCCCAAGACGGGTTGCTGGGGTTGTGGACGAGGAAATCGTTCCACAGCACTTCGGCGATGTCCGCCATGCCCATCGGCATACCGGGGTGGCCGGAATTGGCCTTCTGCACGCCGTCCATGGCGAGGGCGCGGATAGCGTTGGCAAGGTGCGAGCGTTGGGTCATGGCGACGATTTGGGGCGGTTGAGGGCGGCTGAACCGCTATTGTCCCCGATTCACGCGCTGGCTTGCTCGCCAAACGGTGCAGGAACTACGTCGCCCGCGCCTGCCGCCGCCGTCATAATGGCGGTCTGAATCTTGCAAGCCGCCGTCTAACTAACCAACCCTAGGGAGCTGTTTCGTGCGCACACAACGCGAATTTGGGCCTCAACGCATCATGGTCACCGGCGGTGCCGGGTTCATCGGCAGCCATCTCTGCCAACGCCTGCTCGAACGCGGCGACGAAGTGCTGTGCGTCGATAACTTCTACACCGGCAGCCGCAGCAATCTGGAGCCCATCTTGGGCCACCCGCGGTTCGAGTTGATGCGCCACGACGTCACCATGCCGCTGTATGTCGAGGTTGACCAAATCTACAACCTCGCCTGCCCCGCGAGCCCGGTGCATTACCAGTTTGACCCAGTACAGACCACCAAGACCTCCGTGCACGGTGCGATCAACATGCTGGGCCTTGCCAAGCGCATGAAGTGCCGCATCTTCCAAGCCAGCACCAGCGAGGTGTACGGCGACCCGGAAGTCCACCCGCAGCCAGAAGGCTACTGGGGCCACGTCAACCCGATCGGCTATCGCTCCTGCTACGACGAAGGCAAGCGCTGCGCCGAGACCCTGTTTTTTGACTACCACCGCCAGCACAAGGTGGAGATCAAGGTCGCGCGCATCTTCAACACCTACGGCCCCAACATGCACCCGAATGATGGCCGCGTGGTCAGCAACTTCATCATGCAGGCACTCTTGGGCCGCGACCTCACGATCTATGGCGAAGGCCTGCAAACCCGCTCGTTCTGCTATGTCGATGACCTCGTGCGCGGCTTCATCGCACTGATGGACTCGCCAGCGGACATCACCGGCCCCATCAACTTGGGCAACCCCGGCGAGTTCACCATGATTCAGCTCGCCAATTTGGTGATCGAGCTCACCGGCTCCAAGAGCAAGATCATCCACATGCCCCTGCCGCCGGACGACCCCAAGCAACGCCGCCCCGATATTTCTTTGGCCAAAGAAAAGCTCGGCTGGGAGCCTGCCGTGCCGCTGCGCGAAGGCCTCACCAAGGCCATCCCCTACTTTGAGCGCGTGCTGCAAAGCGGCCCACGCAGCTAGTCGGGCTGCGCTTGGTCAACACAAAGCCCGCAAATGCGGGCTTTGTGCTTTACGAGTCTGGGATTCGCTCAGGCTTCTTGCGCGTCGGGCTGCTCATCGGGGAGCACCACGCCGTCGGTCATCCAGCAGCCCTTGAGAGCGCCTTCGGTCTGTTGGCGCAGGATGAACACATAGCGCAGCACCCGTCCGGCACGGGAGGTGACTTCTACCGGCAGTAGCAGGGTCTCGCCTTGCTGTAGGCCAGAGGCGATCACATGGCTGCGGTGGCCGAGCATTTCTGGGTAGCCGGTGCGCAGCATCTGGCTAAAGCGCGGCAGCGGGCCGGTCTGGCTGCGATTCTCTGGGCTGGCGAAGCGGTACACCGTCGCAATGCCAGCGTTGTACTCCGGCACATCGACCTGTTGCAGCGCCTTGAGTTGGATCGCCACCACCTGCTTGGGGCTCAAATTTGGGTGCGGCTGGCTTAGGCCTAGCGCTGCGGCGGTATCGTTTTTGGGCGGCTGAGCGGGCTTGGCCTGCACCACGCTGGGCTGCGCCAGCCACAGCGCCGCAGCAAGACTCAGGGCAGCGCCAAGCCGCCGTTGCGTGGGGCATGCGGCGAAATTCTTGTCCATATTCAGACTCCGGTCATCGCGGGCTTTATCATGCGCCTAAGTTTTCACCTAACGGAATGGTCGCATGCGCTTCGCTTACAAAACACTACTAATTGCCGCTCTGGCTGCCTTGACTGCCTGCGAAACCAGCCCCACCGGCCGCCGCCAACTGATCATGGTCTCCGACTCTGAGATCAACCAAATGGGCGCTGCATCCTTCAAGCAGATGCAGCAAAAGATTCCGGCCACCCAGAACGCCAAGGCGAATAGCTTGGTGCAATGTGTATCGCGTGCGATCACCGCAGAGTCCGGCGGCGGTCCTTGGGAGGTGACGACCTTCGAGAGCAAAGAGCTGAACGCCTTCGCCCTGCCCGGCGGCAAGATCGGCGTCTACACCGGCCTGCTGAAAGCCGCCACCAATCAGGACCAGCTCGCGGCCGTGATAGGCCATGAGGTTGGGCATGTATTGGCACGCCACTCAGCCGAGCGCGTCTCGCAAGAGAGCGCTGCCAACATCGGCACGCAGTTGGGCTCGGTGGTCGCCGCGTCCCAAGGCGTGAACATCGACCCCCAACTCATTGGCTTGGGCGCGAATGTGTTCTTCCTGCTGCCCTACTCCCGCACCCACGAGAGCGAGGCCGATGTGATTGGCTTGGACATCATGGCCAAGGCCGGCTTCGACCCGCGCCAGAGCATCACCCTGTGGGAAAACATGGCCCGTATGGGCGGTGGCGCACCCGCTGAAATGCTCTCTACCCACCCGTCGAGCGAGACCCGCATCCGTAACCTCTCTGAGCGCATGAGCGTGGTGATGCCGATCTACGAGCAGGCCCGCGCCAGCGGCAAGAAGCCTAACTGCGGCAGTTATTGATGCGCTTAGGCTAGGGGCAAGGCATGCCTTGCCCCTACGGTTTTGCCGCCTCGTCGCTGGCCGCGCATGCCTTGCCCCTACTTTTTGGTTCCTTCGTCGCTCGCCCCGTCAAACACTGGCTTGGCCATAGGTTTGCCGCCGATATAGCGCGCTAACCAGTCCTGCACTTCGTAATTCCAGTAGATGGAATTTTGCGGGCTCAGAATCCAGTGATTCTCGTTTGGGAACAACACCATGCGCGACGGCACGCCCATGCCCTGCAAGATGCCGTACAGCGATAAGGACTGGCCGTATGGCACACGGTAGTCGAGTTCACCGTGCAGGATCAGCATCGGAGTTTTGAAGCTCTTCGCGTAGCTGATCGGGTTGTTGCGCTGCATCGCTTCCGAGTTCTGCCACGGTGTGCCGCCCAAGACCACATCATCAAACCAATAGTTCGTGAGGTCTGCGCCGTACTGACCGATGAAATCTGCCGCCCCAGCATGGTTCACCAGGGTCTTAAAAGCCTGCGTATGGCCGAGCATCCACGTCGCCAAATAGCCGCCGTAGCTAGCGCCGGCTGCGGCCACGTTGTTGCGGTCGATTGCAGGGATTTTCTCGAACAGGTAGGCGTTGGCTTTGAGCACATCCTCCATCGGTTTATCGCCCCAGGCGCCATGCATGCTGCGGGCGAAAGCCTCACCGAAGCCAGTCGAACCGTGGCGGTTGACCCAAGCGACGATGTAGCCAGGGCTGGCAAAGACCTGCGAGTTCCAACGGAAGCTAAAAGAGTCGCGCACCATGGTTTGCGGCCCGCCATGCAGCAACTGCAATAGCGGGTACTTTTTGCGGGCGTCATATCCGGGCGGGTAGGTGAGCCATAGTTGCACCGGGTCGCCGCCAGCACCGATAAAAGTATGAGACTCGCTGTTGCCCAAATCGAAACTGGCCATCAGCGTGTCATTGAAGTGGGTCAGTTGGCGCGCCTTGCCACTCTGTACATCCAGCGTGAACAACTCCGGCGGGCGCGACAGGCTGTCGCGCAAAAACACCAGATTTGCACCCTTGCTGTCGAGCTCAGTATGTGTGCCGACGCCCAGCACGCGGGTAAAACCCTTGCCGTCGGCTTGCATGCGGAACAGGGGCACGCTGCCTTGTTGCTCAGCCTGCAACCACAAAGTTCGGCCGTCGGCCGAGAACTCGACGTCGTCGATCGAGAGGTCCAGATCGCCGGTGATAAGGCTGCTGCGCCCGGTGGCGAAGTCGTACCGCCACAGGCGCTTTAGTTCCCCAGCGATCGTCGGCAATTGTTGACGCGTGAACAGGATGGCCTTGCCGTCGGGCGTGAAGCGCGGCTCTTCATCGGAACGCAGGTTCTCCGGCGTCAGATTCTTCAATTGGCCGCTGCCGTCCGTGGGCAGTAGGTAGATGTCGGGGTTCGGGTGTTCGCGGTAGGGCGGTAGCACACTATTGAGCACCAGCGCGAGGTTGCGACCATCGGGGGCAACATCAAACTGCACCGTGCCGACAGCACTGAATGGGCGGTCATAGCTCGGCATTAAGTCGGTCAGCGCCTTGCTCTCGACGTCGACCTTGAGGATGCGATTAGCCAGCAAATCGGTGACGTTCTTATCGAACACGCGGTAGTAACGGTGCTCGGTGACGTAGGCCGTCATCTTTGAGTCTTTGCGGCGCTTGGCCTCCTTCTTCATCGCCGCCAGGTCTTGCTTGTCCAGCTTGCCCGCAAGTGCGGGGATGACTTGGGTGGCAAAGACGATACCGCCATCCCCCGGCAACCATTGCGGGTTGCTGACGCCATAAGGCATTTCGACGATTTTCTCCGCTTCGCCGCCGTCCACGGCCAGTAGATAGAGCGCGGTGGCTTCGTCCTCACCGCGTTTGCTGACAAAGGCGATGCGTCTGCCGTCCTCATGCCACGCGGGTGCGGTGTCGCTGCTGGCTTGGTGGGTTAAACGCCGCGTGCTGCCGCTAGCGATGTCGGTCAGCCAGAGGCTGGCGGTGGCCTTGTTCTTCTCAATCGACCACTCCTGCACGCTGTAGACAGCGCGCGTGCCATCGGGCGAGAGCACCGGCGCGCCCACACGCTTAACGGCCCACAAATCCTGTGCGGTGATGGGTCGGCGCGGGGCATCCGCTGCATGGACTTGGCCAGCAGCGGTCGCGACCAACAGCAGCGCGAGCAAGCGCGCGAGGTACGGCGAGACAATCGACATGGCGGGGTATTGGGCGGGGGGCGAATCCCAACTCTAGCCTGCTGCACCGGCTTCCCGCGACCTCTAAAACAGCGCCAAACCGACGAGCGCCAAGGTCTTGCTCCCTGAGCGCTCCCCCAGCACTTAGCCCTTGGCGATTAGCACAGTGCTGCCTTGGCCGCTGCGTATTGGCTCTTGAGTTCGGCAATGAACTCAGCAGCGGGGCGCACATTTTTGATCACGCCGATGCCCTGCCCGCAGCCCCAAATATCACGCCAGGCTTTGGCCGTACCGGAGCCTGAGCCAAAGTCCATCTTGCTCGGGTCGGACTCCGGCAGGTTGTTCGGGTCGAGCCCCGCCGCAATGATCGATGGCTTCAAGTAATTGCCGTGCACGCCGGTGAAGTAGCTGGAGTAGACGATGTCCTCGGCGACACCCTCGACCACGGCCTGCTTGTAGGCCTCGGTGGCGTTGGCCTCGGTGGTGGCGATGAACGCCGAGCCGATGTAGGCGACGTCTGCGCCCATAGCCTGAGCCGCCAACACCGCGCCGCCCGTGGCGATGGAGCCGGAGAGTGCGATGGGGCCATCGAACCAGCCGCGCAACTCTTGGATGAACGAGAACGGCGAGAGCTTGCCGGCGTGGCCGCCCGCACCCCAAGCCACGGCGATCAAGCCATCTGCACCTTTCTCAATCGCCTTCTTGGCAAAGGTCTGGTTGATGACGTCATGCAGCACGATGCCGCCGTAGCTGTGGATGGCGTCGTTGACCGCCTTTTGCGCGCCGAGCGAGGTGATGACGATGGGCACTTTGTACTTCACGCACAGGGCGATGTCGTGCTCAAGGCGGTCATTGCTCTTGTGCACGATTTGATTGACGGCAAAGGGGGCTGCGGGCTGGTCTGGGTTCGCCGCATCCCAAGCGGCCAGCTCCTCGGTAATGCGCTTGAGCCAGACCTCCAACTCCGCTGCGGGCCGCGCATTCAGCGCGGGGAAGCTGCCGACGATGCCGGCCTTGCACTGCGCGATTACCAAGTCCGGATTGGAGACGATGAACATCGGGCTGGCGATGACGGGCAGCTGCAAGCGCGAACGGATATGGGCGGGTAAGGCCATGAGGTGAGTCCTAGTGCAAGGGGAGAGATAAGACCGCTAGCTCACGGCATACCTGTTGGTATGTCAACCGTTGGCGCAGCGTCCTGCTGAAATTGGCTGGGTGTTACCCCCGCCATGCGCTTGAAAGCGCGGGTGAAGTTAGCGACATCGCCATAGCCCAATTGGTAGGCGACTTGGGTGACGCTGCTGCGCGGGGCCTTTAGCAGCGCGCAGGCGCGCTCGTGCAGCGCCTGTTGGGCGAGTGCGCGGAAGTGCACGCCCTCGGCGGCTAAGCGCCGCTCAAAGGTACGCGGCGAGAGGTTGAGGATGCTGGCGAGTTCCTTGAGCGAATGCGCGCCGTCGGCGGCTTGGGTGAGCATCATCGTCGTCCAACTAGCGAGGCTGGCGGACTGAGTGATGCGGCTCAAGAGGCCGGCGCAGCGGCTCTCCGCCATGTTCAGCGCATGGGCGTCCGCCATCGCCAAAGTGCGGCCGAGCAGCTCCATCGGGATACGCGCTTTCGCGGTTGCGGGGGGCTCCTCGCCAAAGTGAATCTTTGCGCCGATCAGCTCCGCATAGCGCGCTGCGTGCGCGGGCCTTGCCATCGGCAATGACAATTGGCTGTGCAAATGCGGCGCGCCCAGCAAGCTGCGGACGTGCTCGTGAAACGCCACGACGATCGCTTCTAAGTGGAAGTCCAGCACCGTCGGGCTGAGCGACAGCTTGGGCGTAAATACCGCCTCTGCCCCCTGCGCATCGACGCAGTAGCGCATCTGGTAGGTGGGCGTAATCAGGCTGAAGTAGCGCGCCACCAAGCGCAGCGCGGCGTCCACCGTCGGTGCGGAGAGCAGGGCATAGCCCAGGATGTCATGGCTGCTGAGCTTGAGCAGGCGGCCCAGCTCAAAGCCGAGATCGCTGCGGTGTGCCCTTGCTGCGCCCAATTCAGTGAAGTCCTGAACCTGCTGCGGGGTCAGCTGCCCATCCGGCGCGTAGAGAATCTCCGCACGGATACCGCAGTCGGCGAGCAAGCCGGGGACATCCACCCCCAGCTCCTGCAAGCGCAAGCAGACCAAGGCGTAATAACGCGAGGGCAGGTAGTGCGGCGCAGGGCTGGTGGCGTGCATGTCGCAATAGGACAACAGGTCGTCGCAAAAAGACAAGCTGCGCAGAGCGCTTGGCCGAACAATCCCCCTACGACATCCGCTTTGAGATGCCTCTAGGAGACGATGATGACCAGCCAAACCCTCAGCGCAGCGCCAAGCGCCACTTGGGCCGACCCCAAGCGCTTCCTCTGGCTTTTGAGCCCCGCCCTGCCCTTACTCGCCTTTGCCGCATTGGCCGTCGGCTTTTTGACCGACACCTACGCCATGGCCGCGATTGCGCCACTGCTGCTCTACGTCATCGTGCCGCTCGCCGACTGGTGGGTAGGCACCGATGCCAGCAACCCGCCGGATGCGGCAGTCCCCAGCCTAGAGACCGACCCCTACTACCGCGCCATCGTCTACGCCTACATCCCCACCCAGTACGCCACCACCATCCTCGCCACCTATATGGCCGTGAACGGGCAGGCCAATTGGTGGGAGGCGGTACTTTTGGTGATGGCCGCAGGCGTCATCAATGGCATTGCGATCAACACCGCGCATGAGCTGGGCCACAAGCGCGAGAGCCTAGACCGCTGGCTCGCCCGCCTGACGCTCGCGCCGGTCGCCTATGGGCACTTCTACGTTGAGCACAACAAGGGCCATCACAAAAACGTCGCAACCCCTGAGGACCCCGCCAGCAGCCGCATGGGCGAGAGCTTCTGGGCGTTCTGGCCGCGCACCGTCGCAGGCAGCCTGCGCTCGGCGTGGTCGATCGAGAAAGAGCGCCTCGCCCGCTTAGGCAAAGGCGTATGGCACTGGGAGAACGAGAACCTCCAGTCTTGGGCGATGACGGCGGCGCTGTTCGGCGGCCTAAGCCTCTGGCTCGGGCCCTGGGCGCTGGTGTTCTTGCTCACACAAGCAGTGTTCGGCTTCTCGCTGCTGGAGGTGGTGAACTACCTCGAACACTATGGTTTGGTGCGCCAGAAGGACGCATCAGGCCGCTACGAGCGCTGCCAGCCGCACCACTCGTGGAACTCCAACCATATCGTCACCAACTTGGTGCTCTACCAGCTGCAACGCCACTCCGACCACCACGCCAACCCCACCCGCAGCTACCAAGCGCTACGCCACTTTGAGCAAACCCCGCAGTTGCCGTCTGGCTATGCCTCGCTGTTGATGCTGGCCTACTGCCCGCCGCTGTGGTTCCGCGTCATGGACCCCTTGGTGGTGAAGCACTACCAAGGCGACCTGACCCGCGCCAACCTCCAGCCGTCTAAGCGCGAGAAATTGCTGCGGCGTTATCCCAAGCCGGTGTCGTCGCTTAGTGCCGAGGCGTCTGCTAGCGAGGCCGCAGCGGCTGCGAAAACCACCGCACAAGCTGCTGCCGTGGCTGCTGCCAGCCGCTGGCAATGCAATAACTGCGACTACATCTACGACCCAGCGCTTGGTTGCCCGCACGAAGGCTTCCCCGCAGGCACAGCCTTCGCTGCCCTGCCGAGTAGCTGGTGCTGCCCTGATTGTGCGGTGCGTGAGAAGCCGGACTTTTTGCCGGTGAATTGAGGGCTATCGGCAACATTGGCAGCGGGTAGGGG
>CAZHTI010000034.1:1743-7114 GCA_964535755.1 uncultured Salinisphaerales bacterium | reverse complement strand
CGGACTTTTTGCCGGTGAATTGAGGGCTATCGGCAACATTGGCAGCGGGTAGGGGCAAGGCATGCCTTGCCCCTACGGTTTATTTGTCCTAGGCAAGGCATGCCTTGCCCCTACGGACTAATCGCCTACGCCTGCCTTGCCTGCGCCGCCCAGAGCGCTGCATACCGACCCTTGGCGGCCAGCAAGGCCTGATGCGTGCCGCGCTCCGCCACGCGACCCTCGTGCAGCACGGCAATTTCGTCGGCATCCACCACGGTCGATAGCCGATGCGCGATCAGCAGCACGGTGCGGCGTTGGGCGGCGGCGCGCAGCACGTCTTGGATATGCGCCTCGGCGTGGGCATCGAGGCTAGAGGTGGCTTCGTCGAACACCAGCACTCTGGGGTCTTTAAGCAATACGCGGGCGATGGCAACGCGCTGCTTTTCGCCGCCACTGAGTTTGAGGCCGCGTTCGCCGACGAGGCTGTCTAGGCCCTCCGGCAGACGCGCTAGGAAGTTGTCGAGATGGGCGGCGGTGAGCGCGCGCTTGAGGTCGTCATCGCTGGCGTCGGCTTTGCCGTAGCGCAGGTTGTCGCGCAAGCTGCCGTTGAACAGCACCACGTCCTGAGGCACGACGCCAATGGCAGCGCGAAGCTCGTCGAGCTTTAAGTCGGTGAGGGCAACGCCGCCCAAGCGGATGCGGCCAAAGTCGGGGTCGTAGAAGCGGAACAGCAGGCGCGCCAGCGTGCTTTTGCCGCCGCCGGAGGCGCCGACCAAGGCCAGCGTTTTACCCGCAGGGATGTCCAGGCTTAAGCCATCGAGAATGCGTCGCTCAGGCCGGTAGCCAAACTGCACCTGCTCAAAGCGCACCGCGAGTGGGCCATCCGGCAGGGCGAAGGCTTGGGCGGGGTCGGCGACCTTGGGCTTCAAGCCTTGCAGCTGGAACAGCTTGCCCATGTCGGTGAGGGCCCGGCGAATCTCACGGTAGACAAAGCCGAGCACATTGAGCGGCAGGAACAGCTGGGTGATGAAGGCGTTGACGGCGACGAAATCGCCCAAGCTCATCACCCCCTGCTGCACGCGCAGCGCGGCAAGGCTGGTCATGGCGAGCAAGCCGAGGGCGATGATCAGCGCTTGGCCGGCGTTGAGCAGTGCCAAGCTGCCGCGATTTTTGCCGGCCGCCGCCTCGGAAGCCGCGAGGGCTTGGTCGTAGCGCTGCGCCTCTAGCGCTTCGGCGTTGAAGTATTTGACGGTCTCAAAGTTGAGCAGGGAGTCGAGCGACTGGCCGTTGGCGGCGGCGTCCAGCTCGTTGGCCTCGCGCACGAAGCGGGTGCGCCAGTCGGTGACCAGCACCGACCATGCGAGATACGCGGCGACGGCGACCACGGCGATGAGGGCAAAGCCCAGCTCGTAGCTCGTCCAGAGCACGGCAGTGACCATCGCCAGTTCTAGGAGCGTCGGCAAAATGGTGAACAGGCCGAAGCGCAGCAGAAAGCCGATGCCGTCGACCCCGCGATCGACTTCCCGCGCTAAGGCGCCGGACTTGCGGCCTAAGTGGAAGTCCAAGTCCAGCCGGTGCAGGTGCTGGAAGATGTTGAGGGCAGCGGCGCGCATGCTGCGCTCGGCGACGCGGCCAAAGAGTACGTCGCGCAGCTCACCAAACAGCACGTTGGCGAAGCGCAAACCGGCGTAGCCCAGCAGCAGGGCCAGCGGCAAGGCGAGCACGGCGACGTCGGCGCTACGGTCGGCATCGAGGCCATCGACCAGTGCTTTGAGCACCAAGGGCAGTGCGACGGCGGCGAGCTTGGCAGCGACCAGCAGTAGCAGCGCCGCTGCGACGTGGCGGGGATAGGCGGCAAGCCCCGGCGCAAGCGCTTTGAGCGCTTGGCTCAGGCTGGCAGCTGGGGCACCGGGCTCAGGGCCATCGGCATTGGGGCGAACACGCATCCGGACAAGTTGTGGCTGTACAGGCCGCGCTTCAAGTCGGGCGCGGGGAATTTTCAGGCGTGGGGCCAGAGCCTTGACGGTAGAAGCCCGGCGTGGGGGTGTTGAGTGGCCGACGTGGGCCTGCCAATAGCTCGCGCAGCAACTCCTCGGGGATGCGCGGCTGGCTCGGGGCCAAGCCAAACCAACGCTTCATATGCTTGCTGCCCCAAGGCTCTAGGTAGCGGTCGGTCAGTAGGGCTAAGGCAACGCTTATCGCCAATAGTGGGACGATGACCCAAGGTGCGAAGGCACTGGCGCTGGTTTTGAACAGCAGTGAGAAGCCAGCAGCGAACAGCAAGAACAGAGCGTCTTGCAGCACATAGAGTGGGTAGGAGATGCGGCCCGCGTAGCGGCTGGTGCTGCGCAATGATTTGGACTCTGAGGACTGCGCGGCAATCAGCAGCACCAGTGGCATCACCAGCCAAACGGCGATGACATCGCCCAAAAAGCTGGCTTTGCCAGCGGTGATTAGCCCGTGGCTGAAGCACAGCGCAATGGCGGCGACACAGCCCAGCGCCACCGGCCAGGTCAAGGTCGGGAGTTGCCAGCGCCGGAGGCAGTAGCGGCGCAGATAGATGCCGAGGAAGAACGGCAGCAGCAATCGTGGCAAGGCGTAGGCGGCGGTCGTCCAGTGATAACCGACATCGATCGTGCTGGCGGCATCGCGGGTCAGTAGCCAGAGCACCGCGCTGGCCGCCAGCAAGACCTGCATGCCGCGCTTGCTGAGCCAAGGAAAGATGCAGAAGTAAATGAGGTTGACGAAGAACTCAAAGAACAAAGACCAGCAAATCCCGTTGATGGGGTAGAGCTTGGCGGTGCCCATGGGGTCAACTACCGACGGCAGCATGAGTAGCTCCATGCCCACGGCGATGAGCCAATCCTGCGGGATGAACTCGATGCCCCGCTTCAGGCTGAACAAAATCATCAGCGGCGTGGCGACCACCAAGGCCAGAAAGTAGGCGGGGTAGAAGCGCACCAAGCGCAGCAAGAAGAACTCGCGCAGCGGCATACCGGCTGCGATGCGACGGTCAAAGCCGTTGGCGATGACAAAGCCGCTGATGAGGAAGAAGAAGTCCAGCGCGAGGTAGGCCTGCGGCAACCATGCTTCGCCGGTAAACGGGCGGGCGTGCAGCAAAAACACGCCGAGGGCGGCGAAGCCACGGAACAAATCCACTACTTCGTACCGCGGCGCGCGCGATACGGTTAAGGGTTCGTTGTCGAGGGTGAGGGTGACGGCCACGTTGCGCCCAGAGCGGTTCTGAGCGGCAAATATGGATTGCTTGTCAGGTGCGAGCGATTAGCAAAAGCGCCTGCGGTAGCCTCAAACCGCCTCGGCGGTCGTGGCACAAAACCTGCAAAAACAGCGGGTTAATTCGCCGTTCAGGCAGAAACCCGTCACGCCCCTAAACCGCCATTTCTGCCCGCAGAACGCGCCGCAAAATCTTGCCCAGCTCGTTGTAGGGCAGCTCGGTTTTGAAGACGATCTTTTGCGGCACGCGCGATGAGCGCAGCGCTGCCTTCACACAGGCTTGCAAGTCCTCGGCGCTGGCGCTGCTGCCGGCTTTGAGCACCACGGCAGCGGCCACGCCCTCGCCCCATTCGACATCGGGGCAAGCGACGACGGCAGCGTCCTGCACCGCTGGGTGGGCGAGCAGTACGGCCTCAATCTCGCCGGGCGAGATGTTCTCGCCGCCACGGACGATGACGTCATCGGCACGGCCATCGAGGTAGAGATAGCCGTCGGCATCGAGATAACCACGGTCTTTGGTCGGGAACCAACCTTGAGCGTCGAGCTGGCTGCCCAGGCTCAAGTACTCGCCGCTGACTTGGGGCCCACGCACGAACACTAGCCCGGCTTCCTCTGGCCCCAGCACGCGGCCTGCGTCATCGCGGATTTCAATCTCGACCGCACCCGGTTGCCCGACCGAGCTCAGGCGGCGGCGGATGAGAGGGTCGTTGCTCGCAGCCGCCGCCCGGTGGTCGGCCGGGGTCAGCACAGCGATGGTGGAGGAGGTCTCCGTCAGCCCGTAGGCATTGGTGAAATCGACATGCGGCAGCAGGCGCATGGCCTGCTCAATCACCGGCAGCGGCATCTTGCCGCCGCCATAGGCCAAGGCGCGCAGCTTGGGCAGGCGGCTGCCGGGGGCGTCCTTGCCGATCAGCTCCAACAGCCGCGCCAGCATGGTCGGCACCAAGAAGGCATTGCTGATGCCATGCGCCTCGGCTGCGGCGAGCCAAGCTTGGGCCTCAAAGCCATCCAGTTGCACCATCTTGCGCAGCGCGTAGGTGCTGGAGAGCACCGCCGAAATCCCGGCGATGTGGTACGGGGGCACGGTCACCAAGAGGGCGTCGTCTTCCTCGGCGCTGGCGAACTCCACCGTGCCCAAGATGTAGCTGCTGAGGTTCTCGTGGCGCAGCACGGCAGCCTTGGGCGTGCCGGTGGTGCCACTGGTGAACAGCTGCACGGCGATGGTCTGCGGGTCTTCCTGCGGGCTCGCGGGTTCATCGCTGTCTGGCAGGCTGAGGAAGACTTCGCGCTCACGCACGACGAGGCCGGCATGGGCGTCCAGCAGCTGCGCGTATTGCGGTGTCGTGACCAGATAGGCGGGGCTGACGCGGGCAAGCAGCGCATTTAATTCGGGGGCGGTGAGCCGGTAATTGAGCGGCACATACGGCACACCCGCGTAGGCGGCGGCATACAGCGCAATGACGCCCGCAGGGCTGGTGGTATCGAGCAGGGCGACGTAGGCAGGTGCCGCGCGGCGAATATCGGCGGCGGCATTCAGGGCCGCGCGCTGCAACTCGGCATAGCTGTACTGCGCGCCGTCAGAGACTAGAGCACAGCGCTCGCCAAAGGCCTCGGCGGCCATGTCCAAGAGGGTGGAGAGGTTCATTTGGGGACGTGGGACGTGGGACGTGAGACGCGGGACGCGGGACGCGGGACGCGGGGCTTACTCCCCTCTCCCCTCGCGGGAGAGGGGCTGGGGGAGAGGGGGCGGCGCAGTCAAGGCCAACCATATCGCCATCAATACGCCCTCCTCTTCAATAAATACTTGGTCGTTCCAGAAACGCAGTACGCGAAACCCTTGTTGGTTTAGCCACTCCGTGCGGATCAGATCCGCACTCGAATCCACATGCTGGCTACCGTCTAGCTCCACCACGATGCGCTGCGAAAAGCAGACAAAATCTACGATGTACGGGCCTATTGGGACTTGCCGCCGAAACTTGTAGCCGACAAAGCGCTTGGCGCGCAGTTGCTGCCATAGGTGCTGCTCGGCATCGGTCATTCGGGTACGGAGCTGTTGGGCAAACACGCGGGCAGGTATTGACATGGTTTGTTTCCTCCCGCTAGCCCCTCTCCCTAACCCTCTCCCGCGAGGGGAGAGGGGACTAGCGTGCAGGGGGGT
>CAZHTI010000034.1:0-1643 GCA_964535755.1 uncultured Salinisphaerales bacterium | reverse complement strand
CCCCTCTCCCTAACCCTCTCCCGCGAGGGGAGAGGGGACTAGCGTGCAGGGGGGTGAGAGAGGGTGCCTACCAAGCCTGCACAGGCTAGTCCTACGTCCAACCTCCCACATCCCACGGCAGCAACTAATCCGAAGACGGCAGCTGCTTGGCTTGTTTGACTTCCAGCGCCACGCCGTTGCAGGCGAGGCTACCGACGCCGCCCTTGGTGCAGAGCAGTTCTAGCGATTCATCGGCGTTGACGTAGCGCTTGCCGATCAACGTGCCGCCGCTGGCATCGGCACTCGGGCTGCCACTGACGACGGCCGTCGCTGGGCCCATCTCGGCACCGCCGCAGCAGAGCGCGTGCTCGCCTGCGGGGGCCTTCACCACCATTACTTGGGTGTCGCAGACCGTGCTCTTCCACTTGCCGCCGGCCTTGAGTGCTACTGCCATTTGTGTGTCCTCACCGCGTGTACTAGATCGGTGGCGATTGTGCGTCAGCGGCGCGCGCGCTGGCCTAGTCCAAATGGTTCAGAGCGCGCGGGCCAGCCACTGGCTGATCGCCGCGAACAAGCGATGACGCGTGGCGAAGACAAAGTGGTTATGGCCGGTTTCAGGCAGCACCTCCAAGTGCTGTGTGGCTGCGAGCAAGAAGGCCTCGCCGACGCGCTCAGCCGGGCCGGTCATGTCGTTCTCGCCGACGCCAAAAAAAACCGGAACGCGGACGTGTGCGGCTTGCTCGGCGACATTGCCCGGCAGCATGGCGTGGTAGGCGGGCACCGGCAGTAGCGGTGCCAAGCAGGGCTTGAGCGCCAGCAGGCCGGGCAGCTCGGCATTCGCACCTGCGTAGAGCACTTTGCCGTCGCGGCTGGGCTGGATGCGCGGGTAAGGGTCAGCCCCGAACATGCGCCGCGCGTGGGCGACGTGCTCGGCCATCACTGCCGCGCGGTCGGTAGCTAGCCGCGCTTGCACGGCGGGGCTCAAGTACGCCGGCAGCCCTTGGGTAGAGAACCCCAGCAGCACTAATCCCACATGGTTGGCGTGCAGGGCTTGCTGATAGGTGGTGAGCAGCCCGCCCATCGAATGGCCGACGCCAACGCTGCGCAGCTTGGGGATGGCGGTTACGGCGTCGATGAGGCTGCCCTGTTGCAAGCCCACCAGTAGTTGCTGGCAGACCTCGGCGTGGCGCTGGGCGACCACCGCTGCGGTTAATTCGTAGCCATCGATGGGGCCTTCGCTATCACCAATGCCGGGGTGATCGACCAGTGCCACGGCATAACCCGCTGCACACATCGCGGCGGCAAAGCTGTAGCTCGCAGCGTCGCCAGCGGCTTCTAAGTTGAAGTAGTGGCGGTTCATCCCGCCGCCTGCGAGGCAGACCAGCAGCAAAGGCTGGGCGGCCCAGTGCTTGGGGATGAATAAGTCCACGGCCATGCGCGCCAGCGGCTGGCCGTCGAAGCCGCTGACCGGCAAGCGGAGTGGGTGGTGCGGGGTCATGATTGGGCTTGGGCTTGGGCTGGGGCTGGGGCTGGAGCCTGCGCGACCACCCCGCCCCCTGCGGGGCACCCCTCCACCGGAGGGGAATACCGCACATTCCCCTCCCTCGGAGGGGTGGCAGGCGAAGCCTGACGGGGTGGTGCTTTTTAGGAGGGGTGGCAGGCGC
>CAZHTI010000033.1:23656-26452 GCA_964535755.1 uncultured Salinisphaerales bacterium | reverse complement strand
GGCCAGCGCCGATTCCTCGGGCTTGAGCGGCCTGAGCGACTTCACGCTGGTTTCGAACATCTTGAGCCATGCCGAGACGCTGAGCTTGGAGCTGTCCTGACGGCCCCCGACAAAGGCATAGCCCTTATCTCCGACGATCCAAGTCATCACCTCTAGCGATGCCGGGCCACGGCCACGGCGCTTGGGCGTGATGGTGCCGCGCCAGCCGCTGAACTGGCCGACGCGCTGAACCTTGCCGGCGAACACGGAATCGACCAGATAGCTCTTGGCGAACTCCTCAGCCGTCTGGCGTTTAGGCAGGTCTTGCACGCCCAAGAACATATAGGCGGAGCTATCCGCGTCCAAGAAAATCACATCGTCGGCGTCGCCCGTGGCTTCTGACTCCCAGCTCTGCGGCAGGCCCACGACCAGTTGGTGACTGGCGCTGTAGAAAGTATTCCCGCGCTGCACGCCGATGCGGTCGGCAATGCCAAAGGCGAGGCCATCGATGGCTTGCAGCAGGTCGCCCTCGGCAGCGCGCGGCTTGGCACCAGCAGGCGCGGGCGCGGCGCGTATCGCTTTAAGGCGCAGCTCGTTGGTCGGGTGTGAAGCAAACACGCCCCAGACCGGCGAGGGTTGATAACCCTTGCGCTTGGCTTCTGCGGCGTCGGACTCGGCGATGTTTTGCAGCACCGAGATGATGCGGGTGGGTGCTGAGAGCGAGTACCCAGCGAGGCCGGCGTAGGTTTTGCTCAAACGGTCGGCTTCAAACTCATAGTCGCGCGAGTGGCTCTGGCCGACGATGGCGGTAGCGATGGAGTTGGCAGTGTCGCCGGCATTGGCGGCGGCAATCAGAAAGGGGTTGAAGGTGAGCACGCCGACGACGGAGAGGCCCATGGTGCCGAGCGCCCCGAGCATGCCGGCGCGGCCTTCGGCATTGACTTGCTTGAGCGTATGCCCTGCGGTGACGTGGGCGACTTCATGACCGAGCACGGCGGCAAGCTCGTCCTCAGTGTTCAGCAAGGCAATAAATCCACGGGTGATGTAGATGTAGCCACCGGGCGCGGCAAAGGCGTTGAACTCGGGGGTATCGAGTACGAAGAAGCGGAAGAACAGGCTCTTGTCAGCCCCGCCCGCGCTCGATTGCGCCGCAGCCGCCACCCTTTGGCCGACGCGATTGAGGTAGGCGGTGAGCTTGGGGTCGTCATAGACCAACTTGGCCTTCACCAGCTTTTGGTGCTCCTCGCGGCCGATGCGCTGGAGATCATCCTCGGTGGTATTAACTTGCCCTACCGCCTGCACCAGCCGCCCAGCGCCGCAACCGGCGGTGGTGGTGGCGAGCAGGGCGACACCGGCCGCAAGGAACATGCGCTTCAGCAGCGCGCGATTAGGGTTTTGCATAGTGAAGGCTCAAGCTGGAGTGGATCGCGCGCTGACTTCCCTAGTCCGCCACGCGCTTGCTTGCGGCAAGCGGCGTAGGTGCGCTGATTTATTCAGCAACTATAGCCCAATCTGACGAGCGGTTCAGCTGCCGTCCAGCAGTTTGAGACCGCGTTTGTAGTGCTGTGCGGCCACTTCTGGCTGCTGGGTGTGCTCGGCGAGCTGCGCTAAGGCCAAGTGTGCGGCTGGGCTGGGGGCAACCTGCACCACTGCCTCCAAGTAGCTGGCGGCACGTCCCCACAGGCGGTTTTTGGCGCAGACGGCACCCGCCGTGGCGAGCAGGGCGGGTTTCTCGCCATGCAGTTGCAGCCAGCGCTCCAACACCGCCAATTGGGCGACGGAGTCGTCGGCATGCAGCGCGCCGTACTGGCGCACCAGTGGCTCGTCAAACTTCTGCGCGACGTGGGCCTCAATAAAGCTGCGCGCGTCGTGGTCGGCATTGAGGCGTGCGAGTGCCTGCGCGTAGCAGCGCGCGGCGTCTGGGCTTGCTTGGATGCGCTCAGGGGTGTCCGTCCAGATGCGCTTTAAGCCCGCGAGATCGGCGCGCTCCACTTCTTGCTGCATCAGCGCCAAGCTGCTGGACAGCATCAGCGCCTGCCAACGAGCTTTGGTCAGCGCCTTGACCGCCAGCGGCTCGGCCAGCAGCGTGCGTAAGCCAGCGTGATCGCCCAGCGCTGCGAGGCTCTCGGCGACCAGTTCCAGCGCGTAGAGGTGCGTCGGCTCGAGTGCGCGCATGGCGAGGGCCGAGTCGCGCACGGCAGCCCATTCGCCGCGCTCGCGTTGCAGCTCGGCTTGGGTCAGCAGCAACACCAGCTTCTGCCGGGGCGCTCGCTCAGCGACGAGTGCTAGGTAGTGGTCGCGGCGGTCGGGTGCGCCGATGCGCTGGGCGGCGCGGGCGGCAGCTAGGTAGTTCAGATGCCCGCCGTGGTGGTCTGCGGCACGGCGGACTAGCTCGATCTCCGCGCGCCGCCAGCGGCCTTCAAACAGGCGGCTGATGCCGAGCTCAAACGAGAGCCGTGCCGCTTCGGTTTTCCGCCGCTCAAAATTACGCCGGAAGGTCGACGGCAGCCGCAATCCGGCCAGCAGCAACGAGAGCCCGTAATACAGCAGCAGATAGGCGGCGGAGACGAAGGCGATCAAGCCGAGCAGCGAGGTCTCTACTCGATAGCCGCGAAACGTCAGCAACACGTAACCGGTGTCTGCGCGCAGTTGGAAGGCGGCAATGCCGCCGACGATCAGCGCCAAGATCAACAACAAATACCGGCTGATCATGGCGTGGCAGGTTTGGCGGGCAGAGGGGTGGTCGCCAAGAACGGCAGCGCGCGCAGCGCCGTCAGGGCTTTGAACGGCACCGGCAGCTCGGTAGCGGCTTGTGGC
>CAZHTI010000033.1:18743-23556 GCA_964535755.1 uncultured Salinisphaerales bacterium | reverse complement strand
GCGGTGCTGCGGTCGCGCTCTAGGGTGATGCGATCCGCCGCGAGCTTGAGCAGGGCCTCAACCCCGGCCAGCGTGTAGCGTTGCTCGGCGGCGAGCAGGGTTTGCTCCAAGCTGCTGATCTGCGCGCCGTGGCCTTGCAGGGCTTGGTCGGCGGCGCCGAGCTTCTGGCCTAGGCCGCCTTGCGCTTTCTCTGCCGCTGCGAGCCGTGCGGCGAGCTGCTGATTGCTACGGCTAAGCGCAGCCAATTCGGCGCGGGTGCTCAGCAGCAGGCTGCTGTCGCTGGCGACGACGGTTTCGGTGTCGCGCAGCTTCCACCAGCCGTAGCCGAGGCCGGTGGCCACCAGCAGCAATAACATGCTCAAAACGAGCAGGGGAATACGCGCCGGGGAGGGCTGCGGTGGCGGAGTGGGGAAGCTGCGGTCGGACATGCGCGCAAGTCTAGCCTTGTGCACCGCTCTGGCGCTGCCCACTGCGCCAGATCACCGCTCACTCCGTTAGCTCTGCGCTTTGCGGCTAGCCGCAGCCACGCTCAAATCGACAATCTTCACCGCTGCCCCATCTTTGAGCGTCTCCGCCCCGCGCACGACGACGCGATCATCGGGGGCGAGCGCACCCTCAACAGCTAAATCCGCACCCGAGGCGATGCCGATGCGCACCGGCACGCGCTCGGCACTCAAGGCACCTTTATCCCCCGATTTCAGGCGGAACACATAGGCCCCCTCGGCGCGAATCACCACCGCATCGCGCGGCACCACCAAGGCATTGCGCTGGGCGGCGAGCGGGATGTCGACCTTGAGGGTGTCGCCAGCGGTCACCGGCACACCCAACTGGCCGACATCGACAAAGGCATCAAAGGACTGGGTGCGGGCGTCGCCCACCGGCACAATCGCCCGCACCGGCGCAGGCCAGAGCTTGCTAGCCACCTGCACCTGCACGCTGCTGCCGACGCTCATCGCCGATAAATATTTGAGCGGCAGGAACAAGCGCAGCTCCAAGTTTTGCGGGCTGGCGAGGCGGACGATGAGATCGCCGCGATTGGTTTCCTCGCCGGCGCGCTTGAGGCGCTCCGACACCACGCCATCGCCACTGGCGCGCAGCACGGCCTTGGCGATGCGCTCATCGGTCTGCGCCAAGGTCGCACGGGCGACGGCGAGATCACCGCCGGCCAAGTCGCGGGCGTCCTCGCTCTGGGCGACTTGAATCTTCGCCACCGCATTGCCAGCCGCCTGCATGCGCTCGACCTCGCGCTGTGCGGCCCGCACGGCCACCGTGCCACGGTTGACTCTCGCGGCCTGCTCCTGCCGCAGCAGGCGGAGTTCGGCGACGTCAAAACGGGCGATGACCTCGCCCTGGCGCACGCGCTGGCCCGGCTCCGCCACCCACAGCAGGCGGCCAGAGAGGGGCGCGGCCAAATCAGCCCCACCGCGCGATTGCACGACGCCGGTGACGCTGATGCTCGGGGCAATCGGCCGCAAAGTGGCGTTAGCGACCTGCACCGAGGACGGCGGCGGGCCGCCCTGAGCATGGGCTACGGCGGTGACGGCGAACAGGCTGGCGGCGATGAGGCTGCGCGCTACCTTAGGCAGCGTGGGCTTGAGCATGGGATTGGGCATGGGCTGCGTTGGTGAGCAATGAGTGGGCGCTGCCGCTCAGGCGGACAGGGATTGCGGCGCGGGCGCGTCGGGTGTTTGTGCTTTGGCGGTCTGGGTAAAGGGCAGTTGCATGCGCAGCAAGGCGGGCAGCAAAAACCAAGCGGCCAGGGTGCCAAACACCATGCCGCCTGCGACTACCGCCGCTAGGCCGCGATACACCGCAGAGCCCACGCCGGGCAGGAAGATGAGCGGGGCCATGCCGAGTACGGCGGTGAGGGTGGAGAGCACAATCGGCCGCGCGCGGGTGAGCAGGGCAAAGCGCAGCGCGGCTTCACGCGGCATGCCTTCCGTCTCGGCAGCGCGGGTCTGATCGACCAACAAAATGGCGGCATTGACCACCAAGCCGAGCAAGATGATGAAGCCGATCATGGTGAGCAGATCGAGGCTCTGAAAGCCGAACACGCCCAATAGGCGCAGAGCAGCGACGCCACCGGCCATCGACACCGGGATGATCAGCATCACGAGTGCTGAGTCCCAAATGCTGCGGAACAGCGCTGCCATCAGCGCGAACAAAATCAGCAGGGCAAAGGCAAAGTTGCCGCCCATGGTCTTCAGCGCAGCCTCTAACTCGTTGGCAGAGCCCGCATAGGTGAGCTGCGCGCCGACCGGCATCGCCGCCCGCACCTTGGGCTCCACCTTTTGCTTGAGCAGGGTGATGGCCTCATCGAGGCTCATGGTTTCCGGCGGCTCAAAGCCGACCGTCACCGTGCGCTTGCCGTTGACGCGCGCCAGTTCCGATGGCCCGACGGTGAGCTTGAGGCTGGCCAGATCGCCCACGGTTTGCACGCCGTTGGCGGTGGCAAGCGGCAGTTGTGTGAGTTGCTCGGGCGTCGTCCAAGGCGCGCCTTTGATGATGATCGGCAGCCGCTCGTTGCCGTCGAAATATTCCCCTGCCCAGAGCCCGCCGGTAAAGGCGCGCAAGCTCTGCGCCACTTGCCCACGGTCTAGCCCGGCACGGGTAATGCGCCACTCATCGGGCTTGAGTTGGATCTCCGGCTGCGAGAACTCCAGCGGCGGGTAGGGGTTCGGATTGGTTTTTGGGATGACCTTGGGGATTTCCTCCATTGCCACCCGCGCTGCGGCCATCAAGCCCTCTAGCTCCGGGCCTTGTATCCACAGACGAATCTCGCGCGAGTTATCGCCATCGACATTCAACAAGGAACCACGGTTGGCAAAGGCTTGGACGTCCGGCAGACCGGCGAGGATTTCCTCTTGCAGCAGTTTGACCACGTCGAGTGTTTTCTCGGGGTCTTTGGCGTAGGCCACCACCAAGCCCTGATTGCCGCCCGACCAGCCGGAGAAGTTGTAGTACTTGATGGCCGGTTCTTTTTTGCCTTCGTAGTACGGCTGTAGGCGGGCGATGACCAGCGGTGCCACTTCCTTTTGGAAGGTCTCCAAATTGCCGCCGGGCGGCATACGGAAGCCGCCCCAAACGTTGTCGGTAGGGGCCACCGGCAGGTAGTCCACTTTGGGTGCCATCGCCCATGAAAAATACAGCGCACCCGGCACCATCAGCACCAGCAGCAGGCCGCGCGCTAAGGGCTTGGCAGTCACCGCCATCGCGGCGCTGGTCATGTTCTGCCACCACGATTGGTGGCGATCCTCGCCCACACCGCCCGCAAGCGCCCAGCGGTTGGCAGCCGGGATGACGGTCATCGCCACCAGTAGGCTGGCGGCATGGCTGACACTCATGGTGATCGCCAAGTCCTTGAATAGCTGGCCCTCCAAGCCCTCCATAAACAGCACCGGCAGGAAGATGGCGATGCTGGTCAGCATGGAAGCGACCAAGGCGGGGATGACCTCGCGTGTGCCTTTCAATGTGGCGGCGATAGCGCTATGGCCCTCCTGCACATAGCGCAGCACATTACCCTGCACGATGAGCGCGGCGTCGATGACGATGCCGGTGGAAAACGCCAGACCCGCGAGCGAGATGACGTTGAGGGTGCGCCCCAAGAAATGCAGGGTGATCACCGCGAAGGCGAGCGAGAGCGGAATCGTAAATGCCAGTACCAATAGGGCCTTAGCCCCACGCAGGAAGTACCAAAGCCCCAGCACCACCAAGGCAATGCCGACGACCAAGCTCTCCAGCACGAAGCCAATCGCGCGCTTGACGTAAATGCTGGCGTCCCAGCTCAAGTCCATGATCAGTTGCTCGCTCGCCAAGGGGCCGGCGTTAAGTTCTGCGATGGCCGCCTTCACCCCCTCAATCAGCTCGACGGTGTTGCTGTCTGAGGTGCGATTGACGGTGATGTAGTAGCCGGGCACGCCGTTGCGATAGGTGAATGCGCGTGCGTCTTGGAAGCCCGCACCCACGTCTGCGATATCCCGCAGATACAAAGGCCGGTCGCCGTTCCAGTGGACGATCAGCGCGCCTAAGTCATCCACCGCCTCTTTGCCCGTGAAGCGCACGGTAAACGCGCGGCGGCCCACACTCATGAACCCAGCGGAAGCGTCGCGGGCACCGACGACGGTCGCCGCGATTTGTGCCGGCGTGATACCGAGCGCGGCGATGCGCTGCGGGTCAAAGCTAATACGCACCTCACGCGGGCGGCCGCCCTCCAGATTGACACGACTGACGCCGGGCACCGCCGCAAGGCGCGGTTCGACGACCTCCTCCATCAGCTTTTGGTAGGTGGCGGCGGGGTCGCGATTGGGGTTGCTGGGTAGCGGCCGCACCAGCATCGAGGCGGCGTTCTGACCCTGCCAGTTGTCGCCACCAAACACCTGCGGCTCATCGGCATCGGGCGGCAGCGGCGGCAGGGTATTGAGGCGGCTGACCACGTCGAGCATGACGCGGGTCATGTCAGTGCCGAGCGAGAAAATCAGATTGACGCCACCACCGCCGCGCCCCGCGTTGGCGCGCATCTCCACCAAACCGGGCAGGCCCTTCATGGCCTTTTCTATCGGCTCGACGAGGGCTTCTTCGACCTCATTGGGCGCAGCTTCGCGCCAGCCGACGTTGATGAATAGCTGCGGCTGGCGGGTGTCTGGCAGTAGTTGGATCGGCAGCGCTTTGAGCGCGATGAAGCCAAGTAACAGTGCAAGCAGTGCCGCGGCAACCACCGCTGCGGGGTTCTTGAGTGCGAACTCTTCGAGCTTCATCTGGGGCCTTCCCTACCGGTTTTTAGCGCGCTTTGTGCCCTGTGACGTCTCGAAGTGCC
>CAZHTI010000033.1:15294-18643 GCA_964535755.1 uncultured Salinisphaerales bacterium | reverse complement strand
ACCCCGTCAGGCTACGCCTGCCACCCCTCCAGAGGAGGGGAATGGCTGTGGATTCCCCTCCCTTGGAGGGGTGCCCCGTAGGGGCGGGGTGGTCGCGGAGGTCAGAGCCGCTAAGGCACCCAGCGCTTAGCCAGCTTGCGCGCCAGAGTCCGCCGGTGCATCCCGAGCCGCCGCGCGGTCTCGGAGATATTGAAGCCGGTCTCAGCGAGCATCTCGTGGATGCGCTCCATCTCCAGCGTTTTGATGGAGGTGGGGCGGTTGGCGGCGACGGGTTCAGCGTGCTCAAGGCTTGCCTCCCCCGCAAACGCAGCCTCAATGTCATCGGTATTCGACGGCTTCACCAAGTAGTTGCAAGCGCCGAGCTTGATGGCCTCCACGGCCGTGGCAATGCTGGCGAAGCCGGTGAGCACGACGATGAGCAAATCCGGCAGGCGCTCGTGTAGTGCGCGCACCACCGCTAGGCCCGACTCCTGCCCGAGTTTGAGATCCACCACCGCGCGCGTCGGGCTAAACGCTTCGAGCACCGCCAAGCACTCGGCCAGATTGCTGGCGTGTTGCACCGCGTAGCCGCGCCGCTCTAACGAGCGTTTGAGCGTACGGGCGAAGGCTTCGTCGTCCTCTACCAACAGCAGCGAGTGGGTGCTCATGGGGCGTTGGGGATGATCAAGGAGGAAAGGCTCAGTTGCAGGCGGACTTCCGCGCCGCCGCTCGCCAGATTACGCGCCTGCACATTGCCGCCCAGCTTGCGCAAGACATTGACGACGAGGAACAAGCCCAGCCCACGTCCGGGCCGATTTTTGCTGGAGTGATACGGCTTGCCGAACTGCGCGAGCATCTGCGGCGTAAACCCTGGGCCCTGGTCACGCACGGAAAGACTAAGCAGCTCGCCGTCGCAATGGGCCTCCAAGCTCAGCGCCTGCGGGCTGGCCTCATAAGCGTTGTCGAGCACGTTGAACAAGACCTGCCGCAGTGCGGTATCGGCAACGATGGCGCGCCGGTAGAAAGCGTCGTCGTCGATGGTCTCCGTGTGTTGATAGTCGAGCACCGTGCAGTGCGCGGCGGCGCGCCACGCGGCGACGGTGTCATCGATGAACTGCGCGGGCGTGGTGAAGCGCGTAGCCTCGCCGCGTGCCTCGCCTGCTGAGAGCAAGATGCCGCTGACGATGTGCTTGCAGCGCTTCAGCTCAGCGTCCATCTCTTCCAACTCTTGCAGGCGCTCGGGCTGTTGGCGGAACTCTGTTAAGTGCCGCCAGTCGCCCAAGATGACCGAGAGGGTGGCGAGCGGCGTGCCCAGCTCATGCGCAGCGCCACTCGCCAGCAGGCCCATGCGGACGATGTGCTCCTCCTCCGCCGCTTGCTGGCGCATCGCTGCCAAGCGTGCGTCGCGGCTCTTCAGGTTGGCGTGGATGCGGCCAAAGAAGGCGACCAGCAAGACCATCGTCAACACAAAGCACACCAAGGCCCCCCAAACGTGGAGCTGGAACAAACGCGCGGGGTCGGTCTTGGCGAGACTCAAGGGCACGTTGAATTGAGTCAGCAGCGCAAACGCACAGCTGGTGAGCGCGACCAGCGCCCAAGTCGCGCGTGGCTCCAGCAGGATGGCCGCGAGCGTGCCTTGCAGCAGGTAGAGGAACACAAAGGGGTTGCTGGCCCCGCCGCTGAAATAGAGCAGGGCGCTGAGCGCCAAGATGTCCAGCAAGAGGCCGATGAAGAGGTCAGAGGTCGGTACTTCGCCATTCGGCCTAGGCCGCAGCAGCGTGACCATGTTGAGCACCACCAGCCCACCGATGACCAAAAACATCGGCCCCATCGGCAGCTGTAAGTCAAACCACAGGCCACTGACGACGATGGTGAAGGCCTGCCCGAACACTGCGAGCCAGCGCAGCTGAATCAGCAATAAGGCATTGCGCTGGCCGGCGGTTTCGCCGAGCGAATCCAGCAGTGAGATGCGGCGCGCGGTGACGGCGTGGGCGGCTGAGGTGGGGGACATGGCGCGATGCTAGCCCGCCGCGCTAGTGGCCTCCAAGCCTCGTGGCCGTTGCCGCCAAACCAGCCTTGCCGCCACCAGCACGCCCAAGGCCATGGCGAACCAAGTCAGCGCGTAAGCGAGGTGGTTATTGTTGAAGCGCACCACCGTCAGGCCAGCCTTTGGGCCGCCCGGTGATTGGGTTTCGGCGTCGATGAAATAGGGCGCGACCTTGCCTGCCGCTAGGCCACGGGCTGCTGCGATGGCGGCGACATCGCGGGAATACCAGCGCTCTTGCTTGGGTTGATTGCTGCGCAGAAAGCCGCCCTTGGGTTCGCTCAAGCGCAGCAGGCCGGTGACGGTGACCACACCTTGCACTTGGCCCAGAGGGCGGGCCGATGCTGGCTTTTGCTTAAGGGGCACAAAGCCCCGGTTGACCAAGAGCCACCAGCCGGCCTCGGTGCGCAGCGGGGTCATCACCCAGCAGCCGCTGCCGTATTCGGTCACGGCCAGCGTGCAGGCCTCTAGGCCGTGGGCGAACTCGCCGCGCACCTGCACGCGGCGGTAGGCGTCTGCCTTGCCCAAAATTTGCGCCTGCTCAGGCGCGGGTGCGGCGACCGGCTCAGCCGCGAGTTGCTGCTCGACTTGGGCGATCAGCGCGCGCTTCCAGCCCAAGCGTTGCAGCTGCCACGCGCCCAACGCGCAGAACACTGCGAACATCAGCGCGCCGAGAACGGCTAGTGGCCACAGTCGGCGCGTACGCATGGCTGGGAGCCTAGGGCGCGGTACGCGGGTCGTGGGTCATGGTCGGCATCATGTTGGTATTCATGTGGTACATGACCCACAGCGAGCCGGACAGGGTGATGACCACCAGCACGGCGGTGAAGATCAGTGCGAGCATGTTCCAGCCGCCCTCGGAGCGGGTGTTCATGTGCAGGAAGTACACCATGTGCACCAAGATTTGCACGAAGGCGAATGCCACTACCAGCAGCACCGTGGCGGTCTTGTTGCCCAAGGGGTCGGCCATCACCAACCAGAACGGCACGGCGGTGAGGATGACCGACAGCACGAAGCCGATGACGTAGTCCTTCAGGCTGCCGTGCGGGGTGTGGTCGTCATGGCCGCCGTGGTCATCGTGGCCGTGGACGTTGCGCGGGTCGATGTGCTCATCCGCCGTGTGATTGCTTGCCATTACAGGACTCCCAGCAGGTAGACGAAGGTGAAGACGCCGATCCAGACCACGTCGAGGAAGTGCCAGAACAGGCTCAGGCAGGCGAGGCGGCGGCGGTTGACGGCGGTGAGACCAAAGCGTTGCACTTGCAGCATCAGCACGATGAGCCAGACGATGCCGAAGAACACGTGCAGGCCATGGGTGCCGACCAA
>CAZHTI010000033.1:13131-15194 GCA_964535755.1 uncultured Salinisphaerales bacterium | reverse complement strand
GGGCGCTCAGCGCCGTGGCGCTTCATGTCATGCCATGCGTCGAGATCCCGCACCTTGGGCGTGAAGGCGAAGTTGTAGTCCGGCGGTGGGGAATCGGTGGACCACTCCAGCGTGCGGCCATCCCAGGGGTCGCCGCTCGGGTCTTTGAGTGCCTCGCGGCGCTTGAAGCTGACCCAGAGTTGGATGAAGAAGGCGAGGATGCCCAAGCCGATCAAGAAGGCGCCGAATGCCGAGACCATGAAGAAGGGCTGTAGGCTCATGTCCTCAAAGTGCGAGACGCGGCGCGTCACGCCCATCAGCCCCAAGATGTAGAGCGGCATAAAGGCAAACAAGAAGCCAATCTGCCAGCCCCAGAAGCTGACCCGGCCCCAGAAGTCATCGAGCTTGAAGCCAGCCACCTTCGGGAACCAGTAATTGATGCCGGCAAACACGCCGAACAGCACGCCGCCGATGATGACGTTGTGGAAGTGGGCGATCAGGAACAGCGAGTTGTGCAGCACGAAATCCGCTGGTGGCACCGCCAGCAGCACGCCGGTCATGCCGCCAACGACGAAGGTGAACATGAAGCCCATGGTCCAGAGCATCGGCAGCTCAAAGCGGATGCGGCCGCGATACATGGTGAACAGCCAGTTGAACATCTTCGCCCCCGTGGGGATGGAGATGATCATGGTGGTGATGCCGAAGAAGGCGTTGACGCTCGCGCCTGAGCCCATCGTGAAGAAGTGATGCAGCCAGACGATGTAGCTGAGGATGGTGATGACCACGGTGGCGTAGACCATGGAGGAATAGCCAAACAAGCGCTTGCCGCTGAAGGTGGCGACAACCTCGGAGAACACGCCGAACAAGGGCAGGATCAGGATGTAGACCTCAGGGTGGCCCCAGATCCAAATTAGGTTGACGTAGAGCATGGCGTTGCCGCCGAAGTCGTTGGTGAAGAAGTGCATGTCGGCGTAGCGGTCTAGCGACAGCAGCACCAGCACCGCAGTCAGCACCGGGAAGGCCGCGACGATCAGCACGTTGGTGCAGAGCGCGGTCCAGGTGAACACCGGCATCTTCATCAGCGTCATGCCGGGCGCGCGCATCTTGACGATGGTCACCAGCAGATTGACGCCGGACAGCAGCGTCCCGACACCGGCTATTTGCAGCGCCCAGATGTAGTAATCCACCCCCACCCCAGGGCTGTAATCAATGCCCGAAAGCGGCGGGTAGGCGAGCCAGCCGGTGGTGGCGAATTCGCCGATGAATAGCGACACCATCACCAGCGCGGCACCGGCCGCGGTCATCCAGAAGCTGAAGTTATTGAGGAAGGGGAAGGCGACGTCGCGCGCGCCGATTTGCAGCGGCACGATGTAGTTCATCAGGCCGGTGACGAAGGGCATGGCCACGAAGAAAATCATGATCACGCCGTGGGCGGTGAAGATTTGGTCGTAGTGGTGCGGCGGCAAAAAGCCAGCGGCATCGCCAAAGGCCATGGCCTGATGCATGCGCATCATGATGGCGTCGGCAAAGCCCCGCAGCAGCATGATCAGCCCGAGCACCATGTACATGATGCCGATCTTTTTGTGGTCGATGCTGCAAAACCAATCACGCCACAACCAGCCCCAAGCGCGCGCACGGGTGATGAGCACCAGCACCGCTAAGCCGGCGAACACGGTACCTAGGAAGGTCGCGATCAGGATCGGGTCGTGGTAGGGGATGTCGTCCCAGCTCAAGCGGCCAAACAGGGCCTGCATCAGCGGGGTGCGTTCGGTATCAGTCGGGGTCATGGCACTTCTCGATTGAGGCGGGCGTGCTTAGGGGAGCGGGCTGTAGTTGCCGTAGCTCGCGGCATTGGCGTCAGCGCTTAAAAAGCGCTCTGGTTCGGCAGCACACATGGCGAGCACGTAGCGCGAGGGGGCAATCGCATCGCGCGGTTGGTCGTAGCGCAGTTGCGCGACGTTAAACGCGCTGCCTAAGCCCAAGCCGCCAGCGGCGTCGATCTTCATCATGTCGTGCATGCACATTTTGTTGGGGTCCACGCAGAGGTTGAGGATGGCGCTGTAGAGGCCTTGCGCCGTGCTCTT
>CAZHTI010000033.1:0-13031 GCA_964535755.1 uncultured Salinisphaerales bacterium | reverse complement strand
TGGGGTCCACGCAGAGGTTGAGGATGGCGCTGTAGAGGCCTTGCGCCGTGCTCTTAAAGTGGCGGACTGGCTCCTTGGCGCTGGGCAGCTCCAGCTCTTGGTAGCGGGCACGGCTCAAAACCTCCGAGCTTGTGCGCAACTCGGCGAGCCATGCGTCAAAGTCGGCACCGGAGCGCGCCTTGAAGGCAAAGCGCATGTGCGAGAAGCCCGCGCCGCTGTAGTTGGAGGAGAAACCCTCGTAGTCACCCGCACGGTTGATCACCGCGTGCAGGCGCGTCTCCATGGCTGGCATCGCGTAGATCATCCCCGCCAGTGCAGGCACATAGAAGGCATTCATCACCGTCGAGGAGGTGATCTGGAACTCGATCGGCACATCGACGGGTGCGGCCATCTCATTGACGCTAGCCACCCCGTAGTCGGGGTAGATGAATAGCCACTTCCAATCGAGTGCCACCACCTGCACGCGCAAGGGCCGCACATCCTCCGGCACTGGGCGGTTAGGGCCGATGCGGTCGAGCTTGCGGAAGGGGTCGAGCGTGTGGGTGGCAATCCAAGTCACCGCGCCCAAGGCAATGACGATCAGCAGAGGTGCAGACCAAATCACCAGTTCCAAGCCGGTGGAGTGGTTCCAGTCCGGCGTATAGGTCGCTTTGGTATTGCTGGCACGGTAGCGCCAAGCGAACCAGCCAGTGAGCGCCATTACCGGCAGCACGATCAGCAGCATCAGCACGGTGGAGATGATGATGAGGTTGCGTTGCTGCATGGCGACGTCGCCGGAGGGCGACATCACCACCATTTCACAGCCCGCCAATAACAAGGCAGGCGGCAGGGTTAGCAACAAACGGGCGAGGCGGGTGGGCATGGCAGCGAGGCTCCTTCTAGGCCGTGTGAGGACTCTAGGCCCAGCCCCTCGGCGGCGCGATTGGACGTTTTGTCCTATGGGCAGCGCAGGGGGCATCGTGAGAAGGTCGCACTGAAGCTAGTGGTACTGCGCCTCCCCTGCCGCGCTGGAGAACCTTTGATGAGCACCGACGCCCCATTATTCCCTGAGCACCCCGATTCCAGCCCGCGCAACGAGCAGGTCTCGCCGGGCGAGATCGCCATTGGCGTCGTGATTGGCCGACTCTCAGAGATGTTCGACTTCTTCGTGTTCGGGATTGCCTCAGTCTTGGTGTTCCCGGCGGTGTTTTTTCCCTTCGTCGATCCGCTGACCGGCACCTTTTACGCCTTCGGCATTTTCTCGCTGGCCTTTGTCGCGCGTCCGATTGGCTCGCTGCTATTCCGCGTACTGCACCAACGCTATGGCCGCGGCACACGCTTGACGCTCGCGCTATTTGCCCTCGGCACCGCCACCGCCGGCATCGCCTTTTTGCCCAGCTACGCCAGCCTCGGCACGGCCTCTATCGTCCTGCTCGCCTTGCTGCGCATGGTGCAGGGCATAGGCATTGCCGGTAGCTGGGACGGCCTGCCGTCGCTGCTCGCACTCAACGCACCGGCTAACCGTCGGGGTTGGTTTGCGATGCTGCCTCAGCTCGGTGGGCCCATCGGCTTCTTCATCGCTGCTGGCCTGTTCACCTATTTGGTCGCCTCGCTCTCGCCGGAGGACTTCCTCAGTTGGGGCTGGCGCTATCCGTTCTGTGTGGCGTTTGCGATCAACGTCGTCGCTTTGTTTGCCCGCCTGCGCCTAGTCGTCACGCCGGAGTTCACCGCCCTACTCAAGACCCGTGAGTTGAACCCGTCACCGCTTGGTGAGTTGCTGCGCACCCAGCGCGCCGGCATTGCGCTCGGTGCAGTCGCCCCGCTCGCGAGCTTTGCGCTGTTCCACTTGGTGACCGTCTTCCCCTTGTCTTGGGTGCTGCTGTTTTCGGACCAATCCGTGGTCGATTGCCTCATCGTGCAGATGTTCGGCGCGGTGCTCTGCTTGGTCAGCATGCTGCTGTCCGGCCAAGTCGCTGATCGCATCGGCCGCCGCGCCACGCTGGCGATTGGCGCTGGGCTGATCGCACTGTTCAGCTTGGCGGGATTGCTGCCGGTGTTCTTGCACGGCAGCCCCTTGGGCGGGCTGTTGTTCGTCTTGGGCGGCTTTGTGCTTCTGGGCTTTACACACGCCCAAGCGGCTGGGGCCATCAACAGCACCTTCCCGACGCGCTTCCGCTACAGCGGCGCGGTGATCACCTCCGACCTCGCTTGGCTGTTCGGTGCGGCTTTTGCACCCCTGCTGGCGCTCTACATCGCCAAAAACTTTGGTGTCGGCTACGTCGGGCTGTATCTGCTCTCAGGTGCGATTGCCACGCTGCTGGCGCTGGGTGTGAACCGTAATCTGGAAATGCGCAGCGACCGCGACGGCTAGTGCAATCCGAAAAAAATGACGTGGTGGGTCTTTCGGTAAATCGGTAGGGGCGAGGCATGCCTCGCCCCTACAGGTCAAAGCTGGCCACTAGGCGCTGATCATCCTGTCGCAATCGCCGTAGGGGCAAGGCATGCCTTGCCCGCACACATCAAGCGCTGATCATCCTGTCGCAATTGCCTTAGGGGCAAGGCATGCCTTGCCCGCACACATCAAGCCCCAAACACCCGCCGCGCGTGTAAGCCCAAGCCGGTCGCGACACTGGCAAACGCCTCGCCGCGCACAACGCGTGCGGCAGGAAAGTGCGCGGCAATCGCCGCACGCAGCGCCGGCAAGCCAGTGGAGCCGCCGGTGAAGTAAACGGCTTGCACGGCCTCTGGCGCGACACCAGCATCGGCAACCGTCTGACGTGCAGCCGCGCTAATCCGGCCCAAAGCGGCCGCCAAGCTCTGTGCGGCCTGCTCGGCCGTCAGGCAAGCACTCAGGCCGGCCTCAATAAAGCCCAAGTCCATCATCGCTTGATCGGCCTCGGCCACGGTCAGCTTGGCTTGTTCGACTACGCCCGCGATGCGGTGACCCTCGCGCTCCTTCAAGACCAGCATCAAGCGCTGGTGCGGTGTTGGGTCAGCAAATAAATTGCGCAAATCCGCCGCTGCCGCCATCGGCTTGGGCGCATACAGCGCGTGGATGCGGTGCCAAGTGGCGAGCTCGAAGTAAATCTGCGCCGGCATGGTGCGGCCCGCACGGGTATTGGTGCCGTAGCCCAACAGCGGCATCACGCTGGCGAGGCTCAAGAGTTGGTCAAAGTCGGTACCGGCGACGTGCACGCCGCCGTTGGCGAGGATGTCCGCACTGCGCTCCGATTTGGCTGCCAAATCTGGCCCGAGGCGGATGAGGCTGAAGTCCGAAGTGCCGCCGCCGATGTCGGCCACCAAGACCAAGGCCTCCTGCTGCAAGCTGCTTTCATAGTCCAAGGCAGCGGCGATCGGCTCTAGCTGAAACTGCACGTCGGTAAAGCCGACGCTCTGTGCAATCTCCGCCAAGCAGCCTTGCGCTTGGGTGTCGCGCGCGGGGTCGTCGTCGATGAAAAACACTGGCCGGCCGAGCATGAGTTGCGTCAGCGCAACGCCGCTCTCGGACTCTGCCCTATGCTTCAGCGCACTCAAGAACTGCGCAAGGATGTCGCGATAGGCAATGACCTTGCCGTTAATCAGCGTGCCTTCTTGCATCAAGTCGCTGCCCAGCAAGCTCTTGAGCGAGCGCAGTAGGCGGCCCGGGTAGGCGGCTTGGTATTCGCGCAGTGCTTGGCGGCCAAAGCAGACGCTGCGCTCCTCGGCATTAAAGAACACCGCCGTCGGCATGGTGACCTTGCCGTCTTCCAGCGCCACCAAACCGGACCTGTTGCCGCCTACCCAAACCGCCGAATTGGAGGTGCCGAAATCGATTGCCGCAAATGTCATCGTCGAATCAGTAAAAGCGCGGGCAGCTGTTTGCAGCATGCACAGCAGAATGGTGGAGATGGGCGCGGAGCGAGCAGACTAGATGCCGCTCAAAAAACTGGTGGGCCCTGTCGGACTTGAACCGACAACCAAGGGATTATGAGTCCCCTGCTCTAACCAATTGAGCTAAAGGCCCAGCGCGCAAAGCGGCGCACATTCTAGCGGCGGGCGCGGATTAGGGGGATTGTGGATCTGCTGCTTATTTCGCGGCGCGGCCTTTGCGGGCGGCACCGGGGGAGTGCCCGTGCACGCGCTTATAGGCGCGGCGGAAGGCGGCTTCGGTTTCATAGCCTAGGCCGCCAGCGAGCTGGGCGATCGAGAGGCTGCGGTCGCGCAGCTTTTGCTCAGCCAAGTGCATGCGGCACTCGGTGAGGTAGCGCATCGGCGGCATGCCGAGCAAATCGGTAAATCGCTGGGCAAACCCTGCGCGCGATAGATGCGCCATAGCGGCCAGCGCTTCGACCGTCCAAGCATGGCCGGGGTGCTGGTGGAGTTGCGCGAGCGCCGGTGCGAGGCGTGGGTCGGTGAGCGCGGCGAGCAAACCGGCGAGGCGGCTGCTGTGTAGTAGGTGGTGGCGCACGGCGATCACAAACAGCAAGTCGCAGAGCTTGTTGACCAGCGAGCGGCTGCCAATGTTTGGGGTTTCTAGTTCGGTGCGGATGAGCGCGGCGATGCTGCCCAAGCCGCCGCCATGGGCTGGGATGTGTAGGCGCTCTGGCAGTGCGGCGCGGAGTAATTCGCTTTGCCGGCCCGAGAAATGGAACTCGCCGCAGAGCAAAGCGCACTCAGCACTCGGCGGCTGCGCCGGGACGCTCAGTAGTCGGTGCGCAGTGCCCTGAGGAAACACCACCAAATCGCCCGTTTGCAGCAGTAGGTCAGGCCCGAGCGCGGCGGAGCGGATCAAGCATTCGCCGTGCTCTACGAGATGAAACCACGCAAAACTTGCCTCCGGCGCGCTCTCCTCGGTGTTTGCGCAGAGGCTGAAGCGGTCCGTCAGCCGGGCTTGGATTTGGCACGCAAAAATCAGTTGCTCCAAGACCTGTTCGGCAGGGTCTGCGGGGAGGCCATTTGGTGTCTGGGACATAAACCTTGGCGGTTAGGGGATGATTTACCTGCGTTCTGCGGGCTACAGTCTTCGGAGCTAAGTTCCATGAGCGACTAAGCGCCCAATTTAGTCCCTGTTGAAACTTGGCGCTCTGGGGCTTGTCTAGTGCGCACAGGTTTGTGCGAGGGCAAGCTCATCGTCCAAAGCTTTACCTGCATCTGAACCCCAGCAGCATTGCGTAGAGTGCAAAGTGGAGGCATAAAGCCTCACGTTTCCCATCCGCCCGCAAGACGGGCTTATTTCGAGGAGTTGATCCCATGCAGAACCGTAAATCCATCAGCCTTGCTGTCGCTTCCGCTTTCGCCCTGACCGGCGCAGTTGCTTCTACCTCTTTGTTTGCCGCCAGCGACATGAGCAGTGGCTACATGGTGGCCTTTGCAGGCGAGAAGGCCGGCGAAGCCAAGTGCGGTGAAGGCAAGTGCGGCGAAGGCAAGTGCGGCGAGAAGAAAGCCGAAGCCAAGTGCGGCGAAAAGAAGGCTGAGCACAAGTGCGGCGAGAAGAAGGCCGAAGCCAAGTGTGGCGAAAAGAAAGCTGAAGCCAAGTGCGGCGAAGGCAAGTGCGGCACCAAGAAGTAAGCCTTCGCGCCACCTCGCCGCGTTAGCAGCGAGCAAGGTGAGGAGGCGCGTGGCCGTTATGGCGGCGGCCTCCTCTCAACAGAGCGGGTGCGGAGTCTTCCGCGCCCGCTTTTTTATGGCTGAGCTTCTCTCCTCATGAGTATTACCCCCCATGTGCGCGGTGCCGGATTAGGTCTGCGGCGGTCGCTGACAGCCGAGCTACAGCCGCTCGCCGCGAGCCCGGGCGATGGCATTGGTTTTCTCGAAATTGCCCCCGAGAACTGGATGCACATAGGCGGCAGCTATGCGAAGACCTTCCGTAGTTTTACCGAACGTTTTCCGTTCGTATGCCATGGGTTGTCGCTTTCCATCGGCAGCCCCGCGCCCTTGGATGAGGTTTTTGTACGCGACCTCAAAACCTTTTTAGACAGCCACGGCATCGCCGACTACACCGAGCACCTCACCTTCTGTAGTGACACCCAAGGGCATCTGTATGACCTCATGCCCATTCCATTCACCGAGGAAGCCGTGCATTACGTGGCAGCGCGTGTTCGCCGCGTGCAAGAGATTTTGGAGCGCCGCATCGCGCTTGAAAACGCCAGCTATTACACGCCCTTGGCGACCGATCTGGCCGAGCATCAGTTCATCCGTGCGGTGATTGAGGAAGCCGACTGCGACCTGCTGCTCGACGTCAATAACATCGTCGTCAACAGCATCAACCACGGGTATCAGCCGTTGGATTTCCTCAATGCGTTGCCGCTGGAGCGCACCCGTTACCTGCACGTCGCTGGGCATTTTGAGGAGGCTGAAGACCTACGCGTGGATACCCACGGCAGCGATGTCAAAGAAGAAGTCTGGCAACTGCTGGCGACGGTGTACCAGCGCTTGGGCGCAGTGCCCACCTTGTTGGAACGTGACTTCAACATCCCGCCCCTGCCGGAGTTGATGTTGGAAGTCCAAAAGATCAACGCGCTGCAAGCGACGCATGCGAGGCAGTCAGCATGACGACGACGGCAAGCTTCCAAGCGCTGCAAGCGCAATTCGCGGCACATATCCGCAATCCCGATCAAGCACCCGCGCCCGCAGGCATCGAAGACCGGCGGCTCAAGATTTATCGCGAACTGTTCTTTAATACCGTCGAGTCCGCCATCGCCAGCGCCTTCCCAGTGCTGCGCAAGCTCACGGATGCAGCGCGCTGGCAAGCTTTGGTGCGCGCCTTCTACCACCAGCATGCGGCGCAAACCCCTTTGTTCCACCAACTCGCCAAGGAGTTTTTGGATTGGTACAGCGAGGCCGCGGAGGCTTTGGGTGAGCCGCTGTTCGCGCATGAACTTGCCCATTACGAGTGGGTGGAGTTAGCGCTCTCGCTAGAGCAGGGCAGGGTGCCTGCTTTGCTCACCGCTGCTGACGATCTTTTGCAGACGCCCCTAGTGAAGAGCCCGCTGGCTTGGCCCTTGGTCTATGCGTTTGATGTGCAGCGCATCGCCCCCGACTACCAGCCCACGGAGGCCCCGGCCAATCCGACCTGCATCGTCGTTTACCGCGATGCGGAGGACACTGTGCGCTTCCTCGCCATTAATCCGATCACGGCGCGCCTCCTCGCACTCTTGGACGAGCAAGCCGGAAGCACCGGCGAGCAGGTCCTTTTGCAAATCGCTGCCGAGCTTCAGCACCCGGAGCCAACGGTGGTCGTCGAGCAAGGTCGTGCGCTTTTAGCAATGCTGGCAGAGCGGCAAATCCTCGGCCGCGCAGGCTCGGCTTAGTCCTCGGGCTGCTCCATCTCCCAGCGGCAGAAGTCGCCACCGCTTGGGTCGCCCGCCCGCACCAGCGGTGAGTCCGTCGCCACCTTGACGCGAAACTTGCTCAGATCGGCGACCAGTTCATCCCCGACGCGGCGCAGCACGCGATGGCTGCCGGTGATCCGGAACTCGGAATCATCCGGCAGTTCGATGATCTCATCTGGCAAGGGTAGGTCGTTGCGCGCAGCTGGGAAGTCCTCCTGCGCGCCATGCGCACAGGCCTCTATGGCTTGGATGTCCTCGTAGGCTCTCAGCACGGCGCGGTCTTTAGCCCGCTCTAACTCGTTGAAGCGCAGCGCGAGTGCGCGGTCTCGGCCATCCTGCCAATAGAGACGCAGTTCATGGCTTTGCTGGGCGTCGAGGTCTACGATCACCGCAGCGCCGTCCTCCACCGTATGCGTGCCGGGCACGACCAGCGTCCATTCGCCAAAACGAAAGGCGGTGGTCGGCAGTGGCGACGTACCCGCCCACACGGGTGGCGAACACAAGGCAATGGCCAGCAGTAACCTGGCCCGGACAGAGCCCGGGACATAGATAGGGCGTGTCATGGCGAGAGGCATCCGTTAAAATCGTTCAGTTTCGCGAAGCAAAAAATTAAAGCTGCACATAGTGTCATGTTGCTGTGCATCAAACCAACTAGTTAAAGGAGCATCCATGCCTGTGAAGATGGCGGTACTCAAAGAAACCCGCCCCAACGAAAAGCGCGTGGCATTGGTGCCAGCCGTTGCGGACAAACTGGCAAAGCTCGGCATTGAGCTCTCCATCCAAACCGGCGCAGGCTTGGCCGTCAAAGTGCCCGACGCGGCCTTTAAAAACGTCAGCTCAATCGCCAATCCGCAAGGCATGGTGAGCGACGCAGACATCGTCTGCAGCGTGCAGCCGCCGAGCGTCGAGCTGGTCGATGCCATGAAGGAAGGCAGCATCCTGCTGAGCTTCATCTACGCCCATAAAGAACTGGAGTTGGTAAAAAAGCTGCGCGACAAAAAAATCACCTGCTTTGCGATGGAGTTGGTGCCGCGCATCACCCGCGCCCAGGCGATGGACGCACTCAGCTCACAGGCCGCGCTGGCCGGTTACTACGCCGCGCTGATGGGCGCGTCGAAAATCGCCCGCATCCTGCCGATGATGACCACTGCTGTGGGCTCGATTCGCCCCGCGAAAACCTTGGTGATGGGCCTAGGTGTTGCCGGCCTGCAAGCCGTCGCTACCGCCCGCCGCTTAGGCGCGATGGTGGAGGCCTACGACGTCCGCCCCGAGACCAAAGAGCAGGCGGAATCCTTGGGTGCGAAGTTTGTCGACACCGGTGTCGATGCGCGCGGCCAAGGCGGCTATGCGCGTGAGCTGACGCAGGAAGAGAAGGACAAAATCGCCGCCGTCGTCACCAAGCACATCCAAGCGGCGGACATCATCATCACCACCGCCGCCATCCCTGGCCGCCCCAGCCCGAAGCTGATCAGCAAGGCGCAGGTGGACGGCATGAAGTCCGGTGCCGTGATCATCGACCTCGCCGCAGAGGGCGGTGGTAACTGCGAATACACCGTGCCGGGCGAAGACGTGCAGATCGGCCAAGTGACGATTTGCGGCCCGCTCAATGTGCCCAGCATGTTGGGCGAGCATGCCAGTGAGCTTTACGCGAAGAACCAATTCAATCTGATCGAACTGTTCGTCAAGGACAAAGCCATTCAGATCGATTGGACCGATGAAGTGTTGGCTAAGTCCTGCTTGACCCACGCTGGGGAGATCAAGAACGAAGCCGCCGCCAAGGCTGTAGCCGGCTAGTCGCTGCTGCGGTGGTCGGGACTCAAGTTCCAGCCGCTACCGCTGAGCGCCGCCTCTCAAACCGCATACCTCAAGGGAGATTCACCTATGGAACCGACTACCGTCATCACCGGCTTCGTCGCCTTATACATCTTCATGCTCGCGGCCTTCACCGGCTACGAAATCATTGGCCGCGTACCGTCCATCCTGCATACGCCGCTGATGTCCGGTAGCAACTTTGTGCACGGGATTGTCGTCGTCGGTGCCATCTACGCCACGTTGAATGCCACCTCCTTGATCGAGCAAGTCATCGGCTTCTTCGGTGTGCTGCTCGGTGCCGGTAACGCGGCGGGCGGCTATGTGGTGACGGAGCGCATGCTGGAGATGTTCAAGTCCAGCGACAAAAAGCCCGCAGTAGAGAAAAAGTAAGGACGCGCTGCCATGAAAGTTCAACTATTGATTGATGCCGCCAATATCGCCGCGGCTTTCTTGTTTATCTACGGCCTCAAGCGCATGTCCTCGCCGGTGACGGCGCGCTCCGGCATCGTCGTCGCCGGCTGGGGCATGTTGGTCGCAGTGCTGGCCAGCTTCCTCTACTACTTCGGCGTCAAAGAATCTGCCCAAGCGCACTTGGGCATGAATGCGGTCATCGCGCTGTCCGCTTTGCTGATCGGCACCGGCTGGGCTTGGTGGAGTGGCAAGAAGGTCGCAATGACCTCCATGCCACAGATGGTCGCTCTCTATAACGGCATGGGCGGCGGCTCCGCTGGCGCTATCGCTGCGATGGTCTTGCTGGCCCCGGCCACCGGCGGCGGTCACGAGGGCGACGCCCTGCACTATGGCGTCACCGTGTTCGGCGGTTTGATTGGTGCGATCTCGCTATCCGGCTCGCTGATCGCTTGGGCCAAGTTGGACGGCCGCATCAACAAGACTTGGCGCTACACCGGCCTACAAGCCGTCAACGGCAGTCTGATGCTGCTCACCTTGGGCATCGGCGCTTATATTGTCTTCGGTGCCGGTGGTCACGCCTCGACCGAGGTCACCGTCGCGTTCTTCCTCGCAGCCCTGTTGTTCGGCGTGTTTATGACCATGCCGATTGGTGGCGCGGACATGCCCGTGGTGATCTCCCTCTATAACGCCTTCACCGGCCTCGCCGTCGGCATGGAAGGCTATGTGCTGCAAAACCCTGCCTTGATGGTCGCTGGCATGGTGGTTGGCTCTGCGGGCACGCTGCTGACGCTGTTGATGGCCAAGGCCATGAACCGCTCGGTGAGCAATGTCATCTTCTCCAACTTCGGCGCCGTGGGCGGCGAGGAGCAAGGCGAGATCAAGGGCAGCCTGAAGCCGATCGAAGCCGCTGACGCGGCCATCCAGATGAACTACTCCAGCAAGGTCATCATCGCTCCCGGTTACGGCCTCGCCGTGGCACAGGCGCAGCACAAGCTGTACGAGTTCGTGAAGCTGCTGCAAGAGGCAGGTGTCGAAGTGAAGTTCGCCATCCACCCCGTCGCTGGCCGTATGCCCGGCCACATGAACGTGCTGCTCGCCGAGGCCGGCGTGCCGTACGACATCATCTACGACATGGAAGACATCAACGCCGAGTTCAAAGAAGCCGACGCCGCCATCGTCATCGGCGCGAATGACACCGTGAACCCCGCTGCCCGCACCAACAAGTCCAGCCCGATTTACGGCATGCCGATCTTGAATGTTGACCAAGCCAAGCAGGTGTACGTCATCAAGCGCGGTCAGGGTAAGGGCTACTCGGGCGTCGAGAACGAGCTGTTCTACGGCGACAACTGCAACCTGATTTATGGTGATGCGCAGAAAGTCATGGTGTCGATGATTCAGGGCATCAAATCACTCTCCGGCGGCGGGCACTAAGTCCTCTGCGGTGAGTGTGCTACCCAACAAAAAACCGCCGAAAGGCGGTTTTTTGTTTTGCGAGATCAGGATGCTGCGTCTAGTGCAGCGGGTTTTGCGGCCGCCAGCGGGCAACAGCGCTGTCCAAGGTCGTCGCTGGCCCAAACAAGAAGCCCTGCACGGTCTCGCAGCCCATTTGCCGCAGGACCTGCAACTCGCCGCTGGACTCAACGCCCTCTGCCAGCACACTGAGATCCAAGCAGCGCGCCATCGCGATGGTGCCGCGCACCAACCGCATGTTGGGTGCGTTGCGGTGCAGGTCGCGGATTAGCGTGTGGTCGAGCTTGATGCCGGCGAGCGGTAGGTCACGCAGGGCGCGGACGGCCATGGTGCCGCTGCCGTAGTTGTCGAGCCAGATCGCGACACCGGCCTCGGCCAGCACCTGCACGTTGCGGATCAGGTGGGCGTTGCCGGCGAGAATGGCGGCTTCAGTCAACTCAACGCGCAATTGATTCGGCTGGATTTCGCTGTACTCAAGCGCGACCAGCAAGCCCTCGGCGTACCCGGCAGAGTTGAGCTGCTGACCCGTGACATTGACCGCGACGTGGATCGCGTGCTGCGAGGTGCGGGCGAGCGCGGGCAGGTCGCTGAGGGCGCGGTCGAGCACATACTCGCCCAAGGCCTGTGACATGCCGATGCGCTCGGTAGCGGCAATCAGAATTGCCGGCGGGACGTTGCCGTGGCTGGGCGAGTGCCAACGCAGCAGGGCCTCATAACCCTTGAGCTCGCCGCTCGCCGCGCATACCTGTGGTTGGTATTCCACGCTCAGCTGTTGTGACGTTAGGGCCTGATGCAATAGCTCGACCGTGACGATCGGGTGGTTCAGGGCTACATCCTTCGCAGGCAGAGTGTTCATAGGATATTCAGCTTTGGGGCAAGCCGAGCCGTAAAAATGTGAACTAATTCTCACATCGTGCGTTCTTGACGGCGGCTTCAGCCGCCCCAAGGTGGCTTTTGGGGGGTTTAACGTGCACGCCGATTGGGCCGCTCTCGCAGCGGCAATCCATCGCGTGGTTTTACGAAAGCTGTCCTGATTACGCGGTTTCTTGCCGCCGCAGCACTTCCCCCGCCAGCGCCAGATAGGCCTTGGCTCCGCTCGAGGAGGGGTCATAGGCCATCACTGGTAGGCCGTGGCTGGGTGCCTCGGCCAGCCGCACATTGCGTGGGATCGCAGTGCGGTAGAGCTGCTCGCCATAGTGCTGCGCCAGTTGCTGGCTGACTTCGTTGGCGAGGTTGTTGCGCGGGTCAAACATCGTCCGCAGCACACCCTCAATCTTGAGATTCGGGTTGATCGCTTTTTTGATTTTGCTGACGGTATCGCTCAGACACGTAGGGCGGGTCGAGACCCGCCGATTTATTGCGCAGGCGCTGGATTTGGCGGGTCTTGATCCGCCCTACGCTTGCTTGAATCAGAGTTGTTCTAGACCACGCGCTCCACCAGCATCTTCTTGGTTTCGGCAATCGCCTTGGCCGGGTTGAGGCCCTTGGGGCAGGTCTTGGTGCAGTTCATGATGGTGTGGCAACGGTAGAGCTTGAAGGGGTCTTCGAGCTGGTCGAGGCGCTCGCCGGTGGCTTCGTCGCGGCTGTCCACCAGCCAGCGGTAGGCTTGCAGCAGGATGGCGGGGCCTAGGTAGAGCGTAGGGTGGGCAAAAGCGTAGTGTTGCCCACCGATCAGATTGAATATGGTGGGCAGATGAAACTTGCCCACCCTAGCTTGCTGAATGACGATTCTGGCAAGCACAAAGGCAAGCGGCGCATCTGGGGCGGGCGCGAGAACGTGCGCAACCAGCTGTACATGACCGCACTCGTCGCCAGCCGCTTCAATCCGCCCTTGAACGCGTTTTATGGGCACCTCAAAGCACGCGGCAAACCCCACAAAGTCGCCCTCATCGCCGTGGCCAGAAAACTCCTCACGATGCTCAACGCGATGATCCGCGATAGCAAACCCTGGAACCCGCAATTCGTCGAAAAAAATCGCTTGAAGGAATATGGTTGCTACGCTTGCTCCCGTTTTTGGAATAATATAATTCCAGAAATTAATAAGGACCA
>CAZHTI010000032.1:25348-27776 GCA_964535755.1 uncultured Salinisphaerales bacterium | reverse complement strand
CCCGTCGCTTAGCGGGAATCCCGGATACGCGCAGCACCGTAGGGGCAAGGCATGCCTTGCCCCTACATGAGGTATCAACGGCGCGTTATGCCTTGCCCATACGCCGGGTATCAGCGGCGCGTCACGCCTTGGCGAGCACCACCAAGACCACGCCGATGACCGCCAAGGCGCCGCCCCAAAGTTGGCGCTTGACCATGCGGTCGTGCAACACGATGGCGGCGAGCACGACGATGAAGAGTGCGGAGAGCTCGTTGATCACCGCGGCGATGGAGGCATCGGCGTACTTGTAGCCGAGCAGCCAGCAAATCATGGAGAGATAGGAGCCCATAAAGCCGCCGGCAATCACTTGCGGCCAGTGCTTTACGCGGCGGTATTCCGCGAAGATGCTGGCGATGCGGCGCTGCAAGGCCAGCATCACCGACATCACGACGACACTGGCGACCATGCGCAGCGTGACGACCTGCAGGAAGTCGTAGTCGTCGAGCACGGGTTTCGCCATCACCACGCCGCAGGCCATGGTGAACACCGACAGACCGCCGATGAGCGCGCCACGGCGCAGGGTGGCGGCATCGAGCTGCTTCTCGGCACGGTGCCAAGTGACGAGGGTGATGCCGGCCAGCGTCAGCACCACGCCCAAGCTCTGCCATAGGCTTAATCGCTCGCCCAAGAAGAGCACCGCCAGCACAATCACCGAGGGGCTGTAGGCGGTGCCGACGACGCCCATGCGGGCAGCGCCGATGGCGTTTAGGGCTTTGAAGTAGAGGGTGTCTGCCACTGCCAAGCCGAGCACGCCGGAGGCTAGTGCTACGAGCACGGCGTTGGTGGGCATCGCCTGCGGTTGCCAGCCGGGCCAGACCAAGAGCGTGATCCCCAAGCAAAGCAGGCACAGCCAGTTTTTGAAGTAATTGAGTGCGAACGGCGAGAGGCTCTCGCCCGCTTGCTTGAACAAAATCACCGCCGTCGCCCAAAGAAAGGCGCAGGCCAAGGCGTAGGCCTCGCCGATGCCTAAGGCCATCACTGGGATTGCGCTTTGCCGATTAGGCGGGTGGTTGAGTAGCCGTCGTGGAAGTCCAACACGCGGACTTCGCCGCCGTTGGCAGTGACCTCCGCATAGCCAGCGATGTCTTCGACGCGATAGTCGCCGCCCTTGACCAGCACGTTGGGCAGGACGGCGGCGATCAGTGCGGCGGGGGTGTCGTCGGCAAAGGGCGTTACGTAATCGACGCAGCCTAGGCCAGCGAGGATGGCCATGCGGTCTTCGCAAGTGTTCAGCGGCCGCGTCGGGCCTTTGAGTTTTTGCACCGAGGCGTCGGTGTTGACGGCGACGATGAGCACATCGCCTAGCGCCTTTGCAGCCTGCAAGTAGCGCAGGTGGCCGACGTGCAAGAGATCAAAGCAGCCGTTGGTCATCACCACGCGCTCCCCGCGCTGTTTGGCGGCTGCAACTTGCAGCAGCAAATCATCATGCGCCAATACGCCTCGGTTGCTGGGGGCAGGCGCGGGCTTGATGGCCGCCTGCAACTCGGCCGGGCTGACACTGGCCGTGCCGAGCTTGCCGACAACAATCCCGGCAGCGACGTTAGACAGGCGCGCGCAGTCCGCCAAGCTGCTGCCACTGGCGAGTGCGGCGGCAAAGGTGGCGATGACGGTATCGCCCGCGCCAGTGACGTCGTACACCTCCCGCGCCAGTGCGGGCAGGTGCAAGGGGCTGGCGTCGCTGAGCAGGCTCATGCCTTGCTCGCTGCGGGTGACCAAGAGGGCGGTGAGGCCTAAGCTCTGGCGCAGGCGCGCGGCTTTCTCCAGCATCTCGGCGTCGGTCGCCCAAGTGCCGACAACGGCCTGCAATTCGCCAAGATTCGGCGTAATCAACGTCGCCCCCGCATAGGCGCGCCAATCGCTGCCCTTGGGGTCGATGAGCACCGGCTTGCCCACGGCACGCGCCGCAGCGAGTAAGGGGGCGACCTCCGCCAAAGTGCCCTTGCCGTAGTCCGACAGCACCACGACCTGCGCTTGAGGGAGTGCTTCGCCGTAGCGCGCGGCAAAGCGACCATCGGCGAGCATGGGCTGCAAGGGCTCTTCAAAGTCCACGCGCAGCAATTGCTGATGCCGTGAGAGCAGGCGCAGCTTGGTGATGGTGGGCGCAGTGCCCGCAATCAAACTCGCCTGCACGCCGCGCTGCTCCAAGCGCTCGCGCAGGCGTGCGGCCTGTTCGTCTTGGCCGACCAAGCCCAAGACTTCTGCGCTCGCCCCGAGTGCTGCGATGTTGAGTGCGACGTTGGCCGCCCCACCCGCGCGCAATTCCTCCGCCGTCACCCGCACCACCGGCACGGGGGCTTCCGGCGAGATGCGCTGCGTAGGGCCAGACCAGTAGCGGTCGAGCATCACATCGCCCGCTACTAATACTTTGGCTTGCGAGAAATTCGGAAGG
>CAZHTI010000032.1:16872-25248 GCA_964535755.1 uncultured Salinisphaerales bacterium | reverse complement strand
GCCCGCTACGAGAACCCGAGCGTGGGAGAAATTAGGAAGGTTTGAGGCCATTGGCACGGGTTCCCAAAGGTGGTGTTACAGGCTGTCTGGAACATATTGGCACGCGGCCAAGCCCCTCTTCCGCCCCTGCGGGGCACCTTCTCCCGCAAGCGGGAGAAGGCAACGACTTGGCCTCCCGCAAGCGGGAGAAGGCAACAACTCCCCCTCTCCCGCTTGCGGGAGAGGGCTGGGGAGAGGGCTGCTTGGCGAGCACAAGCAGGAGAGGGCTGCTCGGCGAGTCCACAGGCTGGCCACCCTTCCCGCACTCAAAGCAGTTTCATCCCGAACGCAGAACTAGCCATGCCTCAATGGTCAGCCCTGCCGCCAGCGGCAGGGCGACCCAATCGGCCCCTTGCCTTAGACGTAGGCCAACCAGTGCGGGTAGGAATCGCTGCCGCCCTTGACCAGCGTCAAATAAGCCTTCTGCAATTTCTCGGTGATGGGCCCACGGCGGCCAGCGCCGACGGGCTTGTTATCGACTTCGCGAATCGGCGTGACTTCCGCCGCTGTGCCGGTGAAGAAGGCCTCATCGCAGACGTAGAGCAGATCACGGGTGATGCGCTTCTCTTTCACTTCGTAGCCGTGGTCGGCGGCGAGTTGGATCAGCGTCTTGCGGGTGATGCCGTCCAAGCAGGAGTTGAGGTCGGGGGTGACGATCTCGTTGTCCTGAATGATGAAGATGTTCTCGGCGGAGCCTTCGGCAATGTGGCCGTTGGTGTCGAGCATGATCGCTTCGTCGTAGCCGTCCTTCATCACCTCATTGAGCGCCATCATCGAGTTGATGTAATTGGCGTTGGCCTTGGCGCGGCACATGATGGAATTGACGTGGTGGCGCGTGAAGCTGGAGGTCTTGGTGCGGATGCCGCGCTCCATGGCCTCAGCGCCCAAGTAGGCACCCCAAGGCCATGCGGCGATGATGACGTGCACGCGCAGGTTGTCGGCGCGCAGGCCCATGCCTTCTGCCCCGTAGAACACCATCGGGCGGATGTAGCACTCCTTCAGGTTATTGGCGCGCACCACTTCTTTGGTGGCTTCATTGATCTGCTCGGGGCTGAACGGGATCTTCATGCCCAAAATCTTGGCGGAGTTGAACAGACGCTTGGTGTGCTCCTCCAGCCGGAAGATCGCTGGGCCGCGTGGCGTGTGGTAGGCGCGCTCGCCTTCAAAGCAGCCGACGCCGTAGTGCAGCGTGTGGGTGAGTACGTGGGTGGTGCACTCGCGCCAAGGTTTCAGATCGCCGTCATACCAAATGAAACCGTCGCGGTCAGCCATCGTACTCATGTATTGCTCCTAAAATGACGCCTTGTGCGGCGCTACCCAATCAATAAGACCGCTATTGTAGAAAAACCCGCCCTGTGCCGCCGAACTCTCTGCCTCCTCCTGCCCGCATCCTCATCGTCCGGCTCTCTGCGCTGGGCGATTTGGTGTTCGCGACCAGCTTGCTGCAGGGCTTGAAGCAGGCCTGGCCGCAGGCGCAGGTGGACTGGCTGGTGCAGCCGGAGTTCGCGAGCTTTTTGCAGACGCAATCGACTATCTCGCAAACCCACATCTGGCCCCGCAAAGATTGGGCCGCACTCTGGCGCAGCTTTGCGTGGCGCGCGCTCATCAAGGCGGTCTGGCGCTTCGCGCAGTCTCTGCGCCGCCAGCGCTACGACTTAGTGATTGACGCGCAGGGCTTGGCGAAGAGCCGCGCTCTGGCTTGGCTCGCCGGCGGCAAGCGCCGCATCGGCTATGCCAGCAAGGAGCCCCTAGGCTTCTTGCTGCACGAGCAATTTAAGAAGCCAGAATCACCCGCGCCCTATGCCGATAAAACCATCGCGCAGGAGCACCGCGCACTCGTCCAACACCTGACTGGCCGCGATGGCCCCGCGCCCTTTTTGCAGGCCGCTAGTGGCGCTGGCAATACGGTGGTGCTGGCACCCTTCACCACGCGGCCGCAGAAGCATTGGCCGGAGGCGCACTGGGCTGCGCTCATCGACCTATTGGCAGAGCAGGGCGAGCACTTGGCCATGCTCGGCGGGCCGGCAGATGTAGCGGCCGCTGCGCGCATCTTGGCGGTGGCAGCCAACGGCGGCCAAGTCGAAAACCTCGTCGGCAAAACCAACTTGCCGGAAGCACTGCGCCACATCGCCGCCGCGAAAGCCGTGGTTGGTGTGGACACTGGCCTGACCCACATGGGGGTCGCAACCGGTAGGCCGACAGTCGCCATTTTTGGCTCCACCGTGCCGTATCGCCTAGGTGCCAGCGGGCCGCTGGCGGTGCTGTGGCTGGGGCTGAGTTGCTCGCCGTGCAAGCGCAAGCCGACCTGTGGCGGTGCATTTAACTGCCTCGGTGACATCACCCCGCCGCGTGTCCAGGGCAGCCTCAATGCGCTGCTGCGTCCGGTGCGGGTATGAGCACGATCCACGTTGTCCATGTCGAGACCGGTCGCCACGTCTACGGCGGCGCGCGCCAAGTCTTGTATCTCTTGGAGCATCTGCCCGCGCTGGACACCCGCTGCACCTTGGTGTGCCCTCTGGGCGCAGAGATCGGCCAGCAGGCGAGGAAGCTGGGTGCCGAGGTCATCGAACTGCCCATGCGCGGCGACTTGGATGTTGCCTTCGCCTTCCGATTCGCCAGCCTATTGCGGCGCCTCAAGCCGGATTTGGTGCATGTGCATAGCCGCCGTGGCGCGGATGTCTGGGGCGGCTTGGGTGCCAAGTGGGCTGGCGTGCCCGCCATCCTCTCGCGGCGGGTCGATAACCCTGAAGGCAAGCTCGCCGTGCGCCTCAAATACCCGCTATACCGGCGGGTCATCACCATTGCCGAGGGCATCCGCACGGTGCTGCTGCAATGCGGCGTGCCGGCTGCGCAGGTGCAGACCGTGCGCAGTGCGATTGACCCGGCCCCGTTCCAAGCGCCCGCCACTCAAGCCGAATTGCGCTCCGAGTTCGCGATTGCTCCGGCGACGGCGGGCGAGCTCATCGTGCTCGGCATCGTCGCCCAACTCATCCCGCGCAAGGGCCACGCGCTGCTGCTGGACTGCCTCGCGCGCATCGCCCCGCAATGGCCGCAAGTTCGCCTCATCATCTTTGGCCGTGGCCCGCAGGAAGAAGCGCTGCGCGCCCAAGTCGCCGCCCTAGGCTTGGCGCAGCAAGTGGTATTTGCAGGCTTCCGCAATGACCTGCCGCGCTGGCTAGGCGCTTTGGATTTGCTCGTGCACCCAGCCACTATGGAGGGCTTAGGCGTCTCGCTGCTGCAAGCGGCTGCCGCTGGGGTGCCGGTGCTCGCCTGCCGTGCTGGCGGCATCCCGGAAGCCGTGGCCGATGAGCGCACGGGCGTACTCGTCCCCCCCAATGACGCGCCAGCGCTTACCGCCGCGCTGTTGCGCCTTTTGCAAAACCCATCACTGCGCCAACGGCTGGGCGCAGCAGGCCCTGCTTGGATTGCCCAAGAGTTCGCAGCAGCACAGATGGCGGCTGGGAATCGGGCGGTGTACCAGCAAGTGTGGTCGGGAACCTCATCGTGAATCTGCATCCCAGCGGCGCAGCGCTTACCCGCATCAGCGTAGTCATCCCGAGCTACAACCGGCGCGAAGCCTTGCTGCGCGCCATCGCCAGCGCACAAGCGCAGTTGCAAGCCGGCGATGAGGTTTGGGTGATTGACGATGCCTCGGCGGATGGCTCGGCGGAGGCGGCGAGATTGGCAGGTGCGCAGGTCATCGCTTGCCCGAATAACGTCGGCGTTTCTCGGGCGAGGAACCTCGGCGCACGCGCGGCTGCCGGCGAGATTTTGTTGTTTCTGGACGACGACGATTTGCTGCTCCCAGAAGCCTTGGCGCGTACCCGTGCAGCACATGCGCGGGCAGGGGCGCAGGAGGTCGCCTTCTGGGGCGCGGTGGAGCGTTTGCGATTTGATGCAGCAGGACAAGTTCTGGAGACCCGGGCTCTACGCTGGCAGCCAGAGGCGCAGCGCTCTAGCAGTCGGCGATTTCGTCACTTATTAGAAGTCGCCGTGTCCTACGGGTTTTCGATTCGCCGCGAGGTGTTTCTGACGATCGACGGGTTTGATGAGGGTTTGCGGCAGTCCGAGGACCGCGAGCTATTGCTGCACCTGACGGAGATCGGCGCCAGCATCGGCTACATCGATGCGCTTTTGGTGCAGCGGCAAGAGTTTGCCGAGCAAAGTCTGAGCCGGCCTTTGGACGCCGAGCGCTACCCAGCGCATGATCTTCTGGTCTTATCACGCTATCGCAATTTGCTAGAGCGCCCAGAACTGAAGGAAGTAAGGCAGTTGTATCTAGAGTCCGTCGCGCGCTCGCTGTATCGCTGTGGCAAAAACGGTGAGGCGCGCGCGCTCATTGCTAAAGTGCTCAAGGCGGAGCCCTTCCGCGGGCGCGCTTGGGAGATTTTTCTGAAGTACCAGACTGGGTATGGGCTATTGCGCGACCGCCAACGGCGCAAACGTCGGCTCGGGAACGAGTCATGACCCTGCGCTATTCGGTGGTTGTGACTAACTACAATTACCTCGCCTACGTGGCGGAGGCCGTCGATTCAGCGCTGGCGCAGTCGCTACCACCTCATGAGGTCATCGTCGTTGACGATGGCTCTACCGATGGTAGTGCGGCATTTCTGGAGCAGCGCTACGGTGCTCATCCCACCGTGCGACTGTTGTTGGGGAGCAACGGCGGACAGCTCTCTGGATTTGCGCGCGGCACCGCCGCTGCCAGCGGTGATGTTGTCTGTTTCTTAGATGCCGACGACCTCTGGGAGCTGGGCTACTTAGCGGCGCTTGACGCGGTTTATGGCGCGCGTAAGGACGTTGACTTTATCTACGTCAACATGCGCTTCTTCGGCAGCCGCGAGGGATTATTCCACCCCGAACCTAAGCAGCGGGACTTGGGCCTGAGTATTTTGGCCGGGGCGTTTCTCGGGCGCTGGCAGGCGAGTGCAACCTCCGGAAACTCCCTGCGCATCCACATCGCGCGGCAGTTGCTGGAGCTCCCACCAGAGATGTGTGCGCGTTGGCGCACCCGCGCAGATGATTGCATCGTCCTCGGCGCTGAGATCGCCGGCGCGCGCAAGTTTTATTTACCCCAGCCACTGACCCGCTACCGCGCGCACGGCAGCAATACTTGGTTGAATCAGGGCCGAGACCCAGTCGCAAACCTGAAGCATTGGTTGCGGGTGGAGTCCATGTTGGCGTTTTATCGCGAGCGCTTCGGGCTGGGCAGCAGCGCCAAAGTGGACTTACTTAGGCACGCGAAGCTGGAGTTCCGCACCAAGCCTTCGCCCACTTGGGAAGACTTTACGGTCTACCGGCGCTTGGTCTGGGGTTCGTCGCTGACTCCGTATGTGAAGCTGGAACACACGGTGTCGATGTTCAGCTATTACCTAAAACGCTTGGGCAAATAGCACCTGTCATTAACCCTAAGGCTCGCTGCGCCTGTTCCGCAACTCCGGCGCAAACTTAGGGTCTGGGGCATCGCCCTGTAGCTGCATGGTGTAGAGCGCGGCGTACTTGTGATAGGCGTATTGGCTGAGCAAATTGGCCAATAAAAAGCCTCTGCGGCCATCCAAGATCAGCCCACGCAGCAGATATTGCAGGATGAACTCCCAAGCAAAGCGCAGCGGTGCGGCGAGCAAAAACGTGCGCTTGCCGCGCGCGAGTTTTTCCTTCGCGAGCAGCCAAGCGTATTCGGTGTGCTTGTCGACCATGTGCTTGTAGCTGCGATAGCTGTCGTGGTCGAGCCGCCCGCTCAGCTTGCCGATCGGCCCTGGCGGAAACTTGAGGGTTTCGTGCACCTGCGCCATCGGGAACTGCGCACCCTCGCGGCGGAATAGCCGCGCTTGCGGACTGGCGTACCGGCCGCCGAAGCGAAGGCGTGCGCCGAAGAAGATCGGCCCCCAAGGCATTTTGTAGACGGCGCAGGGCACGGTCTCTTTGGCAAGCTCGGCGTCCACCTGCTGGCGCAACTCCGGCGTCACGCGCTCATCGGCATCGATGGTGAAGACGTAGTCGCCGCTAGCGGCATCCAAACTGCGTTGGCGCTGGGGGCCGTAGCCGGGCCAGTCCGTCACCCAGACTTTGTCGGTGTAGCGGCGCACGATGTCCACCGTGCCGTCGGTTGAGCCAGAGTCGTAGACGATGATTTCGTCGGCCCAATTGGCCACGCTTGCCAAGCAGGGCTCAATGCGGTCCGCCTCGTTCTTACAAATGATGCAGACCGAAAGACTGTGGCGGCGCGGCGCGCGTGGTGTGAGTTTGCTCATGCCGCCTATGATGCCGCATGGACGCCGAATCTCTACTCTCCGCCCCGTTTCTCACCGCCCAGCGCCGCCACCACGTGGGCGATCTAGCAGGCCTGGCGGCGATGGCGCGGACTACTCTGCCGGCCGGCGAGGACGCTGCTTGGCAGGCCCCACTGCCGCTGCTGCGTCAAGCGCGCAACCGCGAATGGCTACGGATAGGCGCGCGTGCCTTGAGCCAAGTGCCGGTCACTGAAACGCTGCGCGACTTAAGCCAGTTTGCCGATGCCGCTATCGAGGCGGCGCGTGCCTGTGCAGCTGCCCAATTGCTGCCGCGCTTCGGCACGCCGCGCGGCGAGGAGGGCAAGGAGAGCCGCTTGATCGTGCTCGGCATGGGCAAGCTCGGCGGCTATGAGCTGAACTATTCCAGCGACATTGACCTCATCTGCGCCTACACCGAGGCGGGCGAAACCGACGGTGCGCGTGCACTGAGCAATGGTGAGTACTTCGTCAAGCTGGTGCAGGAGATGGTCAAGCTCTTGGGCGCGGCGACGGAAGATGGCTTCGTCTTCCGTGTTGACCTCATGCTCAGGCCGTTTGGCTCGGCGAGTCCGGTCGCGATTAGTGCAGCGGCGATGGAGGACTACTACCAAAACCATGGCCGCGAATGGGAGCGCTACGCCTTGGTGAAGGCGAGGCCGGTGGCGGGCGATCTGGCAGCAGGCGAGGCGCTGCTCGCGCGGCTGCGGCCCTTTGTCTATCGCCGCTATCTGGACTACGACGCCATCAATGCGCTGCGGGATTTGAAGCAACGCATCGCCGCCGATGCCGCCATCCGGGGTGTGGCGGGCGATGACCTCAAGGTCGGTGTGGGGGGCATCCGTGAATGCGAGTTCATCGTCCAGAGTTACCAGCTGGTGCGCGGTGGCCACGATGCACGGCTACGCAGGCGCGGCTGGCGCGAAACTTTGCAGGCGCTGATGGCGCAGGCGCTTATTGCCGTAGACGAAGGGCAGGCCTTGGAAGCCGCCTACGATCTACTGAGGCGCGTGGAAAACGCCGTGCAAATCTGGGGCGACCAGCAAACCCACGCGCTTCCAGAGACACCCGAGCGTCAGGCTTGGCTGGCCGCTGCTACCGGTTTTGCCGATTGGCCCGCGCTATACGCCGCACTCACTGAGCACCGCGCTGGCGTAGCGCGCATGTTCGGCGACCTCTTTGCCGAGCGCCAAGAGCAGGCCTCATCGGGTGCGAAAGCGGCGGTGCTCTCAGGCATGACCGGCTGCGAGGTGGAGGCTGCCGGTGCGGACTGCCTTGCGGCGTTCGGAGACAGTGCGGCCGAGGTTCAGGCCGCTATTGCCAGCCTGCGCGCCGCGCCGCAATTGCGCGCAGCGGGGGAGTCCACGCTCGCAAGGCTCAACACCCTGCTACCGCTGTTGCTCGAAGACGCCCGCACGCTGGAGGGCGATGCGCCGAGGCGCGCCGCCGCCTTCACCCGCGCCTTGCACATCGTCGCCGCCGTGCTGGGCCGCAGCACCTACCTCACGCTGCTGCGCGATGCCACCACCGCGCGCCGCAATCTGCTCGCCGTGGTCGCCGCCAGCCCGGCCATCGCGCAGGAATTGGCGCGCCATCCGGTGCTGCTCGACCAACTGCTCGACGCCCGCACGCTCTACACGCCGCCCATGCGCGCGGCCTTCCGCGATGAGCTCTTGCCGCGCATGGCCGAGCTCGATGCGAGCGATGTCGAGCAGGCGATGAACCTGTTGCGCCAAGAAGTCCGCGAGGCGCGCCTGCGGATTGCCGCAGCCAGCGCGGTGGCCAGCCTGCCTTTGGTGAAGGTCAGCGATGGCCTGACTTGGCTGGCCGAGGCCGCGCTGGAGGCGGCCATTCGCTTCGCTTGGCGTGCCATGCAGCAAGCCCACGGCCAGCCGCAGCGAGCGGACGGCCAAGCGGCGCGCTTCGCCGCCATCGGCTACGGCAAGCTCGGGGCCTTGGAGATGGGCTTTGGCTCCGACCTCGACCTCGTATTTCTGCACGACGCCGAGCCGCCTGAGGCGGATACGGTCGCGCTCATTCCCACGCACGCGTTCGCCTCGGGACGGCCCGC
>CAZHTI010000032.1:0-16772 GCA_964535755.1 uncultured Salinisphaerales bacterium | reverse complement strand
GGCCGCGCCTACGAGGTGGACTTGCAGCTGAGGCCCAATGGCTCTACCGGCCTGCCGGTGGTGACACTCGCGGCGTTCACCAGCTACCAAAACGAGCAGGCATGGACATGGGAGCACCAAGCGCTCACCCGTGCGCGATTTGTGGCGGGCGATGAGCGTCTCGGTGCGGCCTTCGCCGCCGTGCGCTTGCAGGTGCTCTGCCGCCCGCGCGATGCCGCCGCGCTGCGTCCAGAAATCGCCAATATGCGCGAGAAGATGCGCGCCCATCTGGGCCGCAGCAAGGCCGGGCGCTGGGATATCAAACACGGCCCAGGCGGGCTGGTGGATGTCGAGTTCCTCGTCGCCTACTGGGTCTTGCTGCACGCCCACGCCTGCCCTGAGGTGGTCGAACACCCAGACATTTGGCGGCAGAGTGAAGCACTCGCAGGCGCAGGCTTACTCAGCGCCCAAGCGGCGGAGGATTTGCTCAACGCCCAGCGCAGCTACCGCAGCGCCCTGCACGAGCGGTCGCTGCAAGGCATAGGCAGTGATGCGGAGGACGAGGCCTTCCTAGCAGAGCGCGCCACCATCAGCGCACTCTGGCAGCAAACGTTTATCGATGCCGCTGCGCAGATTTAGCTAAAGCGCTAAATCCACCAGCACCGGCGCGTGGTCGGAGGGGCGCTCCAACTCGCGTGGGTTTAAGTCCACCCGCCACTGACTAACCCCAGCGCGCAGGGCATCGGAGACGAGGATGTGGTCGATGCGCAGGCCTAGGTTGCGGGCAAAACCCGCCATGCGGTAGTCCCACCAAGTGAAGCGGCCTAGGCGCTCGGGGCAGTGGTCAAAGACATCGTGCAAGGGCAGTGCGAGTAGCGCGCGCAGGCCGGCGCGCTCAGGCTCGCTACAGAGGATCCCGCCCTCCCAAACTTTCGGATCGTGGCTGTCGTCCACGGTGGGGGCGATGTTGTAATCGCCCATCACCACCAGTTTGGGGTGGCGCGCCAGCTCTGCTTTTAGGTAGGCAGCGAGGGCGTCGAGAAAGCGCAGCTTATACGCGTATTTATCCGTGCCCAGCGCTTGGCCGTTGACCACATAGACACTGATCACCCGCACCCCGGCGACCGTCGCCGCAATCACCCGGCGCTGCTCATCGGCAAACTCGGGCAGGTTGTGGCGCACCTGCTCGGGCAGCAGCGGCAACTTGGTCAGCAAGGCAACGCCGTTGTAGGTCTTCTGGCCATTGCTCACCGCTGCATACCCTGCCGCGAGTAGCTCCCCATGCGGGAAGGCCTCATCGACCATCTTCAGTTCTTGCAACGCGACCACGTCCGGTTGCGCGGTGCTGAGCCAATCCAGCAAGTGTGGCAGCCGGACTTTGAGGGAGTTGACGTTCCAAGTAGCGAAGCGCATGGCGGCGGCTACATCCTTGATGGTGGGTTGGTCATAACCAGCGAGTGGTTCTACAACGCCAGCTTCAGGCCAAGCCGCTGGGCACTGGAGTTCATCACCGCATCTAGTCCCGCCAAGGCCGTGCAGCCTGCCTCTATTGCAACGGCTAGGTGCAGGGCATCACCGGCCCGCAAACCGTTGGCTGCGGGCTGGCAGAGTGCGGCAGCTTGCTGAAATGCCGCGCGGCTCACCGGCAGCAGACGTATTCCGCCTGCGGCAAGCGTTGCAAAAGCCGCGTTTGCGGCCTTGATGTGGGCGGGGCGTAGTTGCTTGGCGCGCTGTTTAGCCGCCAGTGCGCTGGCGAACTCAACGGTGCACCAGTCGGCTGACACGATGGGCTCGCGATTCGCCGTAAACCACTCCGTCACCTGCGACGTGGCGGGTTCTTTAGTGAGCAGGGCGACCAGAGCGCTGGTGTCGAGGTAAATCATGGCGGAGAGCGGCTAGTAGCGAGCCGCTCGGCGTTGCTCGGCCACCGTCGCTGTACTCAGCGGAATTTGCCGCTGCAGGGTAGCGAGGTGTTTCAGGAAGGCGGCTTTGTCGAAGCTGCTGGACGGCAGCAGGCGCAGCTCGCCGTTTGGTAGCACGTCGAGCTCGACCACCGAGCCTTCTTGCAGCCCCGTGGCGCGCACGCACTCAGCAGGTAAGCGCAGAGCTAGGCTATTGCCCCAACGACCAATACTGGCTTGCATGCTGCGCTCCCATGTGTATCCGTGTAGATACATTGAGCATAGAGTTGCGCCACACGGCTGTCTACCCTCAGCGCAACGCGCCGTCTGGGTCGACCCCACAATTGCACGCAGGCAGCCATCGACGGTGCGGCTAGCCGTGCCGGCGGCGGACTTCGGTGACGGAGTCGGTGATGAGTTGCTCCAGCACCGCGAGGTCGAGGTCTGCGAGCCGCTTGATGGTCAGGCAGGCCTTGCCCATCTTGTGCTTGCCCAAGCGCTGCAAAAGTGCTGCTTGGTCGGCCGACTCAGCGGTCAGATACACGGCCAGATTGGCTTGCCGCACTGCGAAGCCAGTGAGGAAGAAATCCCCCGTGCAGCCGCTGCCGGTGGCGTAGCGGTAGCTGCCAAAGCCGACCATGCTCTGGCCCCACATCGTGGGCGCTTGGCCGGTGATGCGGCGCATCAGGGCGATGAGTTGCGCGCAGTCTTGCTGCTGTGCCGGGCTAGCGCGCTCCGCAAGGTAGTCCTCCACGCTGGCTTGGGTCGCTTTGGTTTTACTCTCCGGCATGGCTCAGGCTCCTTGGCTGAGGATGGCTAGAGCCATTGTGCCTTGGCGAACTGGCCATTTCTGCGCTCAAGAGCGCAACGGTGGCCTAAGCACTTCGGCGGCTATTGGCCCCGAGCAATCGCCCGCCAGCCGATGTCTGTACGGTGGAACTCACCGCGCCAGTGAATTTTCTCGACCGCCTGATAGGCAGCGGTTTGCGCCGCACGAATATCTGCACCCGTCCCCACGACGCAGAGCACGCGGCCGCCGCTGGTGACGACCTCGCCATTCTTGCTGGCAGTGCCCGCGTGGAAGACCTTGGCATTCGCACCGAAGACCGCAGTGAGGCCTTGAATAGCGTCGCCCTTGGCTGGCGTGTTGGGGTAGTGCTCGGCGGCCATCACTACGCCGAGTGCGGCATCGGCACTCCAACGCGGCGGGTGGGCGGGCAAAGTGCCGTCGAGCGCGGCGCTGAGTAAGTCCAGCAAGTCGCTCTCAAGCCGCATCAGGATGGGCTGGGTTTCGGGGTCGCCCATGCGCACGTTGAATTCGATGACGTAAGGCGCGCCTTGGGCGTCAATCATCAAGCCAGCGTAGAGGAAGCCGGTGAAGGGCGCGCCCTCTGCGGCCATGCCCGCCAAGGTCGGCTCGATGACCTCGCGGCAAGCGCGGGCGTGCACCTCTGCGGTGACCACCGGCGCGGGGGAGTACGCACCCATGCCGCCGGTGTTGGGGCCGGTGTCACCATCACCGACGCGCTTGTGGTCTTGCGCACTCGCCATCACCGCGTACTGCCCATCTTTGCCGGCAACGACGATGAAGCTCGCCTCTTCGCCCTGCAAGAAGTCCTCAATCACCACGCGCGCGCCTGCCGCGCCCAGCATGCTGCCGCTGAGCATGTCGCGGATGGCGGCTTGCGCTTCGGCCACCGTCATCGCCACGACGACGCCTTTACCGGCGGCAAGGCCATCGGCCTTGATGACAATCGGCGCACCTTTTTGGGCGACGTAGGCGCAGGCGGCTTCGGGCTCGGTGAATACCTCATAGCCTGCGGTGGGGATGGCGTGGCGCTTCAAGAACGCTTTGGTGAAGGCCTTGCTCGCCTCCAACTGGGCAGCGGCTTTGGTCGGGCCAAAAATGCGCAGGCCGTGGGCGCTGAACAAGTCCACTACGCCGAGCGAGAGCGGCACTTCCGGCCCGACGACGGTGAGCGCCACCCCTTCGGCTTGCGCTGCGGCGAGCAGGCCGGGTAGGTCATCTACGGCCACGGCCAGATTGCGGCACTTGGCCTCTGCTGCGGTGCCGGGGTTGCCGGGGGCGACCAGCACTTCAGCCACCTGACTGGAGCGCGCTAGGGTGTAGGCCAGTGCGTGTTCGCGGCCGCCAGAGCCGATGACGAGGACTTTCATGTGCGCTTCCCGAGCTAGGGCGAAAAATGAGGGCGCGTATTGTAGGGCGGGGCAGGCGGTGGCCTCGCGTTGGGGGCGTACCTGCGGCGCTAGAGCTTTTCTAAAATCTTCCGCAGTGCGCGGTAGCCCTCGACCAAACGCGGGCCGGGGCGGCCAAGATGCGCCTCAGTAATGCCGTGGATTTGCTGCTTGCGCACGGCGGGCAGCCGTAAGGCCCAACCGGCGCGGCGGCTGACGATCTCCTCGCGATAGTTGTGCGCCGGCACGCCGCACCAGCTCATCACCACCACATCGGGGGCTGCTGAGAACACTTCGTCGTCCGTCACCGGGCTGCTTTGGCCCTGGCGGTGTTCGAAGGCGTTCTCGCCGCCCGCAAGGGCGATCACATCGCTGACCCAGCTATCGCGCGTCGGCACGATGACCGGCTTGGGCCACCACTCGACCATCACCTTGGGCCGCCGCGTGCTGCGGTTGACCGGCGGCATGGCCGCCTTCATCTCATTCACCAGCGCCTCGCCGCGCTCGGGCACGCCCAAGGCTGTGGCAATGCGGTGGATGTCGTCGTAGACATCGCTCAGGCGCTGCGGTGCGCAAACCAGTGTGTTGAGGCCTGCGGCGCGCAGGTTCTGGACGATGCCGTCATGGCCGGGCAGGGTGCCGCTGCTGAGCACCAAGTTGGGTCTGAGCGCGAATACCGCAGCGATGTCGAGATTCAAATCCCGCCCCAGCTTCGGCAGCGGGGCGAGGATGGCACCCGGGTAGTCCGAGTCGGAATCCACCCCCACCAAACAGTGGCCCATGCCCAAGGCACAGACAATCTCCGTGTTGGAACAGGTATGGGCCACCACCCGCAGGCTGCGCGGGGCTCTCGGGGTCATCGTCAGCGAACGTGCAGGGGCTGGGTTCGCAAGGGTTTACAGCATCCCTTCAATCCGCTTCATGCCGCTGCCGATCAGCTTCTCCAGCAGCAGGGCGATGACCGCGCCGGTGCCGGGGATCATCGGCGCAAAGCTGATGCGGTAATCCACCGCGGTGCCGCCGTTTGCGGTGGCGGTGAAGGTCACCACCCCGTGGTGGTTGCGCAGCGGTGAGCCCTTGGTGATGGCGTATTCCAGGCGCTTGGGCGCTTGCAGGGCAACGATGGTTTCCTCGAAGGCCGTCGGCCCAAAGCCGATGCGGCGCACCGAGCCAACACCATCGGCACCGTCATCGCCGGTTTGGATGCGGCGCACCGCGCCGATTTTTTCGCCGATGGGGCCGGTCAAGGCTTTAGCAAACAACTCGTGGCTAGCGAAAATGGCGAACACGCGCTGTGGCGCGGCCGAGTAGCTGCGGCGGATGATGGCGGTGTGGGTCATGCGAAGAAGTCTCCAGTAGTTATCGGTCTAGCATGCGATGATAAAGCGGGAGCCAGCTAGACAACCGCTGCCATCTGCAATATCGGGGTGGGGGAGGAAAGTCCGGGCTTCACAGGGCAGTGCGCCAGCTAACGGCTGGGAGTCGAAAGGCTACGGAAAGTGCAACAGAGAGAGACCGCCGATGGCCAGCACGCAAGTGTTGGATCAGGCAAGGGTGAAACGGTGCGGTAAGAGCGCACCGCGAGCTTGGTAACAAGCCGGCACGGCAAACCCCGCACGAAGCAAGGCCAAATAGGGTGGGAGCTGCAAGGCCGCAAGGCTTAAAGCAGCACACGCGGCCCGCGTGCCCACCGGGTAGGCTGCTGGTGATCGCCGTAGTGATACGGCGGCTAGAGGAATGGTTGTCCCGGTTGTTTTCGTGGTTGGGAAATGGCTAAGACAGAACCCGGCTTATAGGCTGGCTCCCGCTTTATTTTGTGGATGATGTCTGCCGTCCTTGGCTGGACGGTGAGCGTCATTGTGACCCCCGCCACGCCTTCCTTAGCATGGCGTTTTAAGTTTTAGAAGGGATTACTCAGGCGATGACAGTAGCGATTGCGATTAGCGGTCTGAACAAGGTCTATGCCAGTGGTCATGTCGCGCTGAGCCAGGTGGACTTGAGCATTCAGAAGGGGGAAATCTTCGCGCTGCTCGGGCCCAACGGGGCGGGTAAGACCACGCTGATCAGCATCATCTGCGGCATCGTCCAGCCCAGCTCCGGCCGCGTACTGGCAGACGGCCATGACGTGGTGCGCGAGGCCGTCGCCGCCCGCAAGAAAATCGGGCTAGTCCCGCAAGAGTTGTTTACCGATGCGTTTGAGACGGTGTGGGACACCGTGCGCTTTAGCCGTGGCCTATTTGGCCGCGCACCCGACCCAGCGCTGCTAGAGGCAATCCTCAAGGACTTAAGCCTTTGGGAGAAACGCAGCAGCAAAATCATGACGCTCTCTGGCGGCATGAAGCGGCGGGTGATGATCGCCAAAGCCCTCGCCCACGAGCCAGAGATTTTGTTTCTTGATGAACCCACGGCCGGGGTGGATGTCGAGTTGCGGCGCGATATGTGGGCGATGGTGCGTCGTCTGCGTGCGCGTGGCGTGACCATCATCCTCACCACGCATTACATCGAAGAGGCCGAGGAGATGGCCGACCGCATCGGCATCATCCACGGCGGCAAATTGCTGCTGGTAGAGGAGAAAACCACGCTGATGCAAAAGCTCGGCAAAAAGCAGCTCATCGTCCACCTCAAGCAGCCGCTTGCAACGCTGCCGAAGAGCCTCGACGACCCGCGCTTGAGCCTGCACGACGGCGGCTTGGCCCTGTGCTTGGAGTACGACGGCCAAGAGCAAGACCCCGGCATCGCGCCACTATTGGCCAAGCTCACCGAGGCGGGCATCAGCATGCGCGAGCTGGAGAGCAAAGCCAGTTCGCTCGAAGACATCTTCGTCGGCATGATGCAGGGAGCGCGCGCATGAACCGCTACGCCGTGCTGGCGATTTACCGCTTTGAGATGGCGCGCACCTTCCGCACCTTGGTGCAGAGTATCGCCTCGCCCGTGCTCTCGACCTCGCTCTATTTCGTCGTTTTTGGTGCTGCGATTGGCAGCCGCATGGGGGCGATTGATGGCGTCAGTTACGGGGCTTTCATCATCCCCGGATTGGTGATGCTGACGCTGCTGAGCGAGAGTGTGTCCAACGCGAGCTTTGGCATCTATATGCCCAAATGGTCGGGCACGATTTACGAGGTTTTGTCCGCGCCAGTCGGCTGGGTAGAGGTGGTGTTGGGCTACGTTGGTGCTGCGGCGAGCAAGTCGGTGCTGCTCGGGCTGTTGATGCTCGCCACCGCGCGCTTGTTCGTGCCCTACGAAATTCTGCACCCGCTGTGGATGCTGGTGTTTTTGCTGCTCACCGCCGTCACCTTCAGCCTGTTCGGCTTCATCATCGGCCTGTGGGCGGACGGCTTCGAGAAGTTGCAAATCATCCCGCTGATGGTGATCACGCCGCTGACCTTCCTGGGCGGTAGTTTTTACAGCATCAACATGCTGCCGCCGTTCTGGCAGACGGTGACCTTATTCAACCCGGTGGTGTATTTGGTGAGCGGCTTCCGCTGGAGCTTTTACGGAGTCTCGGACGTTAATCCCGCCATTAGTCTAGGTATGACGCTGCTGTTCATGCTCGTCTGCTTGCTGACGATCCGCTGGATGTTTGCGACGGGCTATCGACTACGCAGTTAGGTCGCCGTCGTCCTTGAGCTCGACAAACTGCACTTGGTTGCGGCCCGCTTTCTTGGCTTGGTAGAGCGCTTGGTCGGCGCGTGCGAGGCCGTGTTCGTAGCCAAGCTCAAGGGCTGCTCGCTCGCTCAGCACCACTACGCCGATCGACATGGTCAGCACGCCGGTAGGGCTCTCGGCGTGGCGAATCGCTGTTTGTTTGAGGCTCGCGGCTAAGTTGTGCGCCACCTTTTCCGCGCCTTCGCGGTTGGTTTCTGGCAGCACGGCCAGAAACTCCTCGCCGCCGTAACGGCAGGCTTGGTCCCCCGGCCGGTGGCAGCCCGCAGTGATGACCTCAGCGACTTGCTTGAGCGCCTCATCGCCCGCCGGATGGCCGTAGCGGTCGTTGTAGGCCTTGAAGTGGTCGATGTCGATCAGCATCAAGGTGATGGGCATCAGGTGCCGATAGGCCCGCCGCCACTCACGGGCGAGCGACTCCTGCAAAAACCGGCGGTTGCGTAAGCCAGTCAGCGGGTCGCTGACGGACTCCGCGAACATCGCCAGTTGGTTCTCCAGCAGCCCGCGACCAAGGTTCAGTAGCTCAACCAGCAGCGCCGAAAGCGGCCGTGGGCTGGTGTCGATGACGCACAGCGTGCCTACCGGCAGCCCATTGGGCGCGCGCACGGGGATGCCGGCGTAAAAGCGCACATAGGGGCTACCCGTCACCAAGGGGTTGTCAAAAAAGTCGGGGTGCTTGGCGGCGTCTTCGACGTGGAAAATCTGATGAAGGTCTGGCTGCAGGATCGCGTGCGCGCAAAACGCGAAGTCGCGCGGCGTCTGGCGATCGTTCAAGCCCACGCAGGCCTTAAAAAACTGGCGGTCGTTATCGATGATGGAGAACAAACAAATCGGCACATGCGCGGCCGCCCGCAACAAGCGCACGACGCCGTCATACGCTGCAAGATAGGTGGGGCTATTCAGCTCCAGCGCCGACACCGTCAGCTGGCGATCCAACTCTTGGGGATGCAGCGGAGCGACTTGCATGGGTGCGGACGGGATCAACGTGCGTGGGAATTGGAGCGCTAGGCCTAAACAGTTTGACCGAGCCGACGTCGTACAAGTTTGGCAGATACGCGCGCAAAGTTTATGGGTTGCAGCGCCCTGCGCCAGCGCTGTAGCTGGCTTCCTCGGCATAGAGCATCTGGCCGCTCTCGGCGTCAAAAATCCAATCCATGCTGAGATTTGCTTGTGCCCAACTGCGCGCGAACAGGAGCTTCTCGTTGAGCCAACGCATCTGTACGTGGATGTTGCCGTGGTTGGCAAAGGCGAGCATCCATGGCTTTTGCCCTGCCGCTCGCGCGTCCTTGCTCGGGCGCACCGCCATTACGGTGCTCCAAGGGCCTGGCTTGCGGAAGTCGGGCAGGCGGATCGTTAGCAACTCCAAGCTGCCTTGCGGCGACGCCAGCGGGGCTTCTAGCTGCGGGCCGTTGAGCGCGCCGGAGCTGACCGTCAGTGCCGATTGCTGCTCAGCTTGGTTCAAGGGCCGGTAGCTGACACTGCCGCAGCTAATCGCTGGCGCGTCGGCAGCCTCATTGTCGGACTCGCGGCCATCGAGCAGGGCCTCAGCGGCAAGTGCTTCGGCGGCTAGGGCATCGGCATCGGCGGCGATGGCGGCTGCCGATGGCTTGACGCTGCTCTGCGCAAAACCGGTGACTGGCAGCAAACAGGCGGCGAGGAGTGCCACAGCGGGCAGCGCAGACAGGGCAAAAGGGCGGCGGGGCATAGTCGAGACGTCTAGCGGGTGGTTTCGTTGGTTTTTGCCAGCTTACCCAAAGCGCCGTCAGAGCCGAGCCGCTTGACGAAGCCACTGACGCGCTTAGCGCTGGTAAATGTCCGCCAATACCGTGGCGAAGCGCTGAGCGCTGGGGTTATCGCCAGCGACTTGCTTAGCCGCAGTGAACACCGGCAAGCGCAGGCGGGTGATGTCGTGATCGCGGCTGACGATCTCTGCACCGAGTGCTTCGAGATACTCGGAGAATCGCGTGTTGTCGGCTTTTACGTCGTAAATAAATTGGCGGATATCCACCGCAGCGGCGTGGCGGTGCAAGGCGGCGTGCAGGATTTGACCGACGCCACGGCCTTGGTAGTCATCGACCACGGTAAGGGCGACTTCGGCAATCTTTGAGTCCGCATCCAGCCGAATGCAGCGGCCAACGCCGACACCCATCAGCGTATCGCCATGGAGCTCGCCAGCGGCATAGGCCAAGTGCATCTGGCCATCCGGAGTGGCGAGGAAATCCAGTTGCTTAGACGACAGCTCGCTGACTTGGCCAAAAAAGCGCATCCGGCGCGATTCCGGCGACAGCCGCTTATAGCCCTCGACGAACAGAGGTTTGAGGCGTTCGGTGACGAACTCCACTTGCAGCGCGTGCGCATGGCTGTCCTGCACCGTGAAGCGTGCGGGCGGCGGCGTGCGAAACAATTGCATGATCATGTGTGACTGGTCTGCAAGGAGCAGGCCATGTGTCCCGGTGGATGTGGCGCGATGCATTAGACGTTCGGACGACTGAACAATTACTGACGCAGGCGTCATTTATTGCCATAGCGTATCGCTAAGTCTCTGCCATCAAATGATTTATTGGCAGTGCGGTGGGGTCGGTTGCCAAAATTATATGATTCAATAATCATTGAAATATGGAAACGATGACCGCTGTTGCAGCGCTTGCCGCGCTCGCGCAAGAAACCCGCCTCGCGGCCTTTCGCCTTTTGGTGCAGGCCGGGGAGGGCGGTTTATCGGCAGGCCGCATCGCCGAGGCCTTGGGCATCGCGCCCGCCAATTTGAGCTTTCACCTCAAGGAGCTGAGCCATGCAGGCCTCGTACAGGCCCGGGCCGATGGCCGCTATCAGCTCTACCGCGCGGACTTTGAGCAGATGAACCAATTGCTGGCCTACCTCACCGAAAACTGCTGCGGTACGGCGGCGAGCAAGCTGGCCTGCTGCACCTAGCCGACGCGCCACACGCTGCACAACCCAGCGCAATCCACCACCTGACACCACCACCGTGCCCCCGCCCATGGCCTCCCCGATCTACAACATCCTGATTCTCTGCACCGGCAACTCCGCCCGCTCCATTTTGGGCGAGGCCCTCGCCAATGACCCCACCACCAGCGGCGGCCGTTTTCGGGGTTATTCGGCGGGCAGCAAGCCCAATGGCAAGGTCAACCCACTGGCACTCAGCACGCTGGCCGCTCACGGCATTGTGCCCAGCAATCCGCGCAGCAAAAGTTGGGATGAGTTCTCAGGCCCAGAAGCGCCGGTCATGGACTTCGTGATCACGGTTTGCGACAGCGCCGCGGGCGAGAGCTGCCCCTACTGGCCCGGCGTGCCGGTCTCAGCGCACTGGGGTGTGCCCGACCCGCCAGCGGCCGGCGACCATGCCGCCCAAGTCGCGGCCTTTGAGTCGGCCTTCCAAACCTTAAGCCACCGCATGCGGCAGCTCGCGGCACTTCCGCTAGAGAGCATGGACAGCGCCGCCCGCACGGCCGCGCTGCAAGCCATCGGCAAGTCCCTGCCATGAGTTCTGAGGCGCGCAAGCTGGTCGCGGAGTTCTTGGGCACGGCCGCGCTGCTGATGACGGTGGTCGCCAGCGGCATCATGGGCGCGCAGTTGGCGGCGGGTAACGCCGCCATCGCCCTGCTCGCCAATGCTGCGGCTACCGGCACCGCGCTTTATGTGCTGATCACCCTTCTGGGGCCGGTGAGCGGCGCGCAATTCAACCCAGCGGTGAGCATCCTGCTCTGCCGATTAGGTCTCCAGCCTTGGCGTAGCCTGCCGTTATTGGTCCTGGTGCAGGTTTTGGGCGGCTGCCTGGGTGTCGCACTCGCCCACGCGATGTTTGAGCAAGCGCTCTGGCAGCCCGGCCTGCAAATCCGCAGCGGTACTGGGCTGTGGCTATCGGAAGCGCTCGCCACCGCAGGCTTACTCATGGTGATCGCCGTGGCCTTGCGCCAGCAGCGCGATACGGCCATCCCGAGCCTCGTCGGCAGCTACATTTTTGCCGCCTACTGGTGCACGTCCTCGACGTCCTTCGCCAACCCCGCCGTGACCATCGCCCGTGCGCTCACACAAAGCTTTGCTGGGATTGCGCCCGCGAGCGTTGCGGGGTTTATCGCCGTGCAACTGTTGGCGACGGGCTTGGTCTGCGCCCTGTTGCCGCAGAGCAATCAAGCCGCCCGAGCACGGGTTGGATAATGCCAAGGGGCATTAAAAGGCACTAAGCGGGAGGAGGTTGGGATAAAACGCCCCGCAAGGGCTAGGCAAGGCGGCGTGGAATCAAAGCTCCAGTAGGGGCGAGGCATGCCTCGCCCCAACTAGCCAGCCCTCACTGCACCTTCAGCTTCTGCCCAGCGCGGATGCTCGTAGGCTTCTTCAAGCCGTTGAGGCGCATCAGCGCTTTGACGGTCGTGCCGTGCTTCTCGGCAATCTCGCTCAGGGTCTCGCCGGACTTCACCTTGTGGGTGGCAGGTGCCGCCTTGGACTTCTTGCCTTTCTTCTCGGCGGACTCGTCGGACTTCTTGCCCTTTTTCTTCTTGCTGCTGGCGTCGTCTTGCTCCGCTTCGCGCTCGCAGGCGGCCTTCTTCTTGCCCTTGAGCTTCTTGCAGTCGGCCTTCTTCGGCGCTTCATCCGCCTGCTGGGCTTTCTCAATGCAGGCCTTTTTCTTCTTGCCGCTCAGCTTGGCGCAGGCCTTGGGCACGGCGTCTTCGCCATCGTCACTGCGGGTCTTGGCCGTCGCCTTGGCGTTGGCCTTCTCGATGCGCTTACGCTCGGCTTTGACCTCGGTGCGCTTGTCTTCGCAGCGGGTTTTCTTCTTGCCTTTCAGCCCCTTGCAGTTGGGTAGCTCGGGCAATGCTTGGCTGCGCGCGGGCTCCTGCACGGGAGCCTCCACCGGCTCCGGCATGCTGGCCGCAGCGGCATGCATCGCCTCGATGGACTCATCGCCTTGGTTGGGGATGCTCAAGCGCTGGCCGGCTTTGACGCGGCCTTTCTTCAAACCGTTGACGCGCTTCAAGGTGGACTCGCTCACCCCGTAGCGCTTGGCAATCGCGCTCAGCGTCTCACCTTTGCGCACCTTCACCGAGAAGAACTGCTCGCGCTGGCGGGAGAAGGTTTGGTTAGGGCCTAGGTTCGACAAGGCCGCTTCAAAACCTAAGCCCTCACCGGCCGGTACGCGGATGACATCGCCCGCGGGCACATAGAGCTTGCCGCCAGTAACTGCTTCCCGATACGCGGGGTTGAGGCGCTTAAAGGCTGCCTCATCGCCACCGGAGAGCCGCACCAGCGTGCCCCAGGCGACGTATCGGGTGAGTTGCACCTCGTCAAAGCGCATGGCGGGCTTGCGCTCGACGCCATCAAAGTGCTTGCGCCAGTCGCGCTCGACGTCGGTGGCCGCGAGGAACTCAGCATAAAAATTGCGGCTGGCAAAGCCAAAGCGGGGGTTGTCCCAACGCTCAATCAGGTCTTCTAGGCCATTGCCGCCGACGTCCTTCAAGCCTTTAACCAAGCCGCCACGGCCAAAGTTGTAGGCGGTGACGGCAAGCGGCCAGTCGCGCAGCACGCGGTAGTCATCGGCGAGGTGGTCGGCCGCAGCGCGGGTGGAGCGCCAAGGGTCTTTGCGGTCATCCGCAATGTGGTTGTGGCGCATGTACATCTTTGCGGTGGATGGCATGAACTGCCACATACCCGCCGCAGCAACCTTGGAATAAGCGTTGACGTTGAAGCTCGACTCGACAATGGGCAGGCGGGTCAACAGCAGCGGCAGGCCTTTCTGCTCAAAGATGCGCTCCATCTCCGGCAGATAGGCGCCAGAAACCCGCATCGCCTCAGCGGTTTGCTCTCTTAAACCGCGTTGGGTGCGGATGAACTGCGCGGCGGTCTGCAGGCCGACGGGGTCTTCTGCGAACAAGGCAGCGAGTCGGCGCTGGTCGTCGCTCATCTCATCGGGGCGGTCGGCGAGCTCAGCGGTCTGCCGCAACAGCTCGGCGATGCGCGCCTTGGCGGCGTTTTCTTCGGCGTCCTTGAGGCGGTTGAGCTGGTTGCCCGCACTCGCCACCGAGTCGCGGAAGTCCAGCACTTGATACACGCGCTCCGGCTTGCGGATGTCGTGAATCACACTCTGGTGGCGCGAATACTCAGCAAACACCTTTCGCCAAAAGGCGACATGGCCGCGCAGCACGCGCGGCCTCGGGAAGATGCCGCGCTCGGCGGCGAGGGGGTCGTCGTGGTCTGCGCGGGCCTCCTGCGCCGTGCGGCGGGCCTCTGAGGATGCGTTCGCGGGGTCAGCGGCGGCAGGGAGGGCAAAACCACTCGCTAAGGCAAGGGCAAGGGCAAACAAAGGGCGGCGCAGCAGCATCGGCGAGGTCGGTCAACAACAAAAAGGGAGGCCAAGGGCGCGCATCCTAGGGCTTATGCTGCATTGCGGCAATTTGGCTGAGTAGCTGGGAAACGGGAAACGATTTCTCGTGGGCTGAGTGGGCTCAGCTTGGTGGTAGCCCCTAACGATTTGGTTCCCTAGTGCGTCTGTTGCTGGCACCTCCCACATCCCACGTCCCACGTCCCACGTCCTACAGCCCCCGGCTTCTCCCCAATTGGAAGTGCGGCTCTAACTGACTGGCGAGGCCGAGCAGTAGCCCCTCCTCGCCCATCGCCGCGACAAACTGCATGCCGATGGGCAGGCCGGCACGGCTAGTCGCCATCGGGCAGCTCATCGACGGTGTGCCGGTGAGGTTGGAGAGCTGGGTGTAAGGGGTGTATTTGAGGTTCTCGTAGACCAGCTTTTCGAGCTGGCCGGTCGCCAGTAAGGCGCGCCCGGCATTGAGTTTGAGCATCGGCATGAGCGCTGCACGCTGCCAAGCGGGGGTGGCCAGCGCGCCGATTTTCGGCGCTGTGGCGGCTGTGGTAGGCGTTAGGTAGAGGTCGTAGCGGGTGAAGAACTCACCCAACGCACGGCCATAGGTGTTCCATTGCCGGGTTTGCTCGATGTACTCAGCAGCAGGCAGCGCGCGGCCCAGCAAATCCAGCGCGCGGGTGTCGAGCTCGAACTGGTGGTCTTCTGCGCCCAGCGCTTTGCAGCGGGCGACGTCGGTAGCGACTTGGCCTAGGTACATGGTCATGAAGCTCTTGGCGAGCGCGTGGCCATCGACGGCAGGCCAATCCTCTTCGACGTGATGGCCCAAGCTCTCCAACAAGTGCGCAGTCGCCTTAGTGGCCTCGATGATTTCCGCATCGACCGGCGTATCGATCGGCGAGCGGGTGCAGTAGGCAATGCGCAGCTTGCGCGGCATTTGCTGCGCGAGCACGGCAAAGCGCTCGCTGGGCGCTTGGATGCGGTAGGGCTCGCCGACCGAGGAGCCGCTCAGGGCATCGAGCATGGCGGCGGAATCGCGCACGCTGCGGGTGATGACGTGCTCACTGGAGGCACCGTCCCAGTAGTCCGCCATCAGCGGGCCGCAGGCCACGCGCCCGCGTGAGGGCCTCAGCCCAAACAGCCCGCAATAGGCAGCCGGGATGCGGATGCTGCCACCGCCATCGCTCGCCCCCGCCACCGGCACCACACCCGCGCCAACGGCTGCGGCTGCACCACCTGAGGACCCTCCGGGGGTATGGGCAGGATTGACTGGGTTGCGGGTGGGGCCAAAGGCCTCCGGCTCGGTCACGCCCTTGAGCGCGAACTCGGGTGTGGCGGTCTTGCCGAAAATCACCAGCCCAGCCGCCTTGCAGCGGCGGATGTATTCGTTGTCCTCCGCCGCGATGTGGGTGCGCAGCGCCGCCGAGCCAGCCGCAGCCGGTGCTCCGGCGATGTCTTGGCCGATGTCCTTGGCTAAAAACGGAACGCCCGCAAAAGGGCCGCTCAGCGGCCCGGCCAATTGTTTGGCTGCGTGCTCATCCAGCCGCCAATGCAGGAAGTTCAGCTTGGGCTGCACCAAATCCGCCCGCGCTTTTGCGGCAGCTAGAACCTCCGCAGGCTGCACTTGCTTGCTGGCAATCAGGGCGGCGAGGCCGGTGGCGTCGTGCTGGAGGTATTCGTCGGAACGCATGGGCTGTAAAGGTCGTCGGCAAAGCGTCATCGTCGCACGAGTTTCGGTATGCACACAGCCCATGCCGGCTAGCAAGCGCATGCTCTGAGCAGCGCAAACAAGCGCCTGATTGGTGTAGCGTCCAAGGTCTCTATTCCAAGCGCACTACCGATGACTGACCAAGTCCTAGTCACGCCCGCCCCCACTTGGGCACTGCGCATGCGCAAGCTCACCGATTGGCTCGTCAATGACTGCGGCGGCGGGCCAAGGCCTTGGAAGTTTTCTTGGGTCATTAACTTCCAGAAGGGCGGCACGTTTGTGTTCATGGCCTTGCTGATGGGCTATTACGCCGACAAAACTCCTTGGGCGACGAGCACCGCCGCGTGGGTCTACCTCGCCCTGCACGGTAGCTACGGCTTGGTCTGGCTGATTAAGGACTTGAGCTTCCCCGACCCCAATTGGCAGAAGCGCATCACGATCCTTGGCGGCATCAATGCCTTTGTCGGCGTTTTGGGGCAGTACTGGCTGTTCGGCTGGCTATTGATCTCTGGCCGTGCCGCCCCCGACTACCCCTTGCCAGAGCCGGTTTGGTTTGCGCTCGCCATCACGCTGTGCATCCTCGGGTGCGTGGTGATGATTGCTGCCGATGCGCAGAAGTTCTTCACGCTCAGAGTGCAGCGCGGGCTGATCACCGACGGCATGCACCGCACCATCCGCCACCCGAACTATTTGGGCGAGATGATGCTGTATCTGTCCTTCGCGCTCGTGGTCTGGCACTGGTACCCGTTCATCGTGCTGGCCTTTGTTTGGCTCTGCCTGTTCGCCGTCAACATGACGCTGAAGGAGGCCAGCATGAGCCGCTACCCCGCTTGGGCCGCGTATAAAAAGCGGACTTGGTGGGTGGTGCCTTACGTTCTTTAAAGCTCGCGCTAGTCCGCCTTGATGCGCTCATACGCGGCCAAAGCGCGGTCGCGGGATTGCATCAAATCGACGATGGGCTTGGCATAGGGGCTATCAAGCGCGATACCGGCGGCGCGGC
>CAZHTI010000031.1:9859-28141 GCA_964535755.1 uncultured Salinisphaerales bacterium | reverse complement strand
GTGCGGATGTGCGCGCCGTCGACGTCGGCGTCGGTCATGATGATGATGCGGTGGTAGCGCAGATTCTCCGGCTTTAACTCGTCGCGCCCGATCCCGCAGCCCAGCGCGGTGATGAGCGTACCCACCTCTGCGGACGCCAGCATACGTTCCAAGCGCGCGCGCTCCACGTTCAGAATCTTGCCCTTAAGCGGGAGGATGGCCTGGAAGTGGCGATCCCGGCCTTGCTTGGCTGACCCACCTGCAGAATCACCCTCGACCAAAAACAGCTCCGATTTGGCTGGGTCCTTCTCTTGGCAGTCCGCCAATTTACCCGGTAGCCCAGCGATATCGAGCACGCCTTTGCGGCGGGTCATCTCGCGTGCTTTGCGGGCGGCTTCGCGAGCACGAGCGGCATCAATCATTTTGCCGGCAATGCCGCGTGCTTCTTTGGGGTTCTCGGCGAGGAAGTTGCCGAGGCGCTCCATCATTGCGCCAGACACCGCCGGTTGGACTTCCTCCGTCACCAACTTGTCTTTGGTCTGACTGGAGAAGCGCGGCTCTGGAACCTTGACTGAGATGATCGCCGTTAAGCCCTCGCGGGAGTCCTCACCGGCAAAGTCGACCTTTTCCTTTTTGCCCAAGCCTTCTTTTTCGATATAGGCATTGAGGCACCGAGTGAGTGCGGTTCTAAAGCCGGACAAATGCGTGCCGCCATCGCGTTGCGGGATGTTGTTGGTAAAGCACAGCACGTTTTCGGCGTAGCTGTCGTTCCATTGCAGTGCCACCTCGACCGTGACACGGTCTTGTTGGGCAACGAAGTGAATGATGTTGTGATGGACGACGGACTTACCCTTATTCAAGAACTCGACGAAGGCCTGAATCCCGCCCTTGAACTCGAAGATATCCTCGCGAGCGGTGATCTCCTCCCAGAGGCGGATACGCACACCAGAGTTCAAAAAGCTGAGCTCTCGTAAGCGGCGCGCTAGGGTGTCGTAATTGAATTCGGTGATTTTGAAGATGCTGGCGTCCGGCCAGAATCGAACCTCCGTGCCCTTGCGATCACTCACGCCCAACTTGGTGAGCGGGTGCTGCGGCTTACCGCAGGCATATTCCTGCGTGTAGGCGTGGCCGTCGCGCCAGATATTGAGCACCAAGCGCGAGGACAAAGCGTTGACGGCAGAGACACCGACGCCATGCAGACCGCCCGATACCTTGTAGCTATTTTGGTTGAACTTACCGCCGGCGTGCAGGACGGTCATGATGACCTCCGCTGCGCTGACATTGAACTTACTGTGGTTATCGACCGGTATGCCGCGACCGTTATCGGTCACTGTGATTGAACCATCCGCGTGCATACCGACGGTGATCTCCGAGCAATGTCCGGCGAGCGCTTCGTCGATAGAGTTATCCACCACCTCAAACACCAAGTGGTGTAGCCCAGAGCCATCATCGGTATTACCGATATACATGCCGGGGCGCTTACGCACTGCCTCCAAACCCTCCAGCGCCTGAATGCTGGAAGCGTCGTACTTTTGGTTCTCGTTTTGATCTTCAGACATGGGCGGCTCTACTTGGGGCTCACTGCCCCGTGTTCCACGTGGAACACGGTGTAATCCCGATTGATTAGGGCACCGACAGGTGCCAAGTCAGCCTGCCATTCTAACGAGCTGACGAGTGACTGTCCTTGGTATTGCAGCAGCGCTTGGATGACCAAGGACTGCCAAGACTTACTGAGCTCCGCATCCAAGTCATCGAGCAGGATCAAGGCGCGTTTGCCGGTGGCTTCGAATACCAGTGAGCCCTGCGCGAGTGCTAAGGCAATCGACAGCATTTTTTGCTCCCCTCGGCTGATGGTCGCCCTAGCCTCTCGCCCCTGGATCCTTATGCGCAGCTCAGCTCGATGTGGCCCGCCTAGGGTGTAGCCCAATTGCTGATCCCGAGCGATGCTGGACTGAAGGTAGACCGCCAAGCTTGTACCGTCCTCCCAGCCCTGACGGTAGTCCAACGCCAGGTCAAGGTTCTGCCCGAGCACGTTTAGCCAGTGCTGGCCGTGCCGAACTAACTGCGAGAGGTGATCTAGGCGCAATTCGCTAAGCGAAGACCCGTGGAGGCTTAATTCTTGATCCCAAGCGGCTATCGCGCCCGTGCTCATCCGCGTACGCAGCGCCGTATTGCGCTGTTGAAGCGCGCGTTCGTAGCGCTGCCAATGACCGAGGAAGTTTTGTTCCACGTAGAACAAACCCCAGTCAATGAACCGGCGGCGAAACACCGGGGCGTCTTCCAAAAGCCGATGAATCTGACGGTCTAGGAGAATCACCGGCAAGGTCTCGGCCTGCTGCCGCCGCGTCATGGCCTCATCAAACCGGCTCACCATCACCTCGCCGCGCTTTACGGCAACCCGCCACGGGGACGCGAGAGCTAATCCCTGCTCATCGACAGAGCCGGACACCAGCGCGGACTCCTGTTCGTGGCGAATCGCCTCGTCCAACCGCTTCACGCGAAAACTCTGCGCTCGGCACAGCAGGTAAGCCGCCTCTAGCAGCGTGGTCTTACCCGAGGCGTTGCCGCCATGAAGTAGCGTCAGCTTTGGGTGTAAAGAAAACGCCGCCTCCGAAAATTGCCGGAGATCACGTACCGCCAAGCGCAGTATTTGCATGCACTTAAAACCCGGTCGCGCAGGATCCCTTACCGAAAAGCCCCAGACAGTGCTGGGGCTTTTTTAGACAACCGGCTTGAAGGAGGAAGGGCATTTAAAGGCGCATCGGCATGACTACATATTTAGCCGAAGGCGCATCGCCAGCCTCGTAGAGCAAACCGCTGGAGTCCGGGCCGCGCAACTCCAGTACGAATTGCTCGCTCGTCATCGCGTCGAGCGCATCCAGCAAATAGCCAACGTTGAAGCCGATCTCCATCGCATCACCTTCGAAGCTAATCTCCACCTCCTCCTCCGCCTCTTCGCGTTCCGGATTTTGGGTTTGGATCTTCAAGAAGTCAGGGTCAACGGTAAGACGCACACCACGGAACTTCTCGTTGCTCAGAATCGCCGCACGCGCGAGTGCCGCGCGCACAGACTGGCGATTACCCGCGAGCTTGCGCTCCTGCGGCTCGGGAATCACCCGCTCGTAATCAGGGAAGCGACCATCGATCAACTTACTGGTGATGCGCAAAGCGCCCAGTTGCGCTTCGATCTGGCCGCCACCGATGGAGAGCTTGACCAGCTCGTCACCGCCGTCGAGCAAGCGAGCAAGCTCTAGCACCGTCTTGCGCGGCAGGATGATCTGCAAGTCTTGGCTAACCCCGGTCTCGATCACCAGCTCAGACATCGCTAAGCGGTGGCCATCGGTCGCCACGGAGCGAATGAAGTGGGCGCTGATGTGGAACAACATGCCGTTGAGGTAGTAGCGCACATCCTGCTGCGCCATGGCAAAACCTACGCGCTCGATCAGCGCTTTGAGGTCCTTATGGCTAAGGCTGATCTCCTGATCGACGCGAATACCACCAAGCGCCGGGTATTCCTCCGCAGCGAGTGTTGCCAGCGTGTAGCGGCTCTTGCCGCTCTTCACCAACATGCGTTGGTCATCGCCAGCCTCAAAGCTGATCTCCGCACCGTCGGGCAGGCCTTTGAGGATGTCCGTGAGCTTGCGTGCCGGCGCAGTGATTTTGCCTGGGCGCAGCGTCTCCACGGGGCAACTCACCTCCATCTCGATTTCCAAGTCGGTGGCGCGCACCACCAACTCAGAGGCGGTCGCTTCCATGTGCAGGTTGGCAAGGATAGGTAGGGTCTGCCGACGTTCGACTACCCCGACCACCGTCTGCAGGGTGGCGAGCAGTTCACTACGGATATGTCTGATATGCATTGAGTAAGTCCTTTCTTCAACCAATAACAATAAGGGCTGCTACTGGTTCTGGATGAATCGGTGGTTTTCTAATAATTACAGATGCTTAGTGATCAAAAAAAGTGCTCTAAAGGCTGGGGATTGAGACCGCGTAAGCCCTTGGGCAGTGTGTGGGTAACTATCTCGATATGGCCTGTGCAGAGCTTATCCACAAGTCATACCGCCGCAAATCCCCAGCTCTCACTCAGTTTGTTAGCCGCCGCTGTAGGTTGAGTACGTCCTCTCGGATTTGCGGCACTGAGGCCTTGAGTTCATTGACCTTGCCGCAGGCGTGCATCACCGTGGTGTGGTCGCGGTCAAAGGCCTCGCCAATCTCCGTCAACGAGTGTTGGGTGAGCTCTTTGGCCAGCGCCATGGCGATTTGCCTCGGCCTTGCCAAGGACTGGTTGCGCCGCTTGGACATGAAGTCACGCACCGGAATGTTGTAGTAGCTGGCGACTTCCTTTTTGATGTTCTCGATGGTGACCTGCCGGGCATGGACCGCGAACATGTCACGTAGACATTCGCTGGCGTAGTCGAGGGTGATGTCGCTCCCAGAGAGCTTGGCTAAGGTCACGAGGCGGTTAAGCGCGCCCTCCAACTCGCGCACATTGCTGCGCACGCGCTTGGCGACTAGGCGTGCCACCTCGGGCGGCAGTCGTATGCCCTGCACGTCGGCCTTGGCGATCAGAATAGCCGCACGGGTTTCTTCGTCCGGTGGTTCCACCGGCACCGAGAGGCCCCAACTGAAGCGCGTCTTCAGGCGGTCGTCCAAGCCCTCCAGCTCCTTGGGGTAACGATCGCAGGTCAGCACGATCTGCTTTTTGGTATCGATCAGGGCGTTAAAGGTGTGGAAGAACTCCTCCTGCGTGCGCTCCTTGCCGGCGATGAAGTGAATGTCGTCGATGAGCAAAGCATCGACGGTCCGGTAGTGATTCTTGAAGGCATCGGCCTGACCAGCCCGAATCGCCTGCGTGAAGTGATTGAGCCACTGCTCCGCGCCGATATAGACCACCCGAGCGCGGGCGTTCAGGCCCAAAATCGCGTGGCCTACCCCCTGCATTAAGTGGGTTTTGCCCAAGCCCGACTCGCCATAAATCAGCAAGGGGTTGTACTGGCCGCCGGGAGCGGTGGCGACGTATTGGGCCGCCGCACGCGCTTGGCTGTTGGAGCGGCCTTCGATGAAGGCATCCAAGGTGTAGCGTGGGTTCAAGCTGATGTTGGAAAACGCGCTGTTGCTGTCATCGTGCGCGGCGGGCGCGGACGCGGCGGCAGAGCCGTTGACGAGCGGTGCCGCCGTGGGTGCGGCAGCAGACTGCCCGCCCAAGGCGACGTGCACCACGACGTCATAGGGGAGTATCTCGACCAAGGCACGGCGGATGTGCGTCAGGTGGTGGTCCCGCACCCGGTTCATCACCAAACGATTGGGAGCTAGTAGCGTCAGCGTGTCCGCAGAAGCGACGGGTTGGAGTGGTCGGATATAGGTCTTGAGGTCTTCCTCTGACAATACGCCGATGAGCCGGCGGAGACATTCCGGCCAGGTGGATTCGACCTGCATGATGACTTTTCTTCTTAAACGTACGTTGTCGGGTTAGGAGTCTAAGCCGCTAAGGAGTCCGCCTCAAACAAAAAAATAGCTGCTGAAAACTTGTGCATCGCCGCGCACCTGCTTAGACTCTGCGACCTTTTTTGCGGCACCCATTTTTAGTCGAGTAGCAGCCATGAAACGCACTTACCAACCCAGCAAAGTCCACCGCGCCCGCACTCACGGTTTCCGTGCTCGTATGGCAACCAAAGGTGGCCGCGCCGTTCTCGCTCGCCGCCGCGCCAAGGGCCGCCACCAGCTCTGCCCTTAATTCAAGGCAGCTTGGGCGGTAGCTGTTCACCCGGCCGCGCTGACCATGCCGGGTTTTGGTAAAGAAGTTCGGCTGCTGACACCAGCAGCATTCGATGCGGCATTTAAGTCTGGCAAGCGGTTCGCCGTAGGCCCACTCATGGCCGTGGTGGCGCCGAACAGCCTAGGCTATCCGCGGCTCGGCTTTGCGCTTGCCAAGCGTCACGCCAAAACCGCGGTGCAGCGCAATCGCATCCGCCGCGCCCTCCGCGAGCAGTTTCGCCTAGCCCAAGCACAACTTGCCGCAGTCGATTTAGTCATTAGTCTGAAATCGAATCCAACGGATGATCGCGCGGTAGAAGCTGCGGCGGTCCAGCAGTTCTGGCAGAAGCTCGCAGCCCGTTGCCGTAAGCCTTAATGCACCCGCCCAGTGTTTTTGCCCAAGCCTTACGCGGCATGGTGCGCGGCTACCAAGTCAGTTTGGGCCAAGTGCTGCCACCGGCTTGCCGGTTCCAGCCCAGCTGCTCGCAATACGCCTTGATAGCCCTAGAGCGCTACGGTGCTGCGCGCGGTAGTTGGATGACCTTGCGGCGCTTGTGCCGCTGCCACCCATTAAACCCTGGTGGATTTGACCCCGTTCCTTAGGTCTTATGAGCACACTCGAAAACCGTCGTTTCTTTCTGATCGCCCTACTGGGCATGGTGCTGTTTTTTAGCTTTCAGGCCTATGAGAAAGACCAACGGCAAAAACTAGCGGCCCAGCAGGCCAGCAACCCAGCGGTAGCGCAGGCGGCAGCTAAGCCAGCAGTCAGCACAGGTGATGCAATCGCCGCACCCTCGGTTACCGCAGATGCAGCCGCCACGCCGACCGCCGCTGAGGGTTTGGGTGCCGCAGCCCCCCTTAGCAATGCCAGCTACGAGGTGGTCACCGACAAATTACGTGTGCGCATCTCGGCGGCCGGTGGCGATTTGCGCCGAGTCGAGTTGCTCGATTACCAGCAAACCAAGGCCAAGGGCTCGCCTAAGTTGGCCCTGCTGACGGACGAAGACCCCCACTTTTTCATCATTCAGAGTGGTTTGGCGGGCGCTGATCAACCGCTCACCAGTGCCACCACCCTGTACACGGCGACGAGCCCCAAGCTGGAAATGGCCGAAGGCCAAAATCGATTGGATTTGGTGCTGCGTGGCGTTGACGCGCGCGGCTTGCCGACCACCAAAACTTGGCGTTTTACGCGCGGTAGTCACCAAGTCGAGCTGGTCCAGACGCTACAGAACACCAGTGCCGCACCGGTTTTGGCTGCCAGTTACGCCCGCATGCAGCGCACCACGCCCTACACCGGCGATCAACCGCCGTTCTCACAGACCTTTAGTGGCGTCGGTTATTACGAGAAGAAGCCGGACGAAGACGGCTATCGCTTCAAGAAGGTCGCCCTCGACAACCTCGAAGACGATGCCTTCGAAGTGACCCAAACTGGCGGCTGGGTTTCGATGTTGCAGCACTACTTTTTGACGGCCATCCTGCCGCCGCAGGATCAAAAAGCCACGTTCTCGGCCAAGCCTTCGACGGTCAAGGGCTACTTGGCGCAGTACTACGGCCCCTTACAGACCATCGCGCCACAGCAAACCAGCCAGTTCGCCACCCGCTTCTACATAGGGCCGATCACCCACGGCACTTTGGATGAAGTAGCCCCTGGGCTAGAGCTAGCAGAGGACTACGGCATCCTGACGCCGATCGCGACCCCTTTGTTCTGGATCATGAAGACCTTCTACAACTGGGTCGGCAACTGGGGCATCGCCATCATTTTGCTGACGCTGACCGTGAAGGCCTTGATGTACAAGCTGTCCGAGGCGCAGTTCCGCAGCATGGCGAAGATGAAGAAGTTCGCCCCGCGCATCGCCGACATCAAAGAACGCTACGCCGGTGACAAAGAGCGCCTGAACAAGGCGATGATGGAGCTCTACACCAAGGAGGGCTTCAATCCGCTCGCGGGCTGCTGGCCGCTCTTGGTGCAGTTCCCCGTCTTCATTGCCCTCTATTGGGTGCTCGCACAGGCAGTGGAGCTACGCCAAGCCGACTTCGGCCTATGGATTAACGACCTCTCCTCGCCCGACCCGTTCTATGTGTTGCCTGTGTTGTTCGGGCTTTCCATGTGGGCGCAGCAAAAGCTACAGGGCTCGATGGTCACCATGGACCCAATGCAGCAGAAGATGATGCAGTTCATGCCCATTGCATTGACGGCCTTCTTCGCCTTCTTCCCTGCTGGCCTGGTGCTCTATTGGTTCGTCAGCAACCTAGTGACCATCGCCCAACAGTGGTACATCAATAAAAAGGTAGAGGCGGAAGGCAAGCTTGAGCAAGACAAGGCCCAAGCCAAGGCCGCGCAAGGCAAAGCGGTGTCGCTAAAAAAATAGTGGCTGGCGACTGTGGTAACACCGCGCCCGCCTACTGAGACCATCGCCGCCATTGCGACTGGGCCGGCAGCTGGGGCCATCGGCATGGTGCGGCTCAGCGGCCCGCAGGCCTCGGCGATTGCCACGCAAGTCACCGGCAAAACTCTGCCGCCACCTCGCCAAGCGGGGTTGCGGCAGTTTTTGGCAGCGGACGGTGCGGCTCTCGACAGCGGCCTGGTGCTGGTCTTCCCCGCACCCCACTCGTTTACTGGGGAGGACATCGTCGAACTGCAAGGCCACGGCGGCCGCGTGGTGCTGGCGGAAGTGCTTGCCGCCTGTGTCGCCGCTGGAGCGCGGCTGGCTAGGCCGGGGGAGTTTTCCGAGCGCGCCTTCCTCAATGGCCGCTTGGATTTGAGCCAAGCCGAGGCGATCGCAGACCTCATCGCCGCACAGTCGGGCGCTGCGGTCCGCGCTGCCCAGCAGACCCTCAACGGTGCGTTTTCTCAGCTCGTGCACGAGGCGGTCGCGCAGTTGGTGGAGGCGCGGGTTTGGATAGAAGGCGCGCTGGATTTCTCCGATGAGGATGTCGACTGGCTGGCCGATGCCCGCCTACACCAGCGCATGCGGGCCACCGCCGACCTGCTGCAACAGACGCTGGGCCGAGCACAGCAAGGTGCGCGTCTGCGCGATGGCTTGAGTGTCGCCATCCTCGGAGCGCCGAATGTCGGCAAATCCACCCTGCTCAATCAACTGGCCGGGTATGAGGCAGCGATTGTCAGCCCCATCGCCGGCACCACTCGAGATTTAGTCCGCGAGCAAATCCAACTGGATGGCCTGACGCTGCATTTGGTCGATACCGCCGGCTTGCGCAGCACCGAGGATACCGTCGAGGCTGAGGGCATCCGCCGCGGACTAGCCGCCGCTGAGCGCGCAGAGTTGATCCTCTACGTCGCCGACTCCACGCTCGGCCTCACAGAATTTGACATCCAGCAACTGGCACAGCTGAGCGAGCGCACGGTGCTCCTCTTGCTGAATAAATGTGACCTCGCACCGACCGAGGCCATACAAGCCCGGCTACCCGATGGTGTTCGGCAAGTGTTGCCGATGGCCGCGAAATCGGGCGCGGGCATCGGCGCATTAGTCGCCGCGCTGAAAGCGCAAGCGGGCATCGCGGCCATTGGCGAAGGCGCGTTCCTCGCCCGCGCGCGCCACATCGAGGGCCTGCAGCAGGCACTGGCCCACCTACAATCGGCGCAGGCCCGCTTGGCCGAGCGGGCACTACCCGAGCTTGCCGCTGAGGAACTAAGGCTCGCGCAATTGGCGATGAGCCGTATCACCGGCGACTTCGGCAGTGAGGACTTACTCGGAGCGATCTTCAGCCGCTTTTGCATCGGCAAATAGCGGTTACAGTGCGTCTCTGCAGCACAAGAAGTGTGCACGCACGAACTTCACGGACGATTGGATGCACCAGCCACACCGTATTAACTACCGTTCAGCGGCGAATGCGCGGCAATTGCGCACTAGCGCACCGTTTTGGGCCGAGGATGAACTGATAATCAGTTCATGTTCTGCGCTCGCCCCCATCCGGTGACTCCCGAGGCATTGACGGCATATCTCTATGCCGAGCTGCCCTTAGCGGCAGCCTTGGGCTTGCAGGTCATTGCGGTCGACACCAACCATGTGCGTATGCGCGCGCCCTTCCACCTCAACCGGAACGGGCATGGCACCGCATTCGGCGGCAGCCTCGCCACCTTGGGGATTTTAGGTGGCTGGGCGCTCGCCCACGCCCGCCTGATTCATGACGGCATGGACCAAGGCTTGGTCATCCGCAACAGCGCTTGCGACTACCTAGCACCGATCGCCGCCGACATTGTCGTCGACGCCTCCTTGGACGAGTCTGAGTGGCAAAAAGCGCGTACTTGGCTCGCACAGCACGGCAAAGCGCGGCTCAAGATCACCAGCCATCTCCGCGCCCATGGAGCGGAGCAAGCACCCGCTGCCGCCATCCACCAAGGCAGTTATGTGATCGTCGCGGGGCAGCGCACGCACTACTAGCGCGTCGACGGCAAGAGGCGCGCCGCCTGCCTTGGCTTTAGGCTTGGCACTTCCTAAATTCGGACGGCAATGGCGATGAAACCTCTCAAGTTCTGCCCGCAGTGCGCCAGCCTGCTTGCCGATACCGACCACGGTGGCTTGACGCGCCGCGCTTGCCCAGCGGCGGGATGCGGATACGTCCATTGGGATAACCCAGTGCCGGTGGTGGCGGCAGTGGTCGAGCACCAAGGCGGCATCATTTTGGCGCGCAACGCGCTCTGGCCGATGAAGTTCTACGGGCTGATCACTGGATTTTTGGAGAAGTCCGACCCCAGCCCAGAGCAGGCCGTGCAACGTGAAGTCATGGAGGAACTAGGCCTCACCGCCACCTCGGCGCACTTCATCGGCCACTACCCCTTCCCGCGCATGAACCAACTACTGATCGCCTACCACGTCCCTACCGAAGGCGAGATCGTGTTGGGCGAGGAGCTCAGCGAGTGGCGGCGGGTCGCGTTCGAAAAAGCCCAATGGTGGCCGCAGGGCACGGGCTTAGCGCTGCGGGATTGGCTGCGGAGCAAGGGCTACGACCCGCAAGCTATGCAGTTTCCAGCTTCGGATAAAAAATAGCTGTGGACGCATTGACGCGCCGCTAGTGCAACGGCGGCATGCCTAGCGCGTTACGCAGGCGTGCCACGCGGGGCTGCAACTCAAAGACGCGCTTCCAACCGACTATTCGGGCTAGCACATGCCAAACCAGCCGTCGCTCGTTGGTCGCCAAAGGAACTCCTAAGTTTTGAGCGCGGTTCAAAGCTGCGCGCGCTAGCTTGGGGTGCTCTGGCGAGACGCGCGCCGCGACATCCATCAACAAGCTTGCAACGGCTAGACGGGTGCGCTCGCTGTCCTCCACCGCTATCAAATTCTTGCCACTCAGTAATGCCGAGCGCAGCAAGCTCACTCTCGCCGCATAGCTGGAATTTTGGCTGACCGACCCCGAAACGCAGCGGCGATAAAAGCACAACGCATTTGGGCAAAACCGCAGGCGCTTGCTGGCAAGAATCACGCGGCTGAAAAACTCGCCGTCCTGATTCTGCAGGAGGCTGGAGTCCCACACACCGGCTGCGGCGATGAGCTTGCGCGGCACCAGCCAAGCATGGGGCGGCAGCATCCCAGCGCCGCACCATGAGTTGACCAACCACTCAACGGGCGACACATCGCGCCAGCGAGCAGGCTGGAGCGATGAAGTAGTTGGCAGTACGCCACTGAAGCAGGAGTAGCCGCAAAAGTAGAGGTCGTCGTCTCCGTGGACTTGATAGCGCGCAAGTTGATGGGCGAGTTTGTCAGGGGCGAGTAAGTCGTCCGCATCCAAAAACTGCAAGAGCTGGCCTTGGGACTCGGCAATCCCACGATTACGCGCGACTTGAGCCCCCAACGCCGGTTGCCGGATAACCCGCAGCCGAGGACTTTGAAAGTGCTCTGCGCAGCGCAGAGAGCCATCGCTGGAACCGTCGTCAACGAGCACGATTTCCCAATGCGGGTAGCGCTGTTGGAACACGCTGCGCAATGTGTGCACGAGGGTTTCCTGTGCATTGCGGCAAGCGATGATGACGCTCACCGAGGGGTGAGCAGCGCTAGGCACTGCCCACCACGGCCACTGCGATCGGCAGCCAAGGTTGTTCGAAGCCATGCACTCCCAATTGCACCCCAAGACCTCCTTAAGCAACGCCCCTCGGGAAAGCGATTCACTCGAAAGCAAACTCTCGACGCAAAGCATGCCGCGATCAGGCTAAAAAAAGTGGCAGTGATCAGCGCCGTAGCAGGCATCGGCTGTGGGTAAAACCTACTGGTACGCCGTCAGGCTCAACTCATGTTCGGTAGCCACCAGCCCAACGCGGCTTGCCCAGCGCAGCACCGACTCGACCGAGACGATCGAATAACGCCGTGCCAGGCGGTCGGATAAGGGGTGGTCCAGAAAGTGGACGTTCGGCCGAGCGAGGCCGGCACCGACTCGCTCTAGAGTGCCGATCTCGATACGGTCGGGCCGATAACCATTTCGGCGCAGCAAGCCCTGCACTTCGGCTCGGCTGCGTGGGGAGTCTTCACCCTGCGTTGCGAGCACCAAAAACTCCAACAGCCAACCGTTTGAATTTTGGTAGTCCAGCGCGAAGGGATAGGCAATCAGGCTGTAGTGTGGTTGGTGCAGCCACTGAGCTTTGCCGCTCGCAATCGCTGCCAATACTTGTTGGGCGGCGGCCGGTTTGAGCACCGTGACCATGCTGCGGTACTCGAATGGTGCATCTAGAAAGAAGTTGCCCAGCCCTTGTTGGTACAGGCCGCTGCGGTCGGTGCCGCAGTCATTGAGTTTGTGCAGCACCCGCCACGGCTGCCCCGCAGTTTGGTAAGCGATACCGGCGTGCGTCCAGCGCAGGCCGTGGCGACGGACGTCATCGCCGACGCGCGCGATGATTGCCACCTCTGCGCCCGTAGCGCTTAAGTGGGTCTGAACTTGCTCGGCTAAGGCCAGCCCCCGCTGCATGGCCAAGGCGGTGGGAGGCTTGTGATCACAGGTCTGCCCTGCCTGAGCCTGAGCGGCGATCCCCGTCAGGCAAAGTGTCGCGAGTAGAGCGGAAACAGCCCAGTGGCGTATGCAGTGGTAAGTCATTGGTGCGGGCCTCGTTTAGCAGCAACTCGGGCAGCAGCTATCGACGCGTTGGTGATGCAGCAGGCTTGCACTTGCCTCACGCGCGACAAAGCCAATGGTCTGGCCCGCGCAGGACAGCACCCAACCACCGGCCACGGCAACCGCGGTCACCGTGCCGCCAACGACTAGGGCTGAACCGGCAGCAACCGCCACCGGCACCATCAACACCAGCGCAGCGGACTCAGCCGTACCTTTCAAGCTCAGCTTCACGCCTTTGGCGAGGTGCTCAACCCCGACAATGCTGAAATCCGGCACGCCGACCAGCAACAAAGGCGAGCCTGCGACGATGGCGAGACTGCCGCCGGCCAAATTGGCCGACCCCGCAGACATGGTTGAGGGACCAAAACCGTCGGCTCGCGCCGAGGTTGCCGCGAGTAGGAACGAGCCCGACAGCAGGCTGGCCGCCACCACGACTTTCCAGCGCGGGCGGGGGTTAGAGGATAAATGGTCGTTGTTCATATTAAACTCCAAAAAATAGCCGCGACTGCGGCGAGACACAGCGGAAAAATTCGATGGGCCGAAGAAACCTACACAGCCGCGAGCAACAGCAAGAGATGGCGATCGCCGCCGCAGAACTCTTGTTGGTACGCGATGGCCTGCCGGGCCTGACGATGCGTCAAGTGGCGGCGGCGATGGGCTACACCGTCGGCAACCTCTACCTGCTGTTTGCCAGCCAAGATCACCTGCTGCTGGCGGTGAACGAGCGCACTGCCGACGCCATCCACGCCGCTCTGCGCAACGCAGCGGAAGCCGAACCGGACGCGGCGAAGCGGCTGCACAGCTTGGCCGCCGCCTACATTGAATTTGCCCGCCGCCACACCCACCGTTGGCGCTTGATGTTTGAGCACAGCCTGCCGCCCGACACGCCGCGCCCCCCCGAGGCAGATCAACGTATTCGCCGCATGTTTGAGCTCGTCGCCCAGTACTTGGCACCAGTGCTGCCGCCGCAGGAGGCAGCGCAACTGCGCTACTCGGCCTTGCAGCTCTGGAGCAGCGTGCACGGGCTGTGCGCGCTGAGCATCACCGGCAAGCTGCGCTGGGGCGGCATCGACGACTACCGCCCTGTGTCGGATGCCTTGGTCAGCACCCTGCTGCGCGGCATGCAGGCGGGTGCCAAGCAAGCAAGCCGCTGAGCTTCGCGCATTCAAGTGGACTAACAACATCGCTGCCGTCCTTACTGCTTGCGAGCAGCTTGCAGGGCTTGGCGCTCGGCTTCGAACTGGTCGCGCACGGTCTTGCTGAGCATGAGTGTGGCGCCCACTAGAAACAGCGTGCCCATTGCAAAGTAACCGCGCACCCAGACGTCTACCGGTGCGAGAGAAATGCCAAAGAACATCGCGCCCAGTGACGAAACGAAGCAGAGCTTGACCGCCCACTGCCAGGCGGGCGAATCGGCACGGACGTTAGGGGAGTACTCGGTGTGCATTTGCAGCTCCTTTAAGTAAACAACGCTCATTTGCAATGTAATGAACGGTGTTTATAAAAGCAAACAGAGCCGACGAGCGGAGTGACGCGGGATATCGAGCGCGCTGCTAGCGCCTAAGCAAAGCTCTGGCTTCAGGTCGCCGTCGCCCAGACCACGCAAGCGGGTGTTGGGCTGCGGAGCGCGGAATGTTCAGCAGCTCGCCCCGAGTGGCGCTGAGTAGTTTGCCTAGCGGCTTGCAACGCGCACGGGCTAGCCAGCGCGCGCGCTCAGTTGTCCCAGCACAGCAGCAATCTCGTCCAAGACTTTTGGGTCATCGATAGTGGCGGGCACGCTGTACGGGCGTTGGTCGGCAATCGCCCGCATGGTCGCGCGTAGCACTTTGCCCGAGCGGGTTTTTGGCAACCGAGCGACGACCGCCGCTTGCTTGAACGCAGCGACTGCGCCGATCTGGCTGCGGACGCGCTGCACCAGCTCAGCTTCAAGCACAGTTGCAGAAATCTGAGCGCCGGATTTGAGCACCACCAAGCCCACCGGCACCTGCCCTTTGAGCGCATCCGCCACGCCAATCACCGCACATTCAGCCACCGCTGGGTGACCGGAGAGAGCCTCCTCCATCGCCCCAGTCGAGAGCCTGTGACCGGCGACGTTGATAATGTCGTCGATGCGCGACATCACCCAGATATAGCCGTCAGCATCGACGATTCCGGCGTCCCCTGTGAGGTAATAGCCGGGGTAACGCGCGAGGTAGCTATCAAAATACCCTTGTTCATTATTCCAAAGCGTGGCGAGCGCCCCCGGCGGCAGTGGTAGCTTGAGCACCAGATTGCCGATCGCCCCAGCCGCGACGGGCGCGCCCTGATCATCGAGCGCACAGACGACGCAACCGGGCACTGGCACGGTCGGTGAGCCCGGTTTGACCGGCAAGGCTCCTAGCCCCAAACAATTGGCGATGGTCGGTAACCCGAGTTCCGTCTGCCACCAGTTATCGACCACCGGCACGCCCAGCAGCCGCTGCGCCCAAGTGATGGTGTCTGGGTCCGAGCGCTCGCCGGCCAAAAACAGCGCTTGGAAGCGGCTCAAGTCGTATTGCTTCAGCAGCAGCCCTTCTGGATCTTCCTTTTTGATGGCGCGGAAGGCGGTGGGCGCGGTGAAGAAGGTTTTCACGCCGTACTCGGCAATGACCCGCCAAAACGCACCGGCATCTGGGGTTCCGACCGGCTTGCCCTCGTACATTACCGTGGTGCATCCGGCCAGCAAAGGCCCGTAGACGATGAACGAATGGCCGACCACCCAGCCCACATCGCTTGCCGCCCAAAACACTTCCCCAACGCCGGTGTTGAACACCGTGCGCATGGCATGCAGCAGCCCGACCGCATGGCTGCCCTGATCGCGCACCACGCCTTTAGGCTTGCCGGTCGTGCCGCTGGTGTAGAGCACATACAGCGGGTCGGTGGCGGCGAGGCTCACACAGTCTGCGGGTTCGGCGGCAGCCATTGCCGCCTGCCAATCCACATCCCGGCCTGCGATCATCGCGCAGGGGGCCTCCGGCCTTTGCAGCAGCAAGCAATACGGCACGCGGTGCTGGGCGAGTAGCAAGGCCTCATCGACCAAACCCTTGTAGGGCACGATGCGCCCGGGCTCCAGCCCGCAACTCGCGGTAATCAACAACTTGGGGGTGGCGTCGTCGATGCGCTTGGCCAACTCCACCGCCGCAAAGCCGCCGAACACCACGGAGTGCACCGCGCCGATGCGCGCGCAGGCGAGCATGGCTATCGCGGCCTCCGCAACCATCGGCAGGTAGATGACCACACGGTCGCCCGTCGCCACACCCAATGCCTGCAAAGCCCCCGCGCATTGGGCGACGGCGTCACGTAATTCACGGTAGCTATACCGCGCCCTGCGGCCCGCGAGCGGGCTATCGACGATCAGCGCGCAAGCATCGCCACGGCCTGCGGCGATGTGGCGGTCCAGCGCGTTGTAGCAAGTATTGAGGCGGCCATCGGCAAACCAGCGGTAGTAGGGTGCCCGACTGCTATCCAGCGCTGCGCTGGGTGCGACGTCCCAGTCCAAGGCCGCACTTTGCTCTAGCCAATAGGCTTCCGGGTCTTGTGCGGCAGCATCGCGGGCTTGGGCGTAGGTCGGCATGGCATGGCCTCAGTGATGGGACTAGCAGGTGGCAACAGCGACGCTAATCAGCAGGGGACAAATGCGCCTACGCCGAATGGATTGCGCAGCCGCCGAGCGCGCCCTTGCGCTGTCATTAATCTGCGGCAACATCAGACGCTCACCCCCGACACCCTTGGAGCAAGCGATGAGCGTCCCCTACGTACCCGCTGGATACCGCACCATCACGCCGTACCTAGTCGCAGCGGATTGCGCCGCAGCGATCGACTTCTACGTGCGCGCATTCGGCGCAGAAGAATGCGTGCGCATGCCGGGCCCAGATGGAAAAGTCATGCATGCGGAAATTCGCATTGGTGACTCCATGCTGATGCTCTCCGATGAGGCTCCCGACTGGGGCGCGCACGGGCCTGCCCACTTCGGCGGCAGCCCCGGCCATGTGATGCTCTACCTGCCCGATGCCGACGCGACCTTCGCCCTTGCGCTAGCCGCTGGCGCGACGGTTGTTCGGCCAATGGAGAACCAGTTCTGGGGTGACCGCATGGGCCGCATCAAGGACCCGTTCGGCCATGAATGGTCGCTGGCGACCCATATCGAAGAAGTTGCTCCCGAGGAAATGGAGCGGCGCATGGCCGCGATGTTTGCGGGCTAGAGCAAGGCGGATCCAACCCGCAGCGGGGCCAGCGCGAGCGGATAGCTAGACGGCGAATCGTGCGTCATGTGCGTGCAATAGCGGGCGAACACACTGCACGCCATTCGCCCGTCTGGTACGCCGCTATGGACCGTCTGATCGCTACTGTTTTACTCGCCACCGCCTTGCCTAGCGCCGCTTGGGCGCAGGTTTCTACCGCCAATGGCCCGCAGATCAACATCGCCCATCGGGGTGCTTCGGCCTATGCCCCGGAGCACACGTTTTTTGCCTATGACTTGGCGATGGAAATGGGCACCGACATGCAGGAGTGCGATCTCTTCCTGACCAAGGACGAAGTGCCTGTCTGCATCCACGACACCACCGTGGATCGCACCGCCAGCGGCACTGGCAGCGGCGCGGTGGAGTCCTTCACGCTGGCCGAACTCCGCCAGATGGACTTCGGCACTTGGTTCAACACGCAAAACCCGACGCGCGCTCGGCCAGAGTACGCCGGGGCGAAGGTCGTCCCGTTTGAGGAGCAACTCGACTGCTATCTGCGCCATAACCCGCGCATGCGCTTCCACGTCGAGACCAAAGATTCCGCGGGCGGCCGCGCAGAGCAAGTCATGGTGGAGCTACTCACCCGCAAAGGCTTGATTGCGACGGGCGACATCGGCGCAGGCAGCAAGCGCAACTACGCCAGCAGCACGGTGATAGTGCAGAGCTTTGACGCCGGCTCGCTAGAGCGTATGCGCAGCCTGACGCCCAGCATCCCGACCGGATTTCTGTTTGCAGCGCCGAACCAGACCACGGCAGCCTGGCTATTGGCTGGAACCGGCCCCAGCTACATCGACGCCTACATCCCAAACGCCGCCGTGTTGCTGAGCGACGCCAGCGCCGTGAGCCGCTTTCATGCGCAGGGGCATGACGTCCATACATGGACGGTGAACGATCAAGCGCAGATGAATGCGCTGCTGCTACAGGGTGTCGATGGTCTGTTCACCAACAACCCGGACCTACTCCGCGCCGCGATTGATGCGCGTGGCACCGGCACCACGCCCGAGCAACGGGGTAATCCGCCGCAGTTCGCGCGCGGCTGCCCAGAGGTTGCGGGGCGGGTCACCAGCAAGCTGGGGCCCGGCGATGTCTGGCAAGCCACCGGCACGCGTGGGGTGATGCGCCTGCAAGCTCCGCCCGATAGCGGCAGCAGCTCCAGCTCGGGCGGCTCCAGCAGTTCAAGCAGCTCCAGCAGCAGCGGTGGCAGCACCAGCTCTAGTGGTGGGACAGGCTCTAG
>CAZHTI010000031.1:0-9759 GCA_964535755.1 uncultured Salinisphaerales bacterium | reverse complement strand
GCAGCTCCAGCAGCAGCGGTGGCAGCACCAGCTCTAGTGGTGGGACAGGCTCTAGTAGCTCCGGCAGTGCGGTCAGCTCCTCCAGCGGCAGCGGCGGCAGTGCGCCGCAACCCGGTGCGCTGGAAGCCCTCCCGCCGCAGAGCGTCAGCACCGAGAGCAAATCTGGCAGCACGCCCGCTAGCGGCCGCTTCGGCGGCGGTGCCTTCCCGCTGGCGGGGATGCTGTTGCTACTGGCCGCTGTGCTGAAGCGCTTCGGGCTAGCGGCTCAGGCCTAGGTGCTGCTTGGCGAAGCGCAACATGTCTTGGTGCACTTCGCGGTTCTCGACAAACATCGGGAACAACGGGAAGGCATGCGGCAGCACCGGCCAGACATCGACCTGCACGGTCACCCCGGCTTCCTCGGCTTGGCGCGCCGCGAGTAAGGAATCATCGAGCAGCACTTCGCTCTCGCCGACCAAAAAGTACAGCGGTGGGAAGCCGCGGTAGTCGGCATACAGCGGCGAGAGCTCGGGGTCTGAAGCGTCCCAATCGCCGGCATAGAGGTCGTCGACCTTGTACATCGCCTGTATCGGGATGACTGGATCACGCCGTGCGTTGCGCCCACGCGAGGGCGGGCCGTGGGCGCGGCCCATGTCGGTGACGGGCGAGATCAGCAGCGCGCAGGCGGGCATCGCCAGCTTGGCTTTGCGGATGCGCTGCAAGGTCCCTAAGGCGAGATTGCCACCGGCGGAATCCCCCGCCAGCACGATGTTTTCCGCTGCATAGCCCAGCGTCAGCAGGCCGGTATAGGCGCGCTCGCAATCGTCCAAAGCAGCGGGATAACGATTGAAGGGTGCCAAGCGGTAGTCGGGCAGAAAGCCGACGGCGTCGAGGTCACGGCAGAGGCGGGCGAGTGTGGGCGCATGGGCGTCGTTGCTCGCGGGGATGATGAAGGCCCCGCCGTGCAGCCAGAGCACCACGCGCTTGCCGCTGGGCGCGCCCCAAGCGCCTAGCCATGGGCCGGGGACGCGGTCAACGATGCGGTAGTCCTGCGCCAGCCCATAGGTTTGCCGCACGCTGCGGCGCGCGAGGAACAACTGCTGCCCCGCAATTTTGTGGTGCGAGGCACGGATGATGCGCGCCAGCCAAGGCTTGAGGAAGACGCGGAACACCCAGACCCAGAGGCGGGTTTTGAGGCTAATCGGCGTGGTTTTGTAATGGACGGGCATTGGGGCGTTTTGGCCTGAGTAGGGTTGCGGCGTTGCTGGTCGATATCGCTTCTGCCTCGGCAAGGCTCGCAACGACGCATGGCGCGATGGTGGACGGCAACGCTACATGCGGAACACGCCGTAGCGTGGCTCGGCAATCGGCGCGTTCAAAGCGGCAGAGAGCGCAATCGCCAATGCATTGCGGGTGTCGATGGGGTCCAAGATGCCGTCGTCCCAAAGCTCGGAGGTGCTCCAGTAGGCACTCTGCTTGCGCTTGAAGTCATTGAGCACCGGCGCGCGGATGGCTTCGATTTCCTCCGCGCTGAGCGCCCTGCCCTGCTTGGCGAGCTGGCGGATTTTCACATCCGCCAAAGTGTTAGCGGCTTGCTCGGCACCCATCACGCTGATTTGCGATTGCGGCCATGTGAACAGGAAGCGGGAGTCAAAAGCGCGGCCACTCATGCCGTAATTGCCCGCGCCAAAGCTGCCGTTGCACATCACGGTGAACTTCGGCACCTCGCTGCACGACACCGCCATGATCATCTTCGCGCCGTCCTTGGTGATGCCTCTACGCTCGTACTCGCGGCCGACCATGAAGCCGGTAATGTTCTGCAAGAAAATCAGCGGCGTTTTGTTCTGGTTGCAGAGCTCAATGAAGTGCGCGCCCTTGAGTGCGGAGTCGTTAAACAGCACGCCGTTGTTGCCGAGGATGCCGACCTTAAAGCCCCAGATATGGGCATAGCCGCAGATCAGCGTCTTGCCGTAATTCGGCTGGTATTCATGGAAGCGGCTGCCATCGACCAAGCGGGCGATGACCTCGCGGATATCAAACTGCTGCTTGATGTCGCGCGGGATGATGCCGTACAGCTCTTCGGCGGCGTAGTACGGCGCTTCTGGCGCTTGCCGCTCCACCTTGGTTTTCTCGCCGCGATGGAACTGCGCGACGATATCCCTAGCGATGGCAATCGCCTCTTCCTCGCTGCCTGCGGGGTAGTCGGCGGTGCCGGAGACGCTGGTGTGCATATCGCAGCCACCCAACTCATCGACGGTGTTCTCCTCGCCGGTCGCGGCCTTCACCAAGGGCGGGCCTGCGAGGAAGATTGCCCCCGTGCCACGGACGATGACGTTGTAGTCCGACAGCCCCGGCACATAGGCCCCACCCGCCGTGCAGTGGCCGAGCACGACGGCGACCTGCTGGATGCCCGCCTTGGAGAGTTGGCACTGATTGCGGAAGATGCGCCCCGCGAAGTATTTGTCGGCAAACAAATCCGCTTGTAGCGGCAGGAATCCGCCGGCGGAGTCGCACAGATGCACGACCGGCAGGCGGTTTTCCAGCGCGATGTCGAGTGCGCGGATGGTCTTCTTGACCGTCAGCGGATACCAAGCCCCGCCCTTCACGCTGGCATCCCCGGCGTTGATCAGCACCTCGCGCCCGGCAACGATGCCGATGCCGGTCACGCAAGCCGCGCCCGGCACTTCGCCGTCGTAGGCCTCATTCGCCGCGAGGCTGGAGAGCTCCAAGAACGGCGTGCCGGGGTCGAGTAGCAATTGGATGCGCTCGCGCACCAGCATTTTCTTCTGCGCGCGCAGGCGTTCGATATCGCGCTCTGGCCGCGCATGGCGTGCGGCCTCTTGCTTGGCGCGGAACTCGGCGACCAAGGCGCGGTTGTGCGCGGCGTTGGCTTGGAACTCTGCTGAGGCCGTGTTGACGGCGGAAACGATGCGCTTCATGGCTTACCCCCTGCCGTGACCGCTTGGGGCTCCAGTGCGATCAGCAGCGCGTCGCGGTCAAAGCTCTGGCCCTTGTCAAAGCCGAGCTTGGCGACGACGCCGTCTCTCGGCGCGGTGATCGCCGTCTCCATTTTCATGCTCTCCATCACCAACATCGTTTGGCCCTTGCTGACGGTATCTCCCGCCGCCACCAGCACGCTCACCAAGCTGCCGGGCATCGGGGCTCTGATCAAATCTTCAGTCGCACCACCCGACAAAGCCGCCAAGCGTTCCAGCGGATGCTGGTAGCGCAGGGCGTAGGCCTCACCGCCCAAGTGCACGAAGAGTTGGTCGCCGTGGCTGGCGACAAACACCCGCTCAGCCTGCTTGCCAACCTGCAGCAGCGCGCTGCCATCGGCCTGCGGCTGCAACTGCACGGCCAGCGTTTGCCCCTGCCAATGCAGGCAGTAGTGCTCGGCTGCGCGCGAGAGCGCTACGGCATGCTCGATCTCTAAAAGTTGTAGTGAGTGCTGCATGGTCTAGTCCACGGAACTAATTGTTCCAAGCGCCGATGGCGGCATGAAGGTCGGGGATGGCGTCGGCGTTGCTACGCATCGGTTGTGCGCTCAGCGCGGCGGCGGCGAGCAGGGCTTGCAGGTGCTGCGCGGAGAGCGCTGGCTCAGCGGCGATTTGCGGGTTGGCGTCCAAGAAGCCGGTGTGGACATCGCCCGCGACGAACGCTGGATGTGCGAGCAGCCGCTGCAAAAAACCGGTGTTGGTCTTGCAGCCCAAAATCACCGTGTTGGCGAGTGCCTTAGCGGCGCGCGCGAGCACTTCCGCACGGTCTGCGCCGTGGACGATCAGCTTGGCAATCATTGGGTCGAAAGCCGCAGTGACCTCACCGCCCTCGACAACGCCCGAATCCCAGCGCAGGCCCGCGCCGCTGGGCGGAATCAGCCGCAGCAAGGGGCCGGTGGTGGGCAGATAACCGCGCGCAGCGTCCTCGGCATAGATGCGGAACTCCATGGCATGGCCGCTGCGGGTGATGTCCGCCTGTGCAAAACCCAGAGTCTCGCCCGCGGCGACGCGCAACTGCTGCAAGACTAAATCGACACCGGTGATTTCCTCAGTCACCGGATGCTCCACCTGCAAACGGGTGTTCATCTCAAGGAAGTAAAACGCGCCGTCTTCGCCGTAGATGAACTCCACGGTGCCCGCGCCGCGATAGCCGATAGCCGCGGCGATGCCTGCGGCGGTCGCACAGATTTGCTCGCGCTGGTCTTGGCGCAGCGCCGGTGACGGGGTTTCCTCAACGATCTTCTGGAAGCGGCGCTGCACCGAGCATTCGCGCTCCCAAACGTGGACGACGCTGCCTTGCCCGTCGCCGAGCACTTGCACCTCGATGTGGCGCGGATTCTCAACGTAGCGCTCGGCGTACAGGCGGCCATCGCCGAAGTAGCGCGCGCCCTCGCTGCGGCCACGCTCAATCTCCACCGCCAGCAGCGATAAGTCGCGGACGATGCGCATGCCCTTGCCGCCGCCACCGGCGCTCGGCTTGATCAGCAGCGGCGCGCCGACCGCTCTGGCGCGCTCGGTGAAGGTCGCCGGGTCGTCGTCCTCAATCGCCGAAGGTGCGACTGGAAAGCCGCGTGCGGCGACGAAATTGCGGGCGCGCACCTTATCGCCCATCAAGTCGATTTGTTCCGGCGTCGGGCCAATAAAGCGCAGGCCAGCGGCTTCCACGGCGCGGGCAAAGCCTTGGTTCTCCGACAAAAAGCCATAGCCGGGATGGATGGCACCGGCACCGTGGGCGAGTGCGGCGGCAATGATTTGCGCGCCGTCCAAATAGCTGGCGACCGGCGTGCTGCCGGTGATCTCCACCGCCACGTCGGCCATCCGCACCGCCAGCGTGCTTCGATCGGCGGCGTGGTAGACCACCACCGCCTTCAGCCCTAGCGCTTGCACACTGCGCAGCACGCGCACGGCAATCTCGCCCCGGTTGGCAATCAACACGGTGTGGAAGGGCCAGCGCGCCGCTCTCGCAGCGTGCGCACTCGGTTGCAGTTGGGCAGAGCTCATGCAGGGCACCGGCAAAGTGGGAGGTTTGGCAGCAAGTGCGAACTAATTGCCGCTGAAGTTCGGGCTACGCTTTTCTTGGAAGGCGGCGAGGCCTTCGGCGGCATCTTGGGTGGAGGACATCACCGGCACCATCGCTTGGGCGTATTCGAGGCTCTCGCGCAGGCTCATGTCGCGCATGGCGTGGAAGGCCTGCTTGCCCAAGCGGATGGCGGTCGGCGATTTATTGGTGATGCGCGCCAGCAGCCAGTCGAGCTTTTGGTCTAGCTCGGCGCGCGGCACGGCGTAGCTCAGCACCCCCCAGTCCAGCGCGTCTTGGGCGCTAAACACCTCGCCGGTGATGCACATCTCCTGCAATTTGCGGGTGGGGAGCACGCGCAGCATGTAGGGCAGGATCATCATCGGCGTGAGCCCAATGCGGCTCTCCGTGGTGCCGATTTGGATGTCGTCGGCTGCCACCGCCATGTCGCAGGCGCAGAGGATGCCGAAGCCGCCCGCCATCGCCGCGCCATTGACACGGGCGATGATCGGCAGCGTGCACTCCTCCATCTGTTTGAACAGCTGCACGATGTAGTGCTGCGGGCGGGAGAAATCCACCGCAAACGCAAAACCCTGCGTGCCCTTGGCTAAGTCAGCGCCCGCGCAGAAGGCCTTATCGCCAGCGCCGGTGAGCACAATTGCCCGCACGCTGGGGTCCTGCTGGGCAGCGACGATGGCGGCGGTGATGGCATTGACCACATCGGCATTCAGCGCATTGCGCCGTGCCTCGCGGTTGATCGTCACCCACAGCACCGCGCCTTTGAGCTGCACCAAAACCTCATCGCTGGACATCCCTAACCCCCTTCGCTGGTGAGGCTAGGGAGCTTAGGTGGGCGAGTTGCGGGCTAAATCCCCTGAACGGGGGAGTTTGAGGCCGAGCCGGTGCTCAGGAATATTTGAGCCGGTAGCCGACGGCCGCGATGTATTCCGCCTCTTGCGCCAAATCGGCTTCCGTCAGCGGGTGCTTGGCCAGCCAGCCGGTAGGGAAGCGCACTTCCAAGACTTTGCGGTGAGCAGTCAAGGTGAAGGGCAGTTGCAGGCGCGGGCTGCGCGAGCGGTGCAGCAGCACGGCGAGCCGCAGCAGCAGTGCGAGGCGCGGGATGGCCTCGCGCCAATCGCTAGGCAGATCGGCCCAGACGCTCTCAGAGAACTTGCCCCGGTGCAGGCGCACGAGGGCGGCGAGCAGGCGTTGATCGGTGAGCGAGAAGCCGGGTAGGTCGCCGTTGGCGAGGATGTATTCGGCGTGCTTGTGGTGGTTGTCGTGGCCGATGACGAGGCCAATCTCGTGCAGGGTCGCGGCCCAGCCCAGCAAGCTGCCCGCGAGCTGGCGCGGCAGGTTCCAGCTCGCGGCAGTCTGGCCCAAGGCCTTGAGCGCGGTGCGCTCCACCGCGCGGGCATGGGCTGAGTCCACGCCGTAGCGGCTGGCGCAGGCGCTGACACTGTGTTGGCGCACGTCGCGGTTTTTGAGCCGCCCCAAGAGGTCGTAAATCAGGCCCTCGCGCAGGGCGTGTTCGCTGGTTTCCATCTCCCGCACTTGCAGGGCGTCGAACACCCCAGCGAGCACGGCCAAGCCTCCGGCAAACACCGGGCGGCGGTCTTCGCGCAGGCCGTCGAAGGCAATCCGGCTGACGTGGCCTGCTTCAATCACCAAACCGACGGTTTTCTCTAGGGCAGCGGCGGTGATGCGGTCATCGACCCAGCCCTTGGCGCGCATCACCCGCCATGCGCCACGGATGGTGCCGGAAGCACCGATGGCCAAATCCCAACCGGCGGCGCGGTATTGGCGCTCTAAAAACTCTAGTTCCACGCGAGCGGCCAGCCGTGCTTGGCGGAAGCCCAAACGCGTGATCGCACCGTCGGCGAAGTATTTTTGGGTGTGGACGACGCAGCCTAGGGCCACGCTCTCCATCAACTTTGGCTGCTCTTGCTCGCCGATGATGACCTCCGTCGAGCCGCCGCCGATGTCGACCACCAGGCGGCGCGACAAGCTCTTGCCCATGCCGTGGGTGACGCCGGAGTACACCAGCCGCGCCTCCTCTTGGCCGGAGATGGTTTCGATTTTGTGGCCTAGGACTTTCTCGGCGGCGGCGATGAAGGCCTCGCCTTCTTTCATGCGCCGCAGCGTGTTGGTGCCGGCCACCCGTACGCGGGCAGGCGGCAGGGCCTTCAAGCGCTGGCCGAAGCGGGTCAGGCAGGCGAGCGCTCTGGCTTGCGCCTCTGGGCTCAAATGGCGCTCGGCGTCCAAGCCAGCGGCGAGCCGAACGGGGTCGCGCAGGCGGTCAACAATCTGCAATTGCCCCGCGTTGTCGCGCGCCACCAGCATGTGGAAGCTATTACTGCCGAGATCGACCGCGGCGACTTCCTCGCCGGGTGCGGTTTGCGTGGTTGCGCTGCGGCTCATGCGCGCAAGGGCTGCAAGATCTGTGCGATCAGTGCAATCGGCAGCACCGCTTGGCAGGCGAAGGTCAGGCCCGCACCCAAGCGCCGCAGCGGGTGCACGCTGGCGAGCGAGAGGCCAATCGAAAACAGCAGGCGCGCGAGCAAAAAAACCGCGACGGTAGCGATCAGGAAGCCGCTGCCGCCGGCGTAGACCTCGTAAATCAAGCAGAGCACGAGAAAGATCGGCATATGCTCGGCGTTATTGCCATGCACGCGAATGGCGCGCAGCAATTGGGTATTGCCGCCATCCCCCAAAGCGACTTTGCCGCGCAGCCGCAAAACCGATATGCGCAGGCCCAAGACGAGCAGCAGCAGGCCACAAAACGCGGCGGCAAGGCCGGTGACGGGGATGTACATGGCGAGCGAGTGGCCTTAGGAGTCGTTAGTCGGGCGGACTATAGCGGCGGGTTTGCCGCGCTGTCTTCATTGACGGCAGCGCCTGATTTGCCCGACCATAAAGAGCTTGTTCGCGCTGCATGGTCATTGCTGGCCGTGCCACGGCACTTTTAAAGAATCCCAAGACGGAGATGTACCACGATGAAATCCGGCGCCCTTGCCGCTTTTGCCGCAGCCCTAGTGATGGCTGCTGGCCCTGAGCTTGCCGTTGCCGCAGACGCCAAAGCCGGCGCAGACAAGGCTTACACCTGCTTGGGTTGCCACGCCGTGCCCAACTACACCAACGCTTACCCCACCTACCGTGTCCCCAAGCTCGGCGGTCAGCACCCTGAGGTGATCATCGCTTCGCTCAAGGCGTATAAGTCCGGCGAGCGCACCCACCCGACCATGAACGCCCAAGCGCAGGGTTTGTCGGAGGCCGACATGGCCGATATCGCCGCCTACTTCGCCGCGCAACAGCCGCGCGCCAAGAAGTAAGCCGCTCGCCACCGTTCATTAGGACCCAAAGCCATGATTCGTACTCTGACCGCAGCCGTTTTGCTCGCAGCCGCTGCGAGCGCCCAAGCTGCTCCCGTCGCCAAACCTGAGAAACTCGCCACCTGCGCCGCCTGCCACGGCGAGAACGGTGTTTCCAGCGCCCCCACCTACCCCAACCTCGCCGGCCAGTACACCACCTATCTGGAGCACGCCCTCAAGGCCTACCAGACCGGCGAGCGCAAGAACGCCATCATGGGCGCGCAAGCCGCTGGCCTAACCAAGAAGGAAATCAAGCAGCTCGCCGCCTGGTATGCCGCTCAGCCCGCCAAACTGTTCACCTTGGCCGTGCCGCAAGCGCCTGCGAAGTAAGCGCGCTCGCAGTGCAACGACCCCGCCGCGTGCGGGGTTTTTTGTGGCTGCGGATCAGGCCTGCTTAGGGCTTCGCCGCCAAGTGGCGGTCTAGGAAGTTCAGCGCAGCGTCGCGGGCCGCGCCATCGGTCAAAAACGCAGTGATGTGGCCACGCCCGCGCAGCACCACCAACTCATTCGCCACGCCCGCCGCATCTAAGGCTTTTTGATAGTCCTCAGAGTGGTCTAAGGGGACGAGGGTGTCGACGCCGCCGTGGTAGAGGAACACCGGTGGGTCATTGGCACTGACATGCAGGATTGGTGAGGCATCGGCGAATTGTGTGGGGACTTGCGCTTGGCTGCCGCCCAAGAAGTTGGGCACCAAGCTGCCGCCGGGGTACTTGCGGAGGTCCGTCGGCGCACCGCCCGCCACCACCGCCTGCAAGCGGTGCTCAGGCTTGGCATCCACCGCCCCGAGCAGCGCCGCCAAGTGCCCACCAGCGGAGTAGCCAAAAGCGCCGATGCGGGCGGGGTCTATCGATAGCCGCCCCGCATTACTGCGCAGCCAAGCGATGGCGGTTTGCAGGTCTTGCAGCTGCGCCGGGTGGCGATATTCCGGGGCATAGCGATAGCTGGCATTGAGCACCACATAGCCGCGCGCGGCGAGGTCTTGGGCAATGCCCGCCATTTGCTCGCGGCGGTCGGGTGCCGCCCAGCCGCCACCGTGGATCACCAGCACTGCGGCGCGCAAACCCTCGGCCTTGGGCCGGTAGAGATCGGCCTTGATCGCCTGCGGCCAGCCGCTTGGCGTATAGATGAGGTCGCGCTCTAGGCTGTAGGGCAGGGCCGGTATTGCCCGTGGAGCTTCTGCGGCTGGCTTGTGCAAATGGCTGCTGCACCCGGCCAGACCAAAGCTAGTGATTGCGAGTAGGGCAGGGGCGAGCAGGTGGCGCATGGCGGGTAAGCAATCCTTAGTCGGCGAGCATTTGCGGCTACGCAAGGCCAGAGGTTTTGGGTGCGCTAGAAGCTAGCCGCTAGACCGGCAGTGCGGTGGCTGCCACCACACCGATCAACAGCAGCGCGCCCA
>CAZHTI010000030.1:20771-28517 GCA_964535755.1 uncultured Salinisphaerales bacterium | reverse complement strand
TCCCGCCTCCCGCCCTACTGCCCCACCTCAACCCCCGTAGTCGGTGCTTGCAGGTCGCGCAGGCTCAACAGCTGGGCGTAGAAAGTGTCCCAATCCACCCGCCGTGAATGGCCGACGACGTCGATGCGTGGCACCAGGCTGCCTTTGACGATGACGTAGCCGCCGTTGCGCGCAGGCTCGACGCCGTCCATCAAGCACACGCCATTGCGCAGTCGGCAGGAAATCCCCAGCTTGGAATAGGCGAAGGAGTCAAAAAAGCGCAGCACGCTTCGGCTCAGCAGGCCGGTCGGCCCACCGCCGAGGGAGCTGATGTTGTCGATGGCGCGTTGCGAGATGCGGCGCTTGCCGGGGTTTTTCGGGCTGGTGTAGATGCGCGCATCGAAGGCTGTGGGCGTGAAGCCCACCAACTGCAAATTCTCGACATCGCCGTCGATCCGGCCATCGATGCGGCCATAGGAAAATGCGCCGGTGAGCTGGGCTAAGTCGATGCGGCGCAGGCTCAAATCGGCGGTCAGGCGGCGGCTGCGGGCGGTGGGCTCGACCCAACGCAGGTTGGAAATGCTGATGTCACCATCGAACGCTTGGGCGGTGAGCGCACCGTCCAGCGCCAGCACATGATTTTGGTAGGTGAGGCCCGGCAAGCGGCCAGCGAGTTGCCCGGCAAACGGCGGCCAGCCCAGAGTGGCGGTGAGTTTTTCGAGATCGATGGGCTCGACCTCCGCTTTCATCATGGCCTGCGGGCTGTTGCTACCGAGGCCCTGCACGCTGAGGGAGTCGATACGGAAAGCGCCGTTGAGGATTGGCTGGCGGAAGGTCTCGGTCAGCGTCAGGGCATCGCCCTGTAGCTGTAGCGCCAAACGACTGGCAGGCAGCTCCAAGCGGCCAAAGCGCGCACCACCCCAACTGAGCTTGCTGGTGCGTGCCGCTCTGCCTGCGGCAGTCCAGTAGAGAGTCGCATCCAAATCGCTGAGGCCTAAGTCCAAACGGGCGGTGTCCAAACTCGCCTTGCGGAGGATCAACTCAGCCTGTTGCAACCTGCCGTCGGCGACGTTCAAGCTGCCACTCAGGCTGCCGCTGGTCTTTGCGTCCTCGCCCGGCTTGCCCGCTAAGAACGGCACGGCGTAGCGGTTGAAGAAGGCCGGCAGCTGGGCGTCTTCCAGCTTCAGCGCGGCGTGTTGCAGGGCCAAGGGCTGTAGTTGGACTACGGCATCGCCGCGCGCGACAAAGCCTGCGGGCTGCTGCACTTCAATGGCACTCAGAGTGAGCAGGCCGTTGTTTAGGCGCAGCGCACTCTGCGCCTGCAAAGCGCCCTCAGCGAAGTCCAGAAATAGCGGGTCAACAAAAGTCTGCCCGCTAGGGATGGTCAGCTGCCATCGGCCATCCACGGCTTGCTCGGGCGCGGCGCTCAACCAACGGGCAGGGCGGCTTAGCGTGAGTTGGGCTTGGGCGTCTAGGTTCTCGCTGGCAAAGCGGCCGCTGGCGTCGCTGGCGGTGAGTTTTTGCGCGCCAAAGTCGACGACTATGCGCTGACTCTGGCCATCCAGCTGCACCTGCAATTGCGCGCCGACTTGCCCGGTTGCGGTCATGCCTGCCGGTAATTTGGCGGCAATCGGCGGCAATGCCAGCAGCCCTGCGACTGGCCACTGCTCGGCTTTTGCGTCGATGCGCAGTTGCGCCGCATCCATCTGCACGCTGGTGGCGAGTGTTTGCTGCTGCCAGCGCCCTACCAGCGTGACTGCGAGGCGCTGACGGCTAACGGCACTCAGACTAAAAGTGGATTTAATCGGCACTTGCGCCCAGGTCAGCGCCAATTCCCCGTGGCGGCAATCGAGCTGCCCCTGGCGCAGGGTGAGCCGCTCGCACGCGAGGCCTAGGTCTTTTGCCCAAGCCTGCTTGCCCTGCACGAGTGCAGATGCCGCAATGCGCACCGCACCCTGAGGCTGCACATCAACGCGTGCTTGGTGCAGGGTTTGCCCGGCGATGGTCAGCGTCTTGGCGCGCAGCTGCAATTGCGCGGCCTCTGTGCACAGCGGCAGGCACAGCAACAGGGCAACCAAGGACTGAGGCACCAGAGACTTAGGCATAAGGGGATTCATGGCCGCAGCAGTGTGCCGCATATCGGCTGAATCTCGGCGGCCTTTTGCGTGTTGACGGTCGCAGGCGGCGGCAGATTGCAGCGCACGCAGCGGCTTGGCGCTGCTACGCTCAGCCACCAAGAAAGACAACGCGGGGGTAGTCATGGACGCGGCAACCGTACTGGCAGAGTGCCCATTGTTTGCGGGGATGGACGCCCTAGCGCGTGAGCAACTCGCCGCTCAAGCGGAACTGGTGCGGCTGCGCGGCGGCGAGAACCTGTTCACCGCCGGAGCCGTCGCCGACACCCTCTACATCGTCGCTACGGGGCGCCTGCGCGCGGTATATCCGGATGGCCGGGTGGCAGGCGATATCGCGCGGCTGGAGCCCATCGGTGAGATTGGCTTGCTGACCGGCGAGACCCGTGGTGCCAGCGTCCACGCCCTGCGTACCAGCGAGTTGTTCGCCTTCAGCCGCGATGCCTTCTACGCCTTCGCCCAACAGCAACCGGCGGCGCTGATGGCGATGACCAAAGTGATCCTGAGCCGCCTGCGCGAACCCACCCGCGAGGCCAAGCTGCGTGCAGCACGCAAGACCCGGTGCATCGCCGTGGTGCCAGCCAGTGCGGCGGTCAATGGGCCGGAGTTCGCGGCGCAATTGCACGCCGCTCTTGGGCCGCAGGCGGCGCTGGTCAATGCCGAGCGTGCCGCCGCAGAAATCGGCCCAGCAGCGGCTTCGACTTGGGCGGAGGCCCCACTGCGAGATTGGCTGTCGCGGCTGGAGTTTCGCCACCCGCAATTGGTGTTTGATGCCAGCGGCGCTCAAGGCTGGAGCCAGACCGCGCTGCGCCAAGCGGATCGTGTCCTCGTGGTCGCCGATGCGCTCACCCAGCCCGACCGCTGCGCGGTCACTGAGACCCTGCTGCGCGCCGGTCTGCGGGTGCCGGTGGAGGTCGTGCTGCTGCGCGGCGAGGGCATCTCCGCCGCCAGCACGCTGGCATGGAAGGCCGCGCTTTTTGCCGAGAGCCACTATTTTGTCCGGCCGCAGGTCAGCGCTGATATAGCGAGCCTTGCGCGGCAGATCACCGGCTACGGCATGGGCTTGGTCTTGGGCGGCGGCGGCGCGCGCGGCTTCGCCCACATCGGCCTGCTCAAGGCGCTGCAAGAGCTCAACATGCCGGTGGATGTTTGCGGCGGTGCCAGCATGGGCGCGTTTGTTGCGGCCCTTCATGCCAGCGGCCGCGACATCCAGAACATCACCGAGGTGGTGCGCGACACCTTCGTCCACCGCAAGTTGCTCAACGACTATGTGCTGCCACGGGTTTCGCTCATTGGTGGCAAGAAGTTCCGCCAGCACCTGCGCAGCATCTTCGGCGAGGCGCGGGTGGAGCATCTACGCACGCCCTTCTTTTGCGTCAGCACCAACCTCACACGCGGCTCCTGCGAGGTGCACAAGCAAGGCATAGTCGCGGATTGGCTCGCCGCCAGCATGTGCATCCCCGGCTTGGCACCGCCTGTCGGCTACAAAGGCGGCCTGCTTGCCGACGGTGCGGTCATCAACAGCCTGCCGACCGACGTCATGCAAGACCTAGCCCGTGGGCCGATTGTGGCGAGCGATGTCTCTACCGAGGGGGCGATTTCAGCACCCAGCGCCCAAGGCGAAGATCCAGACTTCGAGGCGGTGTTCCAGCGCGGCCAGGACGGCCAGCGGGTCGGCATCGTTGATGTGCTGTTCCGCACCACCAGCCTCACGTCCGAAAGCGGCACCAAGGCCCGCGCTGAACGCGCTGACCTCTACCTACGGATGCCGGTCGGCAGCATGAAGACCTTTGACTGGCCGCTGCTCGACCAGATCATCGACAAAGGCTATCGCCATGCCATCAACCATTTGCCGGGCTTGCTGAGCAAGCTCTCCTGAGTCGCATTGCAAAATGCACGAGTGCACGAAGCGCGTTTTGCGAAATTGCACGACCACACCCAAGCGCGGCCGTTTGTAGTGATTGCAAGACACTGAAAAACAACAAGTTATAGATTTCCGCGTGTTGGCACGGAGTCTGCGCTAAGAAAGTTGCGGTAGCGAAATCACTACCCCCACTTTTCGCCCACACTTTCGGAGTCTTCCCATGCTAGCTGCCAACACCAGCACGTTTTCCCCCGCTCTCGCGCTCGCCGCAGCCCTGATCCTCTGCTGCGCCTCGCTTACCGCCTGCAATACGGTGGAAGGCGCTGGCCGCGACATCCAAAAAGCCGGCGAGAAGCTCGAAGACGCTGCGGATAAGAACAACCGCTAGTGATTAGTCCCCGGTGCCGAAGCGCTGGGGCCTGAGCCGCTCTACTCCCTAGGCTTACGCTCTAGCCCCTGCGCTTCGGTTTTTTTGCCCACGCATCCTCGTCTGCGGTGGCACTTCCGTGCCGCCGCTTTTTTATGTGCGTCACAGATTAAATTGACGTCGTTTGCGGTAGAGCGTCGAGGCGTTGATGCCTAACAACTCTGCGGCTGCGTCCAATGACGGCAGCCGCGCTAAAACCGCCGCGATATGGGCGCGCTCCAGTGCTTCTAATGAGCACGCGTCGCCCGCCGATAAGCGCCGCGTGCGGCTCGTTGCGCCACCGCCCAAGGGCGCAGGCAGATGGTGGCGCTCGACGTGCTCTTCAGGGCAAAGGATGGCGACCCGCTCCATCACGTTGCGGAGCTCCCGCAGATTGCCAGGCCAGTGGTAATCGCCCAAAACCTGCAAGGCATCGGCTGAGAAGCGCCGCGCGGGCCGCCGATAGCGTGCAGCAAACCCCAGCAAGTATTGCGTTGCGAGCGGTTCGACCTCATCCATGCGCTCGCGCAAGGGCGGCACGACTAGGGTGATGACGTTGAGCCGGTAGAACAAATCGGCACGGAAACGACCATCTGCGACCATCGCATCCAAGCTTGCATTGGTCGCAGCGATGACGCGGACGTCGGCCTTCTGGGTTTTCGCATCGCCCAGGCGCTCAAACTCGCGGTCTTGCAAGAAGCGCAGCAATTTGGGCTGTAGGCCGAGTGGGAAGTCGCCAATCTCGTCGAGGAACAGGGTGCCGCCGTTCGCCACCTGCACGCGGCCAAGGCGGTTCTCGGTAGCGCCAGTAAATGCACCTTTGACGTGGCCGAACAACTCGCTCTCCAGCAATTCTGGGTTGAGCGAAGGGCAGTTGATGGTCGCAAAATTGGCCGCTGACCGTGGGCTCCAATCGTGGATGGCCCGCGCCAATACGTTCTTGCCGGTGCCGGACTCGCCCAGCACCAGCACTGCGGCGTCGGTGTCCGCCACACTGCGGGCGAGCTCCCAAACCTTTTGCATCGCTGGGCTGCGGCTTTGGCGGATCGGTGCCACCGCTTGGGTTTCGCCCTCCGCCGCGGCTTGCAGGCTCTCGATGTGCAAATCCAACTGCCGCGCCCGCACCTGCCGGCCCACCACCTGCACCAATTGCTCAGCACCACAGGGCTTGATCAGGTAATCACAAGCGCCGGATTGCATGGCATTGACGGCAAAGCCGACGCCAGTTTCTGCGGTGACCATCACCACCCGCATCCAAGGTGCTTCCGCCCGCAGGCGTGGCAGTAGCTCTAGGCCGGATTCGTCGCCAATGTTTAAGTCCAAGAGGCAGAGGTCGAACACCGCATCCACCAAGCGCTCCAAGGCTTGGCCGACGCTGTGCGCGGTTTGCACGCTATAGCCTGCGTCCTCCAAACAAAACCGGAAGTTTTTGGCGAGGCTGACGTCGTCATCGACGACCAAAATCCGCGAACCGCTGATAAATGCCATGAGTCGCTCGATAGGAGTGGGGTGGCCGGACTGTGTCGCAGCCGCCTTAATGCAATATGCACGACGCGAAAATGCCCGATTTGCAAAGTGCACGATTCGCTGTGAGGCTAAGTTCTTAAGGTTCTGATTATTAAAGGAATATCTCTTGGGTAAGTTGGCAAGGGCTTTGCGCCTTATAAGGCAAGCCACCGGTCATAGGTGGCTCCATTCAACCCACAGCGCCTCACTTTTTGCTTTTTAGGAGAACTCCCATGCTTCATTACGCCGTCGTGTTTTTCATCATCGCTCTGATCGCCGCCGCCCTTGGCTTCGGTGGTATCGCTGGCTCTGCGGCCGGCATCGCCAAGATTCTGTTCTTGGTCTTCTTGGTGCTCTTCGTACTTTCGCTGGTGTTCGGCCGCAAGCGGTCGGTCTAGCGCCCTGGGGCTAGAGGCGCCGCCCACTGCGGCGCCTCGGCTTCAGTGACCTGCACATAGCTCAGCGCAAGGATGCGCTTAGCCACGCAGTTCCGGGCAGGACGCCCAATCAGGCCAAGGATGGCCGCCTATCAATTGCTGAACTGAATCTGCACATGCAGATAAAACCTTGAGGACTAAAGGCTTAGCTCAGCACCAGAGCAGTGAATCCCTAGGCCCGGATTGGTCTAGGGTGCACTACCCACCGCAAGGAAGCGGTGGTTAGCGTAGTAAGGGCACGGATGCCCTTTGCCAAGGATGGCGCTTATACCAAGCCCCAGCGCCTTAATCGGTGCTGGGGTTTTTTTTGGCTGCGAGGGCGCTACTTTCGAACCCAGCGGAGTCGCCGCCCTACTCCTGCGGCAGCACGAGGCTAAAGCAAGCGCCGCCGCCGTCGCGCTCCTCATACCAAAGGTGGCCGCCCATGCGGTCCATCTCCTCCTTGGCGATGGCGAGGCCCAAACCGCTGGAGTGCGCCACCCCTTCCGCATTCGCGAGCTTGGTATAGCGCTTGAACAATTTGTTGCGATCCGCTTCTGCCACACCTGGGCCACGGTCCATCACGCTGACCTTTGCCATGCCGGATCGCCCCGTGCTGCATTCGACGTCCACCGTGCTGCCCTCGGGCGCGTAGCGCAGGGCGTTGGAGATGAGGTTCTCCAACACATGCTGTAGGGCGATCTCATTGGCGCGCACGGTGGGCTCATCCAGCAATTGCACGGCGATGCGCATGCGCCGGTTCTCGGCCTTGAGCTTTAGGCCCTCTGCCGCTTGGGTGACGCAGCGGGCTAGGGGGAAGGCAGCGAGTTCCAAACGGCGGGGGGTGTCGCTCTGCGCCCATCGGCCCAAATAACCGTCGATGAAGCTCACGCAACGGTTGGCGCTATCGCGCAGACCCCGCACCAACTCCGGCAGGCGTTCGGGCTTGCTCTGCGAGCGCTCCAGCATGTCGGCGGTGAACAGGATGCTGGTGAGCGGGTTCTTCAAATCGTGGGCGACGATTTGGGTCAGCTCGGCGCGCTCGCGGGCGATGGTTACGAGATGATCGCGCGCCGCTTTTAGCTCCACATGCGTCTTGACCCGTGCCAGCAACTCCTCCGGCATGAAGGGCTTGGTGACGTAATCGACCGCGCCTTGGGCAAAGGCGTGGACGAGAATCTCGCGCTCATGCGAGGCGGTGAGAAAAATGATCGGGATATCGGCCGTGGCGGCGTCGGCTTTGAGACGGGCGCAGACCTCAAAGCCGTTCATGCCCGGCATTTGCATGTCCAGCAACACGAGGTTGGGGGTTTTTTGCGCCACCCGCGCCAGTGCCTGCTCGCCAGAGAGTGCGGGCATGACCTCATAACCGTTCTTGGCCAACAGCGCGCCGACGGCTTGGATGTTCGCAGCTTGGTCGTCCACGACCAGAATAAGTGCTTT
>CAZHTI010000030.1:15129-20671 GCA_964535755.1 uncultured Salinisphaerales bacterium | reverse complement strand
GGGAGTTGGTCGAGCAGCTCAATGAGCTCACGCACGGCATCGGACGAAAGGGTCGCCGTAGCGGCATCGATTGCCACGCTCAGTGGGCTTGCGAGTTGGCGATAAGCGGCAGATTCTTCCGGGCTTAGCGGCTGGGGGCTTCCATCTGCTTGCGGAGCCTCGGCGGGCAAAGCGCCGAACAATCGAAACAGTTCGTCCTCTAGGTCTTCGCGGGTGAGTGGCTTGCGGAGATAGCCGTCGAACAGATGCCGCGAGCGGTCTTCCTCGCTGCGCAGGCTGGAGGCAGTGGCGGCGACAATCCGGCACTGCGCCATGCTGGGGTGTGTGCGTAACTCGCGCAGCGCGGTGATGCCATCCATGCCGGGCATGCGGATGTCCATCAGGATGAGGTCGGGGACAAACTGCAACGCGAGGTCGATGCCGCTTTGGCCGTCATGCGCCACCCGCACGGTGTGTGCGGTATTCGCAAAGTAGCCTTCGATGAGCCGACGGTTGAGGTCGACGTCGTCCACCGCGAGGATTTTGAGCGGTGGCAGCAGACTGATGGGCCTGCGCACGCGCTCCTGCCGCGCGCTTGCGCTGGCGATGGGCAAATCCGGCAGCGTCACGGTAAAGCAACTGCCCTTGCCCTCTTCAGACTCCACCGAGATGCTGCCGCCCATCAAAGTGACCAAACGATGGACGATGGACAGCCCCAGACCTGAGCCGCCGCTGGTGCTGTGCTTGACCTGCACGAAGGGCTCGAAGATGCGGGTGAGCTTGTCCGCTGGGATGCCCATGCCGGTGTCGGACACCTTGATGATCAACACGCAGGTTTTGCTTTGGTCGGGCACGAAGCGTGCGTCGATCAGCAGGCTCACCGCCCCTGAGGGCGTGTATTTGAGTGCGTTAGCGAGCAAGTTGATGAGAATTTGCCGCACGCGCAGGGGGTCTGCCACTACCGCCTCGGGGCAGGAGTCACTGATGCGGAAGTGCAGGCTCAGGCCTTTCTCCGTCGCCATGGTGCGGAACAAAGTCTCGCAATTGCTGGTGAGGTCGCTGAGGCTCACCGGCTCAGGAGTGAGCTCCAAGCGGCCAGCCTCAACTTTGCTTAAGTCCAAGATATCGTTGATTAAATCCAGCAGCACTTGGCCGCTCTGGATGATCGCCTTGGCATAAAACTGCTCGCGCGCGTCTTTGACCATATCGCCCAGAAGCTGGGCAAAGCCAAAAATCGCGTTCATCGGTGTGCGGATTTCGTGGCTCATATTGGCCAAGAAGGTACTTTTTTCGCGGCTTGCGGAATTAGCTGCTTCTGCCAAATGGTGCTGCTCATTGGCAAATTGCAGCATCTCGGCAAAGCGGGTCATTAGCCAAAGGCAGGCCAAAAGGCCGGCCACCGCAAACACCAGCAATACGCCTAGGACTAGATTGCGCCGGTCGCGAACGGTCTCAATCTCGCCGTCGACTAGGGCTTGCCGCGCCTTGGTGCGCTCGCGTAGCAACTCGATCTCGTCGCGTAGTTCGTCCATCAAGCGTTTGCCCGCTTCGAGACTGAAGCTGTCCGGAAAACCGCTGTCCATGCTTTGCCGAGCGTCTGCCAGCACCGACTCCAACACCAGTTGGCGGGCATTGGCCATGGTGCGGATCGAGGTAAACAGCGCTGCCGATGCAGGGTCTTGTTGGTTGAAACTTTCGATGATCGAAATCACCGCAGGCAACTGCTCTTTAGCGCCTTCGTAAGGCTCTAGGTAGGAGTTCTCGCGTTCGATGAGCCAGCCGCGCTGCGCAGTCTCCATGTCCACAATCAAGCGCTCAAATTGATTGATGTGCGCCAAATACTCATGCAATTTGGCGCTCGACTCGCTATGGCGGTTGAGCGATTGATTCAGGCCGTACACCATCCAACCAATGCCGAGCATCAGCATCACGCTGCCGAGCATGAGCGCTTTGATCAGCTTCCATAGGCCGTCTTCGGCACTGGTAGCGCCGTGTACCCGCACGAAACGATGCAGCCACAGCGCGAACGATGGCGGTGATTGACTCAGAACTAGCCCCTTGGCGAGCATTTTTGTAGGACGGCGCGTCAGGTGGTGCCTGGGGCTGACGCCGAATGTGCGGCTTTGAGATACCGCTAATCGAGTTTACGGCAGAAGTCGCCAATCAGATTCAGCAACGGCTCAGTTTTTTCTTGCTGCAAAAAATGTCCGGCGTGCGGCAGGCAGTGGGTCTCTAGCCCTCGCATGAATAGATGGTTTTGGGCCGTGAACATCTCCGGGGCGATGCACCCATCCTCCGCGCCATAGACCACACAGGCGGGGACTGGTGTGGCCGCCATGGCCAAAGGCAGGCTGCCGTCGAGCAGCGACAGCGGCAGTGCGCGGTAGTACCCGAGTGCGGCGGTAAGCCGTGCGGGGTCGGCGAATGCCGCCCAGACGGGCGCGAGGGCTCTGTCCACATCCAAGCCGGGTGACCAGCGCTGGACGATGCGCTTGATCTCGGCGCAGTCGTTGTCAGCGAGTGCGGGCTCTATGCCGCGCTGTTGGAAGCGCAGCATGTAGGAGGAGCGCTGCAATTGCGCCACCGTGGGGCGCAGCAAAAAGCGGCGTAAATGCGGGATGGAGGCGGCCACTAGACCGGCAATCCGGTCGGGCCGGAGCGCAGCCGCTGCATAGCCCGCCACCGCACCCCAGTCGTGGCCGACGACGTAGGCCTTGTCTGCACCCAAGTGGTCGATGAGGGCGATGACGTCGCGCGCCAAAGTGCCCAAGGAGTAGTCGCCATCACGCGGGATGGCCGTGGGCAGGTAGCCGCGCATGAACGGGGCAACCGCATGGAAACCTCGGGCGGCTAAGCCTTCCAGCACCGGTTGCCAGCCCCATGCGGAATCTGGGAAGCCGTGCAGCAGCAACACCAAGGGTGCTTTATTGGGGTGCTTGGATTTGGCTTGCGGGGTTGCGGCAGGCTTGGCCTGCAACAAGGCGAAGTCCAGCCCGTTGGCGGTGAGGAAGGTCGGCAGCATGGCGCGCAGTTTAGCCGCCAAAGCAGCAAGGCCGCCTGCGGCAATCGCCGATTCGCCGGCGACGCCGCGACGGCCTTTGTGCGAAATTGCGCCAATGAAATTCCTCCCCTTTCTCTGGCAGAGCCTTTGGCGCAGCAAGGCACGCACTGGCTTTACCTTGGCCTCGATCGTCGTCGCCTTCGTCCTCTATGCGCTCTTGCAAACCGTCAACGCGGCGTTCAACCGTGGGCCGCAGGTGGCGGGCACCCAAAGGCTGATCACCAGCTCGCTGTACACGATTACGGAGTCTTTACCGCTCGCCTTTCGCGCCCAGATTGAAGCGACGCCGGGGGTGCTAGAGGTGTCGAACTCCACCTGGTTCGGCGCGAGTTTTCAGGAGGATAAGAACCGCTTCGCGCTGTTCGCAGCCGATCACCTCAATCATTTTCGGGTGATCCAAGAGCTGAAACTGGCCAAGGATCAGCAACAGGCTTGGGAGAACACCCGCACCGGCATGGTGGTGGGCTCAGGCGTGGCTGAGCGCTTCGGCTTTAAGGTGGGGGATACCGTGCCGATTAAGTCCGATATCTGGATGAAAACCGACGGCGGCTATGTCTGGGACTTAAAAGTGGTGGGCATTTACACACCGACCGACCCAGAAAACGACACCCGCAATAACTCTGCCTACCTGCGGTTTGATTACTTCGATGAAGAACGGGTGTACCAAAAAGGCACGACCAGTTTGATCGTCTTCAACGTCGCTAAGGGTTACTCCACGGCACGCGTTGCGGCGGCCATCGATGCCTTGAGTGCGAACTCCGCCAACGAGTCGAAAACCCAGACGGAAGCCCAGTTCAGCCAACAATTCGCCAAGCAATTGGGCGATATCGGCGCGATCATCAGCGGCATTTTGGGTGCAGTGTTTTTTACTTTGCTGATTCTCACCGGCAACACCATGATGCAGTCGGTGCGCGAGCGCATCCCAGAATTGGCGGTGCTCAAGACCCTAGGATTTACCGACGCCCAAGTGATGTTGCTGGTACTCGCGGAGGCCTTCCTACTCTGCGGTTTGGGCGCGGCACTGGGGGTTGCGTTGGGGGCGCTGGCCACCGAACTGCTGCGCGACCCACTGAAGGAGTTCTTCCCCGTCTTCGTGATGCCTGCCGAAACGGTGGTTTATGCCTTGAGCGCAGGGCTGATCATTGCCGTGCTGGTTGGCCTGCCACCGGCGCTGCGCGCACTCAGGCTCTCGATTGTCGATGCCCTAGCGGGGCGCTAAAGCATGTTCAACCTCTCGCAAAGCTTGGCCGTTACTTGGATGAACCTGCGCAGCATCCCGCAGCGCTGGGGCTCATCCGGCGTGATTGTGATTGGTATTGCCGGTGTCGTCGGCGTGTTGGTGTCGGTGCTGGCGATGAGTGAGGGTTTTAAAGCCACGCTCGGTGCCACCGGCTCGCCGGACCGCGCCATCGTGCTGCGCGAGGGGGCGAACGCGGAGTTGTCCTCCACCATGTCGCGCGAATCGGCGCTGATCTTGGGCGAGCTGACGGGCGTCAAGAAATCTGCCGCCGGCGCGCCGCTGGTGAGTGCCGAGGCCAGCGTGATTCTCAACGTGCCCAAGCAGGGCGTGCGCTCGAACGTCTCGATGCGCGGCGTCAGCGCGGCTGGGGTGAAGCTGAGAGGCGAGTTCAAACTGCTGGAGGGGCGCTTGTATACCTCAGGCCTGCGCGAGGTCATCGTCGGTGCCCAAGCCGCCCGTGAGTTTGACGGCTTGAGTGTCGGCAAGACACTGAAATTCCGCGAGGCCGATTGGGTCATCGTCGGCATCTTCAGCACCGGTGGCGATGTCCACGAGAGCGAGCTCTGGGCGGATGGCGAGACCGTGCTCGCGGCCTACCGCCGCAATCAATACCAATCCGCCGTGGTGCAACTCACCAGCGAAGACGCCTTCGTCGCCTTTGAGCAAGCAGCCAAGAGCGACCCCCGCCTGCAAGTCAGTGTGTTCCGCGAGCCCGACTACTACGCCGAGCAAAGCAAGGCGCTCTCCACCGTCATTAATGTGATGGGCACGACGGTGGCGGCGATCATGGCGGTGGGGGCCTTGTTCGGCGCGCTCAACTCCCTCTATGCCGCGGTCGCCACCCGCAGCCGCGAAATCGCCACCCTGCGCGCGCTTGGGTTTGGGGCGACCGCAGTGGTCATCAGCGTGGTGGTGGAAGCCCTGCTGCTCGCTGGCCTAGGCGGCGCATTGGGCGGGGCGGTGGCTTGGCTGATGTTCAATGGCTTCTCCGTCTCCACCCTCAATTTCTCCTCGTTTAGCCAAGTCGCCTTTCAGTTGAGCGTGTCCGTGCCTTTGTTACTCAAAGGCTTCTTCTGGGCGCTGGGGATTGGTTTGGTCGGGGCCTTGCTGCCCGCACTCAAGGCCGCACGCCTGCCGGTGGCCGAGGCGCTGCGCAGCCAGTAGGGCTGCGCACTCTCCCGCCCCTGGGGGGTATTTGTCTTACTTCGGAGTGACGTTTAGTCACTCCTCAGCGGGGCCAAATACCCTCTCCCGCCTGCGGG
>CAZHTI010000030.1:6930-15029 GCA_964535755.1 uncultured Salinisphaerales bacterium | reverse complement strand
TCATTTCTCTCTCCCGCAGGCGGGACAGCATCATTTCTCTCTCCCGCAGGCGGGACAGCATCATTTCTCTCTCCCGCAAGCGGGACAGCATCATTTCTCTCTCCCGCAGGCGGGACAGCATCATTTCTCTCTCCCGCAGGCGGGAGAGAGGGGGGGCTTACCCCGCAAGGTGGGAATAGAGTTCTGCATCAAAGCCAAAAAATGCCTTGGCAGGCTAGGGCGGTAAAATGCCCGCTTATTCGCATTGCCAAGGCCTGTGCCGTGTCCGATACCCCTACGCCTTCCCCCACCAATCGCCCGGCGCCCTTAGTTGCCGGCGTCAAGCTGCGCGCCGCTGAGAAAATGGCGCGCATCCCAGTCAAGGTGGAGGTGACCGAAGTCGCCCCGCGTAAGCCAAGTTGGATCCGCGCCAAGATGGGCAACTCTGCCGAGGTGCAGCGCATCAAGGAAACCCTGCGCGCCAATGACCTGCACACGGTCTGCGAAGAAGCTAACTGCCCGAATCTGAGCGAATGCTTTGGCAAGGGCACGGCGACCTTCATGATCATGGGTGACATCTGCACCCGCCGCTGCCCGTTCTGCGACGTGGCCCATGGCCGGCCCAAGCCGCTGGACACCGACGAGCCGGTCAAGCTCGCCCGCACCATCGCCGCGATGCGCCTGCGCTATGTGGTGATTACCTCGGTGGATCGTGACGACCTGCTCGATGGCGGTGCTGCGCACTTCGTCGCCTGCATCGAGGAGGCCCGCAAGGCCAGCCCCGCTTTGCAAATCGAGGTGCTGGTGCCGGACTTCCGTGGCCGCATGGACCCGGCACTAGAGATCTTCAACAAGGCCCCGCCGGACGTCTTCAACCACAATCTGGAGACCGTGCCGCGCCTCTACAAACAAGCACGGCCTGGCAGCGACTACCACTGGAGCCTCAAGCTCTTGCAGCGCTTCAAGGCCGACCATCCACAAGTGCCGACCAAATCCGGCCTGATGCTGGGCTTGGGCGAGGAGATTGAGGAAATCGAGCAAGTGATGCGCGATTTGCGCGCGCATGACGTCGATATGCTTACGCTCGGCCAGTACCTACAGCCCTCCAAGCACCACCTGCCGGTCGCTCGGTTTGTCCACCCCGATGAGTTTGAGCGGCTGCGCCTCTTGGGCGAGGCGATGGGCTTCGCCCATGTGGCGTCCGGGCCCATGGTGCGCAGCAGCTATCACGCGGACCAACAAGCCCACGGCGTATTGTGATCGCCGGCGCGCTGGCCGAGGCGCGCGCTAACCTCCGCCTCGCCGGGCCGCTGATTGCCGCGCAGTTGGCGGCGGTCGGCATGGGCGCGGTGGACATCGTCTTCGCCGGCCACATCAGCGCCGATGCACTGGCGGCAGTGGCGGTTGGGGCCAACATCAACACCGTGCCGCTGGTGTTTTTCGCCGGCTTTTTTATGGCCGCCGCTGCGCTCGTCGCCAAGCGCCGGGGGGATGCCGCCGCGCGTGGCTTGAGCCCAGAGCAAGCCGCCGCTGCTGTCGGGCCATTTCTGCGCAGCCTGTTGCTGCTGGCACTCGGCGTGGGCCTGCTCTGGGTGTTGGGCGTCCAACTGCTGGCGCCGCGATTGGTTGCCACTTTGCAGTTGCCCGCCGCTACCAGCGCGCTCGCCGTGGATTATCTGCGCGTGTACTGCCTCTCCGGCATCGGCTTTTGCCTCTGGTTTGCGCTGCGTTACTGCGCGGAGGGGCTCGCCACCACCAAGCCCGTCATGCTGGTGGGCTTGGCGGGCTTCGCCATCAATGCAGCCCTCAACCCCGTGCTGATCTATGGGTTCGGGCCATTGCCGGCGCTCGGGGTGATCGGCTCCGGGCTGGCGACCGCACTCGCCACACTTTGCATGGCGCTGATGCTCATGGCGGTGTACTTCCGCCACCGCAGCCTGCGCGGCGTGCGCTTGCTTGGCCGCGGTTGGGATGCTCGCGCGGTGCCGGATGTCGCCCGCCTCGGCCTGCCGATTGCCACCACCTTGACGGCAGAAGCCGGGTTGTTCGTCGTGGTTTCGCTGCTGATGGCACGTTTTGGTGCAGGCACCATGGCCGCCCACCAAGTCGCGCTCAACATCGCCTCGGTGCTGTTCATGATTCCGCTCGGACTGGCCTTGGCGACCACCGTGCGCGTCGCCTACTTCCACGGCGCGGGGGATGCCCCAAGAGCCCGCACTGCGGCGTGGACGGGTGTGGTCTTGGGCTCCGGCAATGCCGTATTCAACGCCGCAGTGATGGTGTTCGCGGGCGCTTGGTTGACCGCCGTTTACACCCAAGATGCCGAGGTTGCCCAACGCGCGCAGGGCTTTTTGCTGCTCGCCGCCGCCTTCCAAATCTTTGACGGCATGCAAGCCACTGCCGCAGGTGCGCTGCGCGGCTACCAAGACACCGCCAAACCGATGTGGATCACGCTCGCTGCCTATTGGTTAGTGGGCATGCCGATTGCATCGTGGCTGGCGTTTAGCGTCGGTTTGGGTGCTGACGGTTTATGGTGGGGCTTAACCGCTGGCCTTGCCGCCGCAGCGCTTGGGCTGACAGTAAGGATTTTCCTTACAATGAAAATTCATAGTGCTCCAAAGTAGGAAATTCCCTGAAGGCAGGATGTTTTATCTAATCCTGTCATCTGGGCTGATTACTATGAGGCGACTGTCATCCCGACGATCTGTGCACCCCTACCATGTGGCAAAACGACGTCAGCGCAACACTGAAGCTCGCCGGGCCGCTGCTGCTCGTGCAGCTTGCGACGACGGGTATGGTGGCGACGGAAATCCTCTACGCCGGCCACTTTGATCCCCGCGCGCTCACGGCGATCGCGATCAGCCTGAATTTCGATCTGGTACTGATGGTCGTCGCGGTCGGCGTGTTCATGGTGATTGCACCCTTGGTCGCGCAGCGTCGTGGGGCGGGCCAGAGCACGCGGGAGATCGCCCCCTTGGTGCGCAGCGGGTTGGCACTCGCCCTGATTTTGGGGGTGCTCTTCACGGCTTTGGTGCTGCTGCTCGCCGCTCCGATCATCCCGCTGCTGATCGACGACCCTGCGACCCAGCGCATGGCCATCGACTACCTACAGGCCTATGCCTTTTGCACCGTCGGCCAATGCCTATGGTTTACCTTGCGCTTCGCCGCAGAGGGGCTGGGGGTGAACGTGCCGACGCTGCGCGCCAGCGCCGTGGGGCTGTTGGTCAATGGCGTCGCAGCACCGGTATTGATGTACGGCGCTGGCCCTCTACCAGCGCTGGGTTTGGCGGGTGCCGCTTGGGCCAGTGTGCTGGCCTATGGGGTGATGACCCTGATGCTCGCCGCCGCCTTTACGCAACACCCAGTCCTCAAGCCACTGGCCTTGTTTAACAGCACGCAGATGGAGCTCGCGGCGATGCCTCTACTGCTGCGCCAAGGCCTGCCGGTAGGGATGACGCTGCTGGCGGAATCCGGAATTTTTGTGGTTTTGGTGGTGTTGATGGCGCGCTTTGGCGATACCGCCGTTGCCGCCCATGAGGTAGCAGTGAGCATCTCTGCACTCATCTTCATGCTGCCGGTCAGCATTGGCCTCGCAAGCTCGGTGCGGGTCGGCTACGCCGTAGGTGCGAACGACCGCGAAGCCGCTCAGCGCGCCGGCTGGACGGGCATTGGCTTAGGGCTGATCTGCGCGCTGTTCTCGGCATTGCTTTTGCTCACCGCAGGCAGCCTACTCGCCGCCCTCTATACCGATGACGCTGCCATCCTCCGGCAAGTGGTTCCCCTGCTCTGGGTAGCCGGCGTGTTTCAGGTCGTTGATGCCCTGCAAACCACGGCGGCTTCGGTGTTGCGGGGCTTGGGCGAAACCCAACGGCCGATGCACTACAGCCTGCTCGGCTACTGGGGCATTGGCTTGCCCGCTGCTTGGTATGCGGGCTTCGTCCTTGGCTGGGGGGCAGAAGGCCTCTGGTGGGGCTTGACGGCGGGCATCACTACCGCAGCGCTGCTACTGGGCCATTTGTTTTGGCGCTATACCCGCGCCCCGGTGGCCGCGGTCGTCGCCAATTAGACCCTGAGCGGGCAGCCCTCCGGTGCCCGAGTTGCTGCCGCCCTAGCCGCCGGTGCAGGCTAGCCACCCTGACCCCACGCGACTTGGAGCCCAACATGAGCTTAAGACTCGGCGACACCGCCCCCGATTTCTCCGCCATCACCACCGAGGGCCGCATTCAATTCCACACTTGGGCCGGCTCGGACTGGGTGGTGTTTTTTAGCCACCCGCGCGACTACACGCCCGTGTGCACCACTGAATTGGGCTATACGGCCAAGCTTAAAGGGGAGTTCCAAAAGCGCGGCGTCAAGGCCATCGCGCTGTCGGTCGACCCCATCGAAGACCACCACGGCTGGGCCAAGGACATCGAAGAAACCCAAGGCTGCGCCCTGAACTTCCCAGTCATCGCTGACCCCGACAAGGCCGTTGCCATGGCCTACGACATGATTCACCCGAATGCGTCGGAAACTTTCACCGTGCGCAGCGTATTTATCATCGACCCCGCCAAAAAGGTGCGCCTGACGCTCACCTACCCCGCAAGCACTGGCCGCAATTTTGATGAAATCCTGCGGGTGATCGACTCGCTACAACTCACCGACCGCAATAAGGTCGCGACCCCGGTCAACTGGCAGCCGGGGCAGGACGTCATCATCGTCCCCAGCGTCAAGGATGAAGACGCCGCCAAGCTCTTCCCCGACGGCTGGAAGACCATCAAGCCCTACCTGCGCTTAGTGCCGCAGCCCAAGTCCTAACGCCAAATGCTGGAACAGGTCGGCGAGTCAAATTTGTGGCTGCATCGAATCCGTTTACCCGTTATCGTCGCTAGATATCTAAGAAAGAAGAAACGAGTGCGAAACTGATGCCGCAGAGTCAAGAAGTTGACGAGGACGTGGCGCGCGAGCGCGCAGCAGGCGTCATTCGGGCCGATTACGGTGCCGTGTTTACGGCAGAGCGCCTGGCCGCATTGCGCGCTCTGCCTTTGCTCGTCCGCAATGGCATGGCCGAGCAAGATTTTGCCGCGACCTTGGCTTTTTATTCCAAGCGCTATGTCCGGCAAATACCGGATTTCATTGAGCAAATCACCCCAGACAAAGTGATTTGCGACGTCGGCTGCGGGGTGGGATTTCTGGCCATCACGCTGGCACTGGAAACCCCAGCCCGAGTGCTCGCCTACGAATACGACCCCGAAAGCCTGGCCACCGCGCAAGAAGTCGTCCGCATCTTGGGTTTGGAGCAGCGGATTGAGTTCCGCCGTGGCGATCTCTCCGCCGGGATAGACCTAGCCGATCACGCCGCCGACTTGGTCTATTGCGTCGAGGTGCTGGAGCACGTCTTCAAAGACCGCGCCTGTGTCCGTGAGCTTGCGCGCATCGTCGGCGGCCACTTGGTGATGACCACCCCGAATCTGTGGTTCCCTAAGGTGGCGCACGACACGCGCCTGCCGTTTGCGCATTGGCTGCCGCTCTCGCTACGCCCCAGTTATGCCCGCCTGTTGGGCAAAAACCCCAACATCACGCACAACTTGTTTTGGTCGCCCGCCGCACTCGCCCAGGCAATGCCCGGCCTGCGCCGTTGCTCTAAGTTTTTGCACTACGCGAGCCTTCAGCGTTACGTCGATAGCTACCCGTTTTATATGCCGTATGACCGTGGCTACTGGGAGCATGCGCCGTCCACCGCAAAGCTCGCCTACTACCGCTTGGTGGCTGAGGCCCCGGCCATCGCCCACATTCTGTTGCCAAATTTGGCGGGCACCTTCAGCCGCCGTTAAGTGCTTATCGATGTGGGAGCGTGCTCGCCTGCGCCGCAGCGGCTTGCTCAGCGGCTTCCTCGGCGGCGCGGTCCGCCGCGAGCCCAGCGGCCTTGAGCTTGGCCTCGTTGGGGTCGGCTGGCTTAAGCGCCTGCTTGACATCAAACGGTAGGCCCCATTCGCTGATGTCATAGCCGCTGGCGATCATGACCTTGGCGAGACTGGCCAAGGACCGCGTATTGCCACGGGTGCTGACGAAGCTCCCCGGCCGCGCGATCAGGGTTTCGAACTTCTCCAGCAGCCGACCACGGTCGGTGACGATATTGGTGGAGCCGGTGCGCGACTGCCCCCACTTCTGCGCGATCAGGAAGTCCTGCGCGGGGATCACGATGGCACCGCTGCCATCCATCACCCACTGCACGATCTCGCCTTGGCGGATCACTCGGCCGCGCGTGGTGGCGGCTTCGAACAGGCTGAGCGAGCGGGCCATGGCAGCGCGCTACTTGCCGTCGACGCTGTGCGGCGTGATCCAGCCCATCACCGCCGCCAAAATCAAAAAGCCCAGCAGGGCGACCTGCAAGCCCACGCGCCAAGTGAGTGCCCGCACGGTGCGGCGGCGATCGCTGCGGTCTTTGAGCATGTAGGCCATGCCGGAGAACAAAGCGATGAGGATGGCGACCAGAAAAGCGATAATGACGGTCTTGGCTAACACGGGCGAACCTGATGCTGTTTGGGTGGTCATGTTAACGCTCAAAAGTGATGCGCTCGATGACCCCTAAGAACCCTCGCCGCCCGCAGGTATGGATCCGCTGGATCACTGCTGCTGTGGTCATCGCCGCCTGCGTGCTGATGACCGGCGCCGGGTTTTGGCAATTCCAGCGCGGGCAGGCCAAGCAGGCGATGCTCGACCATCAAACCCAGCAGCAAAGCGCCGTCGCCATCGCAATATCGGACGCCGGCCCAGCCGCCGCCGCGCGGCCAGTGTTGGCACAGGGCAGCTACGCCGCGCTGCCAGCACTCCTGCTCGACGGTCAAAGCCATCAACGCCGCCCCGGCACCGCGGTGTGGAATGTCTTTGAAGTGGCCGACGGCAGCCGCATCCTTGTCAATCGTGGCTGGCAGGCCGATGTTGCTGGCCGTGCCGCGACCCCAACGCCTGCGCCTACGGTGCGCGAGGTGCGCGGTATCTGGCGCGCACTGCCCGCGCCCGGCATGCGGCTTCAGAGCCAGAAATCCCTGTGCGATTTGCCCAACGGCACGCTGCCTGCCGCTGCCTACTACCCCACCCTGCAAGAGCTGCGCTGCCTCTACGGCCCCACGCTGCGCGACGGCCTGCTGGACTTGAAGCCAGACGCCCCCGGCGCGCTCATCCCCATGACCCAAGCCGCCGCCGCCGTCGCGGTGCCGCCGGCAAGACATTACGGCTATGCCGCCCAGTGGTGGGTTTTTGCCCTCACTCTGGCGCTGCTGAGCTTCCGACTTTCCCGTTCTAGCCCCTCCCCAAAACCATGAGTGCCTACACCCCTGAGGTGCCTAACCGCACCCGCACGCGTTTGCAGATCAGCCTGCTGGCCGCTTTGTTCTTTTTGCCCTTTATTGGCGGTTACGCCGCGTTTTATTTATTTCCTGATGCCATGCCCAAAGGCCGGGTCAACTACGGCACTTTGATCAACCCGGTGCGGCCGATGCCGGTCGGCGACTTTGTCGGGGCCGATGGCCAAGCGCTTGCGGGCGACTGGCTACGCGAGAAATGGACGCTGCTCTACATCGCCAAAGCTTCAGTTTGCGATGACGCCTGCCTGCGCGAGGTGGTACTCGCGCGGCAAACCCGGCAAGCCATGAACCGCGACGACAGCCGCGTGCGCCGCGTGCTGCTCGCAGCAGCCGATGTTGACCTCGCCGCGCTCAAAGCCCAACTCGGCAAGGAGCACCCTGATTTGGTCTTCGTCAAAGACCGCAGCAACACCGTGTTGCCAGTATTTGCAGACGCCCCAGACCACGCCTTGATGATTGTCGACCCGCTCGGCAACTGGCTGATGCAATACCCGCCGGCCAGCAGCGCAGAGCAAATCCAAAAGGACTTCAAAGGTCTACAAAAGGACTTACGAAAACTGCTGAAGCTGAGTCACATTGGGTGAGTCGGCAAAACAGTCCGGTGGACTGTTTTGCCGGCGAACGCCCGGCCACGGATGGCCGGGCCGGGGCTGGCATAGTCCGCTGCTGCTGCGCCATGGATGGCCAGCCGATGCCAAAGCGGTATGACCGCGCAAACCGTCCGGTGGACTGTTTTGCCGGCGAACGCCCGGCCACTTTTTGGCCCAAGCGAGC
>CAZHTI010000030.1:0-6830 GCA_964535755.1 uncultured Salinisphaerales bacterium | reverse complement strand
GTCCGGTGGACTGTTTTGCCGGCGAACGCCCGGCCACTTTTTGGCCCAAGCGAGCCGTGACCCAATGTCACGGTGCGTTAAGCCAGAAAGGGCCGGGCCGGGGCTGGCATAGTCCGCTGCTGCTGCGCCATGGATGGCCAGCCGATGCCAAAGCGGTATGACCGCGCAAACCTTAAAATCACGCCCGTTGGTGGGCACCTCAGCGCCCCATCTTTAAGCAATTTATGAAGCAGTTCCGCACCCTCAATTTCTTCGCGATTGCCCTGTGTTTCGTGGTGGTCGTGTTCGGCGCCTATGTCCGCTTGGCCGATGCCGGCCTCGGCTGTCCAGACTGGCCCGGCTGCTATGGCCATGTCGGCATCCCAGATGCCACGCACGAGATTCAAGCCGCGGAATCCAAATACCCTGAGCGCCCGGTCGAAGCGCCTAAGGCGTGGAAGGAGATGATCCACCGCTACCTAGCCAGCGGCTTGGGCTTAGTGATCGTAGTCATGGCGTTCTGGTCGCTTCGCTTGCGGGCAGCGGGTGCACCGCGCGTGTTGCCCTGGGTGCTGGTCGGCTTGGTGTGCTTCCAAGGCGCGCTCGGCATGTGGACGGTCACCCTGCTGCTCAAGCCGGCGGTGGTCACCGCCCACTTGCTCGGCGGCATGACCACGCTGTCCCTACTGTTCTGGCTATGGCGCTCGACCGCCGAAGTTCGCGCGCCGATGGTCGCAACACCCAAACTGAAGCGCTTGGCCGTGATTGGGCTGATCGTCGTCGCGATGCAGATTTTCCTCGGTGGGTGGACCTCCACCAACTACGCGGCACTGGCCTGCCCAGACCTGCCTACCTGCCACGGCCAATGGCTGCCCAAGGCCGACTTCAAAGAGGGCTTCACGCTGTGGCGCGGATTGGGCCAGAACTACGAGTTCGGGGTGCTCAATAACGATGCGCGTGTGGCCATCCACCTCACCCATAGGATTGGCGCAGTGGTGGTGACGACCGCACTAGCACTGCTGATCGCCGCGCTGTTCGCCGCCGGCGGCCGCTGGCGCGCATACGGCTACGCGGTGCTCGCGGCCTTGAGCGCGCAGATCATCATCGGCCTCTCCGTCGTCCATTGGCAGCTACCGCTGCTGTTGGCGGATGCCCATAACGCCGGTGCCGCCGTCCTGCTGCTGACGCTACTGGCGGTGAATCGCGCGGTGTTTCCGGTGACGGCGGCGGTGCGCTCGTGAGCACTGCCGAGACCCCACTCTGGCGAGAGTTTTACGAGCTCACCAAGCCGCGCGTGGTGATGCTCATCGTCTTCACCGGCATCATCGGCATGTTCCTCGCGGTGCCCGGCCTGCCGCCATTGCAAGCGGCACTGCTGGGCACTTTGGGCCTCACTTTGCAAGCCGCGAGTGCTGCGGCCATCAACCAAATCATTGATCGCGAAGTCGATGCCCGCATGGCCCGCACCTGTGGCCGGCCCTTGGTGACCGGCAGGCTCTCCGTCACCACCGGCATCGCGTTTGCGGCGGTGCTGGGTTTGGTCGGCTTCGCCGTCTTGTGGATTTGGGTGAACCCGCTGACCGCTCTGCTCACCCAGCTGGGCTTGGTCGGCTACGCCGGCATTTACACACTGTATTTGAAGCGGGCGACGCCTCAGAACATCGTCATCGGTGGCGCGGCTGGGGCCATCCCGCCAGTGATTGGCTGGACTGCCGTGACCGGGGAGGTTCACCCGCACGCGCTGATTCTGTTCGCCATCATCTTCGTCTGGACGCCACCGCATTACTGGCCGCTCGCCATCGAGCGCAAGGGGGAATACGCCGACGCCGGCATCCCGATGCTGCCAGTCACCCACGGTGACGACTACACCCGCACGCAAATTTTGCTCTACACCATCCTTCTATTCGGCATCACCTTGCTGCCGGCAGGCACCGGCATGAGTGGCTTGGTGTATCTGTTGGGCTCCCTAGTGCTCAACGCCATCTTTTTGGCCTATGCCTTCAAACTCAAGTTCGCACCTAGGCCCGGTTTGGCCATGAAAACCTTTGGGTTTTCTATCTTTTATCTGATGGGCATTTTCACCCTGCTGTTGGCAGACCACTACCTCGTGGCGCCGCTATAGCGGCAAGGCGTAGATGTGGTCGAGCTTGGCGAAGCCCTTCATGCGGGGTGCGCGCTCACTGCTCAAAGTGGTTTCGCCTGCGAGCTCTACCGTTCTGGGGGCGACGAGGATTTGCTGATCTTCGGCCTCCTCACAGAGGCGTGAGGCGAGGTTCACGGCGGAGCCCACTGCGGTGTACTCGAGCCTAGAAGCGGAGCCGATGACGCCGACGGTGACAAAGCCGCTGGCGACTCCTAGCCCAATCCCCAATTTGGCTTTGCGGTCGCTCCAACGCTGGGTGATCTTGCTGCCGACGCGGCGGATTTCTGCGGCCATGACAAGCCCGATGCGGGCGTGGTCGGGGTTGGCGATCGGCGCGCCTACCAAGATTAGGATGCCGTCGCCGGCGTAGTCCTTGATGGTGCCGCCGAAGTCGGCGACGACGCGACCGACCTCGGCGTAGTAGTCGGAGAGCACCTCGATGACCCGCTGCGATGGATGCGCTTGGGCATAGCGGGTGAAGCCGCGCAGATCACAGGTGACGACGGTGATCTCGACGTGCGCCAACTCCATCGCCCCCTTCAGGCCCTTACTGTTGACGATCTCCGCCACTTGCGGCGACAGAAAGCGGCTTAAGAACACGCCGCGCTGGCCCTGCAAAACGTGGTACTGCACGCCGCCTGCGAGTAGCACCATCAGGCCGATCATGACGCTGGCGGCAGCGGCGTTGAGTGGCAACACAAAGCCCGCGAAGAAGAATGGCGAGGCGGCAGTGAAGGCGAGCACCCGAAGTTTTTCCGCGATGTCGGGATTGCGGCGAAACAGTAGCGCCGCTGAGATCGCACCCGAGAGCGCTGAGAGCATCAGCGGGGCGGCAAAAATCCAGAAGCCGCTATCGACAAATGCTTGGCCGCCAAGGCGTGTCGCGCCTAAAAACTCAGCCCGCCGAACCTGCGGCCATGCCAGCGAAAACACGAGGTAAATGCAGGCCATCATCTGCCCGAGGCGGATCGACCAATCGCCGCCGCGCACGTCCAAGTTTCGGGAGGGGACGGTGCGCCGCACCAAGAGCAGCCATTGCAGGTAGGCGAGGATGGAGATGGCCTCAGGGACGGCCAACACGCCGCTGATCGGCGAGCCCCAGACGTACAGGTAAGCCCAGCCGACGTTGAGAAACATGCCGACACCCATCATCGCCAGCGCGATTGCGAGCATGCGCGAGGTCGGCGAGTTGCGGTCGGCGGCCCAAAACGCGAAGGCGATGCCGATGCTGGCCACACTCACCAAGGCGTGGGGCAAAGCTGCTGGGTCTTGCCAAGGCTCAGCGCTCATAGCTTTTTCTCCATCGCTTCGTCGGCGTCAAAGAGTTGCTCCAACTCGGCGGCGAATTGCTGCGCGGTTTGGCGCAGGCTGTCCTCATCGTGCGGGCCGGCCTCTTGTTGTTTGAGGGTCTCTTCGTCCTTCTCGGCAAATAACTGGATGGCGCGGTCGGCGGCGTCGGGATTGATGCCGATCGCCAGCAGCACGCGGCGGGTCATTTCTAGGCTCGAATAAAAACTGCGGCGGATGACGTCTTTGTGGGTAAGTCCTAAGTCCATCAGGGCGATGGCATGCTGCCGCGTGCGCGCGCCGGCCATAACGCGCACGGTGGGTGCAAAGCTGCGCACGGCTTCCACTACGCGCAAGCTCTCGACTGGGTCAGCAATCGCCACCACCACCAGTTGTGCTTTATCGACGTGTGCGGCGCGCAATACCTCGTGGCGGGCGGCGTCGGAATAAAACACGGGGTTGCCAAAACTGCGCACAAAATCGACGTGCTGGGCGTTTTTATCGAGCACGGTGTAGGGCACTTTCTTGAGCCGCAGGATGCGGCCAACGATCTGGCCAAACGGCCCAAAGCCGGCGATCACTACTGGGGTTTCTGCGGTATTGATCTCATCGAAGGCAGCCTGCGGCGCGGCCACGCCGTGTGCCGCCCAGTGGTAGAACAAGGGCGTGAGCATCATCGACAGCGTCACAGCGACCGTCAGCAGGGCAATCTGCGAGGCGTCCAAAAGCTGCGCGTTGGCAACCACCGCAAACAGCACGAAGGCGAACTCGCCGCCTTGGGCAAGCACCACGGCGAAGCGGCGGGCGTCGCCGGGGTCCTCGCCAAAGGCACGGCCCAACGCGTAGAGCACGGCCGCTTTGCCGGCCATCAGACTCAAGCAGACGCAAATCACCGTGACAGGGTTTTTTGCTGCGAGCGATAAGTCCGCACCCATGCCGACAGCGATGAAGAACAAGCCCAGCAGCAAGCCTTTGAAGGCTTCTAAATCTGCTTGCAACTGGTGCCGGTATTCGGAGTTCGACAACATCATGCCGGCCAGAAACGCACCCAAGGCCATCGATAAGCCTACCGCTTGCATGGCGAGCGAGACAGCGATTACCAGCAGCAAGGCAGCGGCGGTGAATATCTCCGGCAGGCCGGTCGCCGCCAGACGCCGCAGCAGTGGCCTGAGCAGCGTGCGGCTAAGCCCGACCACTGCGGCGACTGCGATCAGCGCCTTGCCGACGGCCAGCCATGAGCCACCCTGTGCCGAGCCGGGGGCGAGTAAGGGGATGGCTGCGAGTAGCGGGATGACGCTCAAGTCCTGAAACAACAATACCGAGAAGGCCGCCCGACCGTGGCGGGTGTTGAGCTCATTGCGCTCCGCCAGTAGTTGCAGCACCAGTGCAGTCGACGACGACGCCAGCACAAAGCCCAAGACAACGGCCGTGGTCGGCGGCAGTCCGTAGGCCCAAGCGGGCAGGGCGAGCAGCAAGCCAGTCGCCACCACTTGCGCGCCGCCCAAGCCGAACACCGAGCGCCGCAAACGCCAAAGGCGGCTTGGCTGAAGCTCCAGACCGATCAAGAACAACAACAGCACCACCCCAAACTCGGAGAAGTGCAGGATTTTGTCGACGTCTCGTGCCAGCCCTAGGCCGGACGGGCCAATGACCAAGCCGGCAGCTAGGTAGCCGAGCACAGCACCCAGACGCAAGCGCTTGAAGAGCGGCACGAAGAGCACGGCTGCGGTGAGGAATAGGGCCACTTCTTGCAGCATGGGGGCAGCCGCGTGCGGCTTTGGCGTCAGGAATGTATGGCTACTTTAAGGCGCGGCTCACGCCGCCGACATACGCTTGTGCGATTGTTGTCCTCATACACCGCTTAGCCAAGTAACCCATGTCACAAATCCCCACGTTTCGCCGCCTCACGCTGGCATCAGGTCTAGCACTATGCAGCGCCGCGCCGCTCCCCACGTGGGCAGCAGAGCCGGCCAAGCAAACCGAGGCCGCGCCCAGCGTCGCTGAGCAAGCGGCTGCTGCTCAAGTCGTCGCAGCAGAGGCGGCAGCGGCCACCACGGTAGCGCCATTGCCTTTGTCGATCCCTACCGCCCCCGGCGACCAAGCCCTGCAAAACCCAGCACCGGCAGCGCCGGATGCGCCTGCGGATTCGGCGTCCACTTCCGCACCGACCGAAAGCCTAAGCGTGCAGGTGCTGCCCGCAGACACGCCGGATGCCGCTCCCGAGCTCGTCAGCCCGCAGCGGGTGCAGCTGGGCTGCTCGCTGCGCGACTACGGTGCGCCAGTCGAGCGTGGTCAACTCGCTGCGGCCATCTTCAACACCTGTTCGGGATTCTCGCTGCATAAGCCGACGTTCTTGACCGTCAGCTACAGCCCCCGATTCGAGGGCGAGCAAACCGAAGTGGTGTTCCAGTTCTCCGGCAAGGCGCAGGTTTGGGACTTTGGGCCCAGCAAGCTCTACTTCGCCTACACCCAGAAGTCGTTCTTCCAAATGTTCAATGAGAAGCGCAGCAAGGCCTTCCGCGAGAGCAATTACAACCCGGAACTATTCCTGCGCGTGCCGAGGCCGCTGAAGGTGCTGCCCAATTGGTCGCTAGATGCCGGTATCGAGCACGAGAGTAACGGTGCTGATTTGCCCGACTCGCGCTCGTACAACCGCCTCTATGCCGCGCCTTACTGGACCTTTGGCCGGCAAGCGGTGCGCCTCAAGGCTTGGTGGCGCATACCTGAGGATAAAGACCGCGACCCGGGTGACCCCAAGCGAGACGACAACCCCGACATTGGCAGCTATTACGGCTACAGCGAGCTCACCTACCGGCGCGATTTCGATAGCAATAACTCGCTGCTTGATGTCACCCTGCGCGGTAATCCGAACACTGGCCGAGGCGCGGTGCAGGTCGATGTCTCGACCGAAGTCGGCCGCTTGGGTGCGGTATTTATCCGCGCCTTCAACGGTTATGGCGATAGCCTCATCGACTACAACCGCAGCGTCACCCGCCTGTCCGTCGGGATCGCCATTCAGCGCTAGTCGGGCAGCACGCCACCCCGTCAGGCTACGCCTGCCCCCCTCCACGGGAGGGCCGAACCACCCCGTCAGGCTACGCCTGCCACCCCTCCACGCGAGGGCCGAACCACCCCGTCAGGCTACGCCTGCCACCCCTCCACGGGAGGGGAATGGTTTGGTTTCCCCTCCGTCGGAGGGGTGCCCCGTAGGGGCGGGGTGGTGCCCGCGCCCGCGCCCGCACCACCACAGGCAAGAGGTGTAGTCCAAAGGCCAGTTAGAACCCCCGCGCAATGCCATTGCAGCAGCGGTCAAAAAAGCCCCGAGTTGCCCCGGGGCTAGTTTTACAAAGCAGCTCAGTGCGGCCTAGTCACCGCGAGCTAGGTCTTGGCTTTATGGGCTGAACGCGAACGGGCTTTGACC
>CAZHTI010000029.1:24464-28994 GCA_964535755.1 uncultured Salinisphaerales bacterium | reverse complement strand
GCCCTGGGCATGACCGCCGCTATGCCATTGATTGCAGCAAGTTAGAGACGGAACTGGGCTGGTGCCAGCAAGAAACCTTCGAGTCCGGCTTGCGCAAGACCGTGCAGTGGTACCTCGACAATCCCGAATGGGTGGCAGGGGTTACCAGTGGCAGCTATCGGCAGTGGATGGATGCCAATTACGCGCATCGCAGCTAGTCCCCGCTGCCCTCTCCCGGCCCTTTGGGCCACCCTCTCCCGCAGGCGTGAGAGGAGCACTCACAACCCGCTGAAGAAAACGCAATGAAAGGCATCACCCTCGCCGGTGGCTCCGGCACGCGGCTTTATCCACTCGCCCATGTGGTGAGTAAGCAGCTATTAGTCGCCGCTGCACTCTCCCGGCCCTTGGGGCCACCCTCTCCCGCAGGCGGGAGAGGGGCACTCACAACCCGCTGAAGAAAACGCAATGAAAGGCATCATCCTCGCCGGTGGCTCCGGCACGCGGCTTTACCCACTGACGCATGTGGTGAGCAAGCAGCTATTGCCGGTGTATGACAAGCCGATGATTTATTACCCGCTGGCTGCGCTGATGATGGCGGGCATTCGGGAGATCTTGGTCATTTCCACCCCCCCGGAGACCCCTCGCTTCCGCGAGTTGTTGGGCGATGGTGGGCAATGGGGTTGCTCGATCGAGTACGCGGTTCAGCCCTCGCCAGACGGCCTCGCGCAGGCCTTCATCATTGGTGAGTCCTTCATCGCGGGCGATGCCTGTGCGCTGGTCTTGGGCGATAACCTGTTCTTCGGCCATGACTTGATGCCTCGTCTCGCCGCTGCAGCGAAGGCTGCAAGCAGCAATGGCGCGACGGTATTCGCCTACCCCGTGCATGATCCAGAGCGCTACGGTGTTGTCGAGTTTGATGCGCAGGGCAAGGCCATCAGCATTGAAGAAAAGCCCGCCAAGCCGAAGAGCCGCTACGCCGTGACCGGGCTTTATTTTTATGACGCCCAAGTGGTGGAGATTGCCAAGGCCGTTAAGCCGAGTGCGCGTGGCGAGCTTGAGATTACCGACGTCAACGTCGCCTACCTAGAGCGCGGCCAACTGCAGGTGGAGCGCTTTGGCCGTGGCGACGCTTGGCTCGATACCGGCACGCATGATTCTTTGATTGAAGCCAGCCAGTTTGTGCAGACGTTGGAGAAGCGCCAAGGTTTGAAGCTCTGCTGCCCTGAGGAACTGGCGTGGCGGCAAGGCTGGATTAGCGATGCGCAGCTCACGGCATTAGCGAAGCCTTTGGCAAAGAGCGGCTATGGCAAGTATTTGCTGGGGTTGATGGATCAGCAGGTGTTTTGAGTTTCTTGTCATCCCTCTCCCGCCCCGTTGGGGCATTTGACTTACTTCGGAGTGACATTTGGTCACTCCTCAGCTGGGCCAAATGCCCTCTCCCTGACCCTCTCCCGCAAGCGGGAGAGGGGATTAAAAGCAAAAGCAAACGCCAAAACAGACGCAAAAGCGAAATGAATTGCATCCCTACGCACATACCCGATGTTCTTATCCTAGAGCCAAAAGTCTTTGGCGATGCTCGTGGTTTCTTTGCCGAGAGCTTCAACGCGGCGACCTTCGCCAAGGCGTCCGGCTTGCGGCCGAACTTCGTGCAGGACAACCACAGCAAATCGGCCAAGGGTGTGCTGCGCGGGCTGCACTACCAACTGCAAAACGCGCAGGACAAACTGGTGCGGGTGGTGCAGGGCGAGGTGTTCGATGTAGCGGTCGATGTGCGCCGCTCCAGCCCCACGTTTGGGCAATGGGTGGGCGTGCATCTCTCAGCAGAGAACTACCGCCAGTTGTGGGTGCCCAAAGGCTTTGCCCACGGCTTCATCGTGCTGACTGAGACGGCTGAGTTTCTCTACAAGACGACGGACTATTACGACCCTGCCAGCGAGCGGGCGATTGCTTGGGATGACCCGACGTTGGCCATCCAATGGCCGATGCCGGATGGCATGACCGCTCCGGCGTTGTCTGCCAAAGATCAGCAAGCCAAGCGCTTGGTAGAGGCTGAGGTGTTTCCGTGAAGCGCATCCTGCTCACCGGCACCACCGGCCAACTCGGCTGGGAGCTGCGCCGCACTTTGGCCGCGCAGGGCGAGTTGATCTGCCCAGGCCGCGACGCGCTAGACCTCAGCAAACCTGAGACGGTGGCCGCCGCCGTCGCGGCATTTGCGCCAGATATCGTCGTAAACCCGGCGGCTTACACGGCGGTGGATAAAGCCGAGAGCGAGCCGGATGTGGCGTTTGCCGTCAATCGCGATGCCGTTGCGGAGTTGGCACGCGCCTGCCAACGGCGTGATGCCCTCTTGCTGCATTACTCGACGGATTACGTGTTTGATGGCCACAAGCCCAGCGCCTATTCGGTGACCGATGCAACCGGCCCGGTCTCGGTCTACGGTGCTAGCAAGCTCGCGGGCGAGGAGGCGATTCGCGCATCGGGCTGCCGTCATCTGATCGCCCGTACCGCTTGGGTCTATGGCGGGCGCGGTAAGAACTTCCTACTCACCATGCTCAAGTTGGCACGGGAGCGCGACAGCCTGCGGGTGGTGGGCGATCAATTCGGTGCGCCGACTTGGGTGCGCCTGATTGCCGAGGCCTCTGCACAGATGCTTGCGCAGATCGCACCCGGGGCCACGCCGCCCGCGCCGCTGGTGCACCTCACCAATTCAGGGGCGACGAGCTGGCACGGCTTTGCATCGGCCATCGTCGCCAAGGGCGCAGCTCTGGGTTTGTGCAAACCGGTGCCAGTCACCGCGATTACGACGCAGGAATACCCAACCCATGCCCAGCGCCCCGCGCAGTCGGCCTTAAATCTGGACGTGTTGGCGCAGCAGTTTGGCGTGCATATGCCCGATTGGAAGCTGGCACTAGACCTCTGCTTGGCGGACATCGCGGCGCGTTGATCGCTAGGGTTTGCGGGCTCGTTTGTCGTACTAAGGTGCTGACGCTAGCTGGGCTTTGAGGCGGATCTCTAGCTGATTGCCGCTATACTGGGCGACCCCCAGTGCCCGTGGCGGAACTGGTAGACGCAGCGGACTTAAAATCCGCCGATTTCGGTCGTGCCGGTTCGATTCCGGCCGGGCGCACCAAGGGGGTAGGTAGCGCGCAACGCGCGGCCACTTCAGCCAGATTGACCACTGGCTTCGAAACTCTTTGCTATTGGTGCAGGTCAGTTGTGGCTAGCATGCCTGCCATGAACTCTCCGATGCCCGCTCCCCAGCCCATCACGCGGTACAGCGCTCCCGCCGTCGCCCTGCATTGGCTGGTGGCATTGTTCATGCTCTGCGCGTTCGCGCTGGGTTTGTATATGACGGACCTCCCCTTAAGCCCGCAAAAGTTGCAGTACTACAGCTGGCATAAGTGGTTAGGGGTATCCGTATTTCTGCTGGCCTGTGTCCGCCTGTTTTGGCGATTGACGCATGTGGCACCGCCGCTGCCGGCTTCAACACCCGCGTGGCAGGGCAGGGTGTCGGCCATCGTCCATGCCTCGCTTTATTTGACGATGTTCGCGCTGCCTTTGAGCGGCTGGCTGTATAGCTCCGCCTCGGGCTACCAGACGGTGTATCTCGGCGTTTTGCCGCTGCCGGATTTGCTCGCCAAGGACAAAGCCCTAGCCGCGCAATTGAAGGATGTTCATGAACTGCTCGGCGAATACCTGCTAGTGGCACTGGTTCTGGCGCATGCCGGGGCTGCGATCAAGCATCAGTTCATCGATCGTGATGGCCTCATGCGGCGCATGTGGTTCCGTTAAGCCGCGTGCCTCTACATTTGCCGATCTCAGGAGCTTGTCGATGAAACCTTTCCAACACCTCATAGCGACTGCAAGCCTAGTGTTTGCGGGCTCGGCGGTCATCGCGGCACCGGCGGGCGGGCCGCTCGCTGCCAAGGGCAACCTGGTGACCGCCAGCTTTACGCAGATGAACGTGGCGGTGGAAAACCCCTTCAGCCAAGTCTCTGGGGTGGTCGCCTTCAGTGCAGCCGCGCCCGCCACCTCCACCGCGCGGATCGAGATTGCGACCGCGAGCTACGACTTGGGCGACGCCGAATACAACGCAGAAGTGCAAAAGCCCGAGTGGTTTAGTTCTAAAGCGCATCCCAAGGCGGTGTTTACTGCGACCGGCTTAAAGCCCTTGGGGGGCGACCGCTACAGTGCTGCCGGCACCTTGGTGCTGAAAGGCCGGCAAATGCCCTTGACCGTCCCCGTCACCATCAAAAAGGGTGCGACCGGCCTGAGCTACAGCGGCCAGTTCACGCTCTCACGCAAGGCCTTCGGCATTGGCGGCCCAAGTTGGGATGAGATGGTCGCGGATGCGGTGACGGTGAAGTTCACGCTGCTGCAAGCGCTGTGAGGGTGCTTTGTCCTCTCCCCTCTTCCCCAGCCCCTCTCCCGCCCCTTCGGGGCACCCTCTCCCGCAGGCGGGCGAGGGGAGTACCTTACTTCGCTGCGGCTGGGAATGCCCCTCCCGCAAGCGGGGCAGCAGTTTTCCCCTCTCCCGCAAGCGGGAGAGGG
>CAZHTI010000029.1:20233-24364 GCA_964535755.1 uncultured Salinisphaerales bacterium | reverse complement strand
ACCAAGCCGGTGCGGATGGAAATTGTCGAGTTCAAGTGCATTCAGCACCCCTTCTTCAAGAAAGAAGCCTGCGGTGCCGATGGTTATGCCGAGTTCAACCGTGCTGATTTTGGGATGACCAAGTACGCCGATGGCCCCGCTGGCCGCGTGCGCCTGCGCGTCCAGGTCGAGGCGATCAAGCAGTAAGGGTTTTTTGGCCCTGCGCAGTCCTTTAGGCTGCGCAGTGAGTCAGGAGGGCACTGAATTAGGCCGGCGAAATGCTCGGTATTACGGCGGTATTTTGTGGGCCGGGGCGGTGAGCGGGGCGCGTTATCGGCACTCATTGGCGCGTCTTGAGCATTGAGCGCGCATTTAGGCCAAATTTATATCGCGGCAGCGCGTCTTGGCGCGGTTTTTGTTCGTAATCTGTCCGTCATAAGTCGATTACCTACGGTCTGTGCCATGCCTACTGAAACCCTCTCGAAGCAGCGCCGCGCTGCCCCACCGGCGCTCGCGCTGCTTGCACTTTCTTTGTGCGCGACCACTGTCGTCGCCGTGCACGGCCAACGGTTGGTGCCCCAAAGTGAGACGCCATCGCGGCTAGTTGGTGCTGGGGAGTCGGAGGACTTCGCCGGCACGCTGCGCATGGAGCGGGAAATGGCGGAGGCCTTCCCGCCTGCGCCTGCGGGCACCATGACCAAAGCCATGGCGCAACGCGATGCGATGGTCGCCAGCGGCATACAGAAGCAAGTCGCCAACGCCAGCCACACTTGGCGGCCTTACGGTAGCGGCCCGCTGATTTTTAACGACGCCAAGTACACCACCGTCAACGGCTTAGGCTTGGGCGAGGCCAGTGGCCGGGTTGATCAAATCGCCTTCGACCCCGTCGCCCGCCGCATTTTTGCCGCGACGGGTACGGGCGGCGTTTGGATGAGCACCAATAACGGCGACGCTTGGGCGTCCATCACCACCAAGATGCCGACGCAAACTGCCGGCACCGTGGCTTGGCTGCCTACCGGTGGCAGCAATGGCAGTGGCGGCACGGTCGTGGTCGGCTCAGGCGAGGCCAACTTTGGTGGCAACGTCTATACCGGCATGGGTGCGTTTTGGAGCTCTGACCTCGGTGCGACATGGACGCGTGCGACCGGCGTGCCCGACGGCATCATGTCCTTCAAGGCCGAGGCCGACCCCAGCAACCCCAGCGTAGTGTATCTAGCCACCAGCAAAGGCCTGTATCGCTCGACGGACGCCGGCCGCAGCTTTAGCGACGTGCGCCTGCCCGTCAGTGCGGATTGCACCGGCAAGTACGACAGCTTCTGCGCCTTTGCCAGCTTTGTGACCGACGTCGTGGTGCAGGTCCCCGGTGGCGTGCCTAGCGTTGCCGGTGGCCGCGTTTTGGCCGTCGTGGGATTCCGCACCGGCAATGAGGACCTCTACCCCGACGGCAAAGCGCGCTCGCCCGGCAATGGCGTGTACCGCTCTGATACCGGCGCGCCCAACACCTTCACTGCCCTACCGGCAGCGAGCTATGGCAACGGGTTGACACCTGTCGGCTTCGCACCGCGCAACCGCGTTGGGCGCACCAGTTTTGGCGTAGCGCGCGGCACGCGGCAGAACCATAACTACGTCTATGCCCTCGTGCAGGACGCCGTCACCCTGCGCGGCGGCAGTCAGGTCGATCTCTTCCCCGGCAACTTAGCGTCGCCCGGCCGTGCCTCCGCGACCCACTTCAACGGGCTTTATGTGTCCGCTGATTTCGGTATGACTTGGACGCGCATGGCGGACGACGTGGAAATCTCCACCGACAATTCCTCCACCTTCACGACCGTCGGCCAGGCCTTAGGCTCGGCGGCGGGTATTCAGGCTTGGTACAACCAATGGGTGGATATCGACCCGACGCGCCAAGACACTGCGGGTATCCCCACCCGTCTGGCCTTTGGCCTAGAGGAAATTTGGCAGAACCGCGCCCCCGGCGTCGCACTCAATGGCGTGAACCAATCTGGCCCCTATGACTTCGGGGTAATCGGCACGTACTTCGGCGGCAGCAGCTGTATGTTGCTCAATACCGGCACCCCCGCGTGCCCGGGCCGCAACCCACCTACGGCGGCGACCACTACCCACCCAGATCACCAAGCCGGCATGTACATCCCGCAGGTCGATGGCGGCATTTGCCTGTTTGCCGGCCATGACGGTGGTATGTCCCGCCAGTGCACACCGCCCGCGGCGGAGATGGATAACGATGGCTGGGGCAACGGCATCAATCGCGGCATGTACACGCTGATCCCTTACGGTATTTCCGTCGCTAAAGACGGCACCTTGTGGGAGGGCTTGCAAGACAACGGCACGGTGATCACCGACCCGAACCGCGAGTTCAAGACCTTTGCGGCCTTGGGTGGCGACGGCTTCTCCACTGCGGTGCACCCAGACACCCCCAATATCGCCTACGGCGAAGTCACCAATGCAGCCATCCGCAAGACCACCAACGGCGGCATTAGCTGGACGACCATCACGCCCACCGGCATCACGGCGGCCCGCTTCTTCACGCCGTTTGTGATGGACCCAACCGACCCCAATCACTTGGTGATCGGCGGCCAGCAGATTTTTGAGACCACCGCAGGCGCTGCGACCGTCAGCGGCAGTTGGGTCAATGTCTTTGCCCTCGGCATGGGCAATGACGGCACCACACCTCGGGCGATGACGGCAGTCGATACCCGTGGCACGGCGACCTACGTCGGCTACTGCGGCCTGTGCAGCCAGTACGCCAAGCCCGACCCGGGCTTCTCGGGCGGCATCGCCACCAACGTCGGGGGTGCCTTGCCTCCGGCCAAGGCCAGCCCCAATGGCTGGCACCTTGCGACCGCGCGCGGCCTGCCTAACCGCTTCATCACCGGCTTGCACATCAGCCCCAGCGACCCGCGCACGGTGTATGCGACGGTCGCCGCTTACTCGCCTGCCCAGTGGATCCCGATCGGTGGGCACTTGGATAAGTCGATCAATAACCTGCCGGGCAGCGTCTTCATGAGCACCGATGCGGGCGAGAACTTCGTCAACATCACCGACAACCTGCCCACCGCGCATGCCCGCCATGTGCTGGTGTGGAACAACCAACTGGTGGTTGCAACCGACCTCGGCGTCTTCATCTCCGACTCCCCAAGCGGCGGCGCTTGGGCGCCGCTCGGCAACGGCATGCCGGTGTCGATCGCCCACCATCTGGCGTTGCAGCCCGGCAATCCGCGCCGGCTGTTCGTCGGCAACTGGGGCACGGGGACTTGGGTGTATGAGATTCCCAGCGTTGAGCCGCCACCCCCGCCGCCGCCAGTGAACACCGCGCCGATCGCCGCACTCGATGTTGACCGCCCCTCCGGCCCCGCACCGCACAGCGTGCAACTCAGCGCCGCGCGTTCCAGCGACCCCGACGAAGGCGACCGCGTGGTCAGCTACAGCTTCGACTTTGGCGATATGAGCCCGGTGCAGGAAGGCAGCGCGTCCAGCGTCAGCCACACCTACACCAACCCCGGCACCTACAGCGTCACGCTCACCGTCACCGATAGCCGCGGCAAAGTCAGCGACCTGCCGGTGACACAAATGATCACCGTTACCCGCGTCGATGAGCCGCCACCCGAAAACATCCCGCCCAAGTCGCGGATGAGTGCCGACCGCACGGTAGGCAATGCGCCCTTGATTGTGCGCTTGGATGCCAGCGCCTCTGATGCAGGCGAGGACAGCGACGCCGTAACCCAATACAGCTTCGACTGCGGCAACGGTCGCGCGCCCGTGAGCCAGCCCAACCCGATCTATGACTGCCGCTATGACCTGCCGGGCAACTTCACGGCGAGCGTCAGCACCCGCGACAGCATGGGCGCGGATTCCGCTGAGAGCGCAACGGTAGGCGTGCGGGTGGTCAGCGCACCCTTGGCCGCTGCCGACCCCGGCAATGTGGAATCTTCCACCACCACCGACAACCGTCGAGGCCGCTTCGGTGGCGGCAGCATGGGCTTGACGCTGCTCGGGGCGTTGGCGCTGTTGGGCATGCGCCGCCGTCGCTACGCGCGACGCTAGTCGCTGTCGCGAAAAAGCCACCGCCGGATGCACGGCGGTGGCTTTTCAGGGATCAGTGAAGGATCCGTAGGGGCAAGGCATGCCTTGCCCCTA
>CAZHTI010000029.1:0-20133 GCA_964535755.1 uncultured Salinisphaerales bacterium | reverse complement strand
GGGCAAGGCATGCCTTGCCCCTACGCGGCAGCAGTGCGCCGAATGGAGCGCTACACAGCCCCCGTCACCCGCCCAGCCAAGGGGTAGCTCACCCGCACCGCGAAAGGCATAGTGATCTCATAAATCACGCCGCCGGTGCGGAAGGCGGCGGGCGCGCCCTGCACCAAGGCGCGTTGGCTGGCGACGTAAATGCGTCGGCCATCCGGCGAGAAGGTGGGGCCGGTGACTTCCGTCACGTCGGCGCTGCCGGGCAGGCGCAGCAACGGGATGGTGGTGCCGTCGGGCAGGAACACCATCGCACGCATGTCGCCGCCGTCTTCCACCACGATCATCTCGCCGTCGAGCGTCATGGTGATGTTGTCGACACCCGCCATCGGCGGCTCTGCGGGGTCCGCCGGTGAGCCCGGCACTGGCGGCACTTTGGCGGGGTTGTAGATGCTCTCGACGGTGCCGCCGACGGTGTCGTAGACCCAGATGTTGCCGTCGCCCTTGGTGGTGAAGTAGATGAAGCCGTTGAGCTCCCAAACCCCTTCATTACCCGCAAAGATGGTGGCCTCCGGCAGATAGACATCCGGCTGCGGGCGGCCATCGTTGACGCAATTCACCCAGCGGACAGGGACGGGGCCTAGGCGCGCGGCGGCCAAGCCAGCATCGACGGCCATCGCTTGCAGCACGCCACCGTTGATGAGATCAGGGCGGCCACCCTCTGGCCACTCGGCAACGGTGTAAATGTTGCGGTAGAAGCGGTCTTCGCCGGTGACGTCTTCGGTGTGATAAATCGCACGGCCCGCGACGTGCACGGCGACCATCTCGTGCGCCTTACGGCCAAATTTGTCCAGCCGCACGGCGGTGCCGCCATCGGCCAGCGGGCTGCACTCAAACATATAGCCGTCGGCGATTTCCTCGCCGTTGATCCAAGTGCCCCACGGCGTAATGCCGCCGGAGCAGTTGGTGGTGGTGCCGCGCTCCACCGCGTAGGCATCGACCAAATTGCCGGCCGCGTCGAACTTCAAGGCACTGACGCCACCTGCGAGCGGCTCGATCAACGCGCCTTGCTCGCGGGTCGCACCGCCGGTGATCGCCGCGTTTCTGGCCTCGGAGTTCGACAACACGATCCAGCCGCCGTCCTCGGTGCGGAAGGTGCCCGCGCCGTCGGGGTCGGAGTGCCAGAGGAAGCTTGGGTTGCTCTGCACGGGCGGCTGGTTGAACACCGCCACCGTACGGCTCGTGAAGCCTGCGGGCAATTGGATGCCATCGGCATTGGCGGCCTGTAGCGGCCCCATATCTGCGAAGGGGGAGCGTCTAGGCGCCGGGCCCGGCACTGGAACGATTACGCCGTTATCGCCGGGGATCGGCGCTGCGCTGCCAGCGACGCCGCTGCTCTCGCCGCAGGCCGTCAACCAAGGTGCGGTAGCGATCGCCCCGGCGGTAACAAACATCTGCCGCAAAAATGTGCGGCGGGAGATACCCGCGCGTTCTGCGGCGAGTAAGAGCGGATGGCTAGACATGGCAGCGTGTCACCGTGGAAATGTTGGCCCGCAAGGATGCCCTGAAGGTCGCGTCATTTTGATGACAAATTGGCGAATCTGCACCCATGCTGACTTGCTCGACTGCCCAGACTCGACCGATACCCAGCGCGCCAGAGCGCGGCAACCGGAGTAATGCTTGCGCTAGGCTCAACATTCTTGCCCTTTTAGCCCTCTCGCCATGTCTCAATCCCTGCTGGCCAGCCGTCGCTTCGCGCCGTTTTTCTGGACCCAAGCGCTGGGCGCACTCAATGACAACTTGGTCAAGAACGCGCTGGTGATTTTGGTCACTTTCGGCATCGCGGGCTTGAGCGAGGGCCAGCGCCTGCTCTATGTGAATTTGGCAGCTGGTTTGTTCATCCTGCCGTTCTTTCTGTTCTCCGCCACCAGCGGCCAAGTGGCGGAGAAATACGAGAAAGCGGCGCTGATTCGGCAGATCAAGCTGCTAGAGATCGGCATCGCCCTGCTCGCCGCCGTGGGTTTTTGGCTGCAAAGCCCGGGGCTGCTGCTGGCGGTGTTGTTTTTGCTTGGCGCGCAGTCGGCACTGTTCGGGCCGGTGAAGTACGCCATCCTGCCGCAGCATTTGAAGCCCGAGGAGCTGATCGGCGGCAATGCTTGGGTGGAGGCGGGCACGTTCGTCGCGATTTTGCTGGGCACCATCGCCGGCGGCTGGCTCATCACCCTGCCGCAGGGCGGCTTGTGGGTAGGGGCAGCGGCCATCGCCTGCGCCGTCTTGGGCTGGCTCACTGCGCGCGCGGTGCCCGTGGCACCTGCGGCAGCCCCCGAGCTCGTCATCAACTTCAATGTTTGGGAAGAAACCTGGCGCAACTTGGGCTTCCTGCGCGGCAATCGCACCGTGTTTTTGTCGATCTTGGGGATTAGCTGGTTCTGGTTTTACGGCGCGGTGCTCCTCAGCCAATTGCCGGCACTCAGCAAACTCAGCTTGGGCGGCAGCGAGTCGGTCGTCACCCTGCTGCTCACCCTGTTTAGCTTAGGCATCGGCTTTGGCTCGCTGCTCTCTGAGAAGCTCTCCGGCAAGCGGGTGGAGCTTGGCTTGGTGCCCTTGGGCTCGATCGGCCTCACCGTGTTTGGTGTCGATGTGTACTTCGCCCTGCCGCTCGCGCCCGGGCAAGGGTTAGCCGCGATGCAGCTGCTACAGGACGCCCACTATTGGCGCTTTTTAGCCGACATCACCCTAATTGGCGTCTTCGGCGGCTTCTACATCGTGCCGCTCTACGCGCTCGTGCAGACCCGATCAGAGCCTGCGCATCGCTCGCGCATCATCGCCGGTAACAACATCCTCAACGCCGCCTTCATGGTGGTGGCCGCCGTGCTCAGCGTGCTCTTGTTGCAGGCGGGCCTGAGCGTGCCGCAACTGCTGTTGACACTCGCGGTGATGAACGCAGCGGTGGCCGTTTTCATCTACAGCCTCGTCCCTGAGTTCGCGATGCGCTTCGTCGTCTGGCTGGTCATGGGCGCGCTCTACAAAGTCGAAGTGCGCGGCGAGGACCACATCCCTCAAGAAGGTGCGGTCATCGTCGCCGCCAACCATGTGAGCTTTGTCGATGCCCTGCTGCTCGGCGGCTACATCCGCCGCCCGGTGCGCTTCGTCAGCTACCACAAGATCTACAACATCCCCTTCTTGCGGCCCATCTTCAAAGCCGCCAAAGCCATCCCGATTGCGCCTGCGAAGGAAGACCCCATCGTGCTCGCCCGTGCCTATGAGTTGATGGACGAAGTCCTCGCCAGCGGCGAAGTGCTGGGCATCTTCCCGGAGGGTGGGCTGACACCGGACGGCAGCATCCAGCCCTTCAAGCCCGGCATCGAGCGCATCCTCGCCAAGACACCCGTGCCCGTGGTGCCGATTGCCGTGCAGGGCCTGTGGCAGAGCATGTGGAGCCGCCGCGACGGCAAGATGGGCCGCGCACGCCTGCCTCGGCGGATCAGGGCGCGCATCCAAATCGTGATCGGCCAGCCGATGGACGGGGCAGGGCTCACCGCAGCGGCATTAGAGGACGCGGTGAAAGCGCTGCGCGGCGATCAGCGCTAGCGCTGCTTTTAGCCTCATCCCGCCTTGCGCCGCAGCAAGGGTGCCGCGCCCAAACCGATCAACAGCAAGGCGCTGCCCCACCAGAGCGGCGCATCGCCCCAACGGGCATAAGGGGTCTCGCCGCTGCGGGGTGTGACCTCCCCCTCCAGTACGGCGACTTCATAGGTGCCGCCGGAGGCCTTGGCGACGCGGCCATCGGGGCCGATGAAGGCGGAGACGCCGGAGTTGGTGGCGCGGATGAACCAGCGGCCATTCTCCAGCGCGCGCATGCGGGCGATTTGCAGGTGCTGCCAAGGGGCGACTGCTGCGCCAAACCACGAGTCATTGGTTTGGTTGAGCAGCACGCTTGCACCGCGCGCGTTGCGGCGGAATTCGTTGGGGAAGACATCCTCAAAGCAGATGTTGGGGAAGATTTGCTGCCCCTGCGCCAGCAAATGCGGCTGTACCTCTGCGCCAAAGGCGAAGTCCGAGTACGGCGTGCCGAGCACTTGCATCAAGGGCCTGAGCCAATCGGGGATAGGGAAGAACTCACCAAAAGGCACTAGGTGGCGCTTGTGATATTCGCCCTTGCCAGCCCCCATCAGCACCGTGGCATTGAGCAGGCCCTTGGTCGGGTCTTGGCCCTCGAATTGCTCCTTGAGCACACCGACGAACAGCGCACTGCCACTGGCCTTGAGCGCTTGGTCTAACTCCGCCAAGTAATAGGGCGCGAGTGCCGCATAGGTGGCGGGCAGCGGGCCTTCTGGCCAGACCACCAGCTGCTTGCCGCGGGCGTTGAGCGTCATATCGCGGAAGCGGGTGATCAGGGTATTGCGTGCCTCCGGCTGCCACTTTTGGTTCATCAACACTTCGCCTTGCCCCTGCAGGATGACCGTGCTGAGCGGCGCGCCGGAGTCTTTGGTGTAGCCGAGCGGATTAGGCGCTGCGACTGCCGCGAGTACAACGACGGCGAGTGCGGCGTAAGCGCCCCAGCCTTTGCCGCGCTGTTTCACTAACAGCACGCCAGCTGTGCCCAAAAGCACCGCAATCGCGCCCAAAACATAGACGCCGAAGGCGGCGGCCAGAGGGTCAACGGGGGTGTCCAGCCCGACATAGCCGGGGGCTAGCCAAGGGAAGCCGGTAAACACCCAACCGCGCAGCAACTCGGCGAGCGTGAAAGCGGCCGGTGCGGCGATCAGCCAGCGGCCATCCGGTTGTGGCACTAGCTTGCGGCAGAGTGCCAGAGCGAGCGCTGGGTAGAGTGCTAAGTAGGCGTTGAGTACGGTGGTCAGCAGCAGGCCCAGCCAGGCCGGAGCGCCGCCGTAGATGTGGGTGGAGATGTAGGTCCAGTAGATGCCGCTGCCAAAGTGCGCAGCACCAAACAGCCAACCCCAGCGGAAGGCTTGTGCGCTGCTTTGTGCGGCCATGCCTAGCGCGATGAGCCCGCCATAGCCCAAGACCAGCAAGGGCTTGTAGTCAAAGGGCGCGAAGGCGAGGGTGGATGCGCCCCCAAGCAAGACGGCCAATATGGGCAGCAGCAGGGCGAGAGATTTTGAGCGGGTCACAGGCTAAGACGCCGGCAGCGGGGGAGGGCGGTGTCGGCGCGATGTTATTTAACCGACGCATCGAAGTTTGACACTGTGATGGGACGATGTCTGACGCTGAACCAAGAAAGTGGATGGCTAAGGTTCACTCACTCCAGTAGGGCTTATGCAAATGGACGAATTACGTCATTCCCGCGAAGGCGGGAATCTAGGATGCGCGAAGCGCAGTGTTTGGTATTTGCTAGGGACAACAGCAAAGCTGCCTGGATTCCCGCCTTCGCGGGAATGACTACTTTGGGGGTTCTGCTTAAGTCCTAACTCCATCGGAACTTGCGCAAATCACCTCATGTTCTGGCTAGAACCTACGCACCAACCACTCACCGCCATGCCGACGAAGGCCAGTATCCAGTGGTTCAGGCGAAGCCAATTTCGAGGGGCTGGATGCCGACTTTCGTCGGCATGACACTGAACCTTACTTTGGTCACTCAAACCAAAAACTAGCTCTGCAAGCTCAACTGCGCCGCCATCAGTTCGCCGAGTTCTTTGGCCTGTGCCAAGGCTTGCGGCGTGATGTCCCCGCGCACAATCAACGGCTCAGCAGCTAGCGTCCAGCCATAGCCTAGGGCGATGCGCTGGGCGGCCTGCACCGCGCCGCGACCATCATTGCCAGCGCTAATCAGCAGCGCCCAAGCCTTGCCGACGGTGAGCCCTTCGGCGGGGTAGTAGGTGCGGTTGAAGAAATCCCAGACGAGACCTGAGAGCGTGCCGAAGTTCTCGGGGCTGGCGATGACGATCGCATCGGCCCAGAGCAGCGCATCGAGCCCTGCATCGGGTGCGTGCAGGCAGCGCAGTTCTACCTCCTCAGCCAGCGTCGCAGCCCCGTCGCACAGGGCCTTCACCAACTCTTGGGTATGGCCAGATTGGCTGTGATAGACCACGAGCAAGTGCTTCATAGACTCCATACTCTAACGAAACCCCCGCCGTGTTCTGCCATGTCCCAAGCCCCAATGACTCGCGACGATTGCCTCGCCCTCGATGCTGGAGACGCGCTTGCCCACCTGCGCAGCCAGTTCGCGCTGCCTGAGGGGCTGACCTACCTCGACGGCAATTCGCTCGGCGCGCTTCCGGCCGCCACGCCAGCGCGGCTCGCCGAGGTGGCGCAGGCGGAGTGGGGCGCGCAGCTGGTATCGGCTTGGAACAACGCGGGCTGGGCGGACCTGCCGAAGCGCGTCGGCGAGAAAATCGCCCGCTTGATTGGTGCTCCAGAGAACAGCGTGCGGGTGGCGGATAGCACCTCGGTGAACCTCTACAAAGTGCTGCACGCCGCGCTCAGCAATGCGGCAGAAGGCCGCAAAACGCTGCTGATGCAGGCAGGTAGCTTCCCCAGCGATGGCTACATCGCCCAAGGCTTAGCAGCACAGTTCGGACTTGACTTGCAGCGGGTGGAGGACGACGCGCTTGAGGCCGCGATCACTAGCGATTGCGCCGTGGTGCTGCTCAATCATGTCGACTACCGCAGTGGTCGGCTCTACGACATGCCGCGCCTCACGGCCTTGGCGCAGCAAGCCGGCGCGCTCATCGTCTGGGACTTGGCGCACTCCGCAGGTGCCTTGCCGGTGGCAGTAGCCGAGTGCGGCATCGACTACGCCGTGGGCTGCGGCTACAAATATTTGAACGGCGGGCCGGGCGCGCCGGCCTTCCTGTACGTAGCACCCAAGTGGCAGGCAGCAGGGCTTAGCGGCAACCCGCTCTGCGGCTGGTTTGGCCACGCCAAACCCTTCGATTTTGTGCCCGACTACCGCCCCGCTATTGGGGTGGATAGCTTCATGGTGGGCACGCCGCCGGTGCTGTCGATGGCGGCATTGGAGGTGGGCGTGGACATCACACTGAGTGCTGACCCTGCCTTGTTGCGGCAGAAGTCCCTCGCGCTGACCTCGCTATTCATCCGCTTGGTGCAGCAGGAACTCGCGGGCTTTGAAATCGAACTCGTCACCCAGCCGGAGTGGCCGCGCGGCAGCCAAGTCAGCTTGAGCCACCCCGAGGCTTGGCCACTGATGCAAGCGCTGATCGCGCAAGGCGTGGTGGGGGATTTCCGCAGCCCCAACTTCTTGCGCTTTGGCTTTGCCCCGCTCTACAACCGCTTTGTCGATGCTTGGGATGCCGTTGCCAACCTCAAGCATCTGCTGCAACAAGAGGCTTGGCGCGCGCCAGAGTTCCAAGCGCCGAAAGCCATCACCTAAACCAAGCCGAGGCAGGCCATGCGCTACAGAATCCTCCTACTCGCCCTCAGTGCCGTGCTCGCCGCCGGAGCCCCGACCATGACCACCGCCGCCCCTTTGACTTGGCCTGCGCTGCAATCCCTGCCACTGCCCGCCGCCGGTGCAAAACACAGCTATGGCCCAGCACCCGAGCAGTTCGGCGAGCTGCGCCTGCCCAAGGGCAAGCCGCCCAAAGCGGGCTGGCCGGTCGCGGTCTTGGTGCACGGCGGCTGCTGGCTGAATCAGTTCGACTATCGCTACTTCACGCATTTGGCCGCGGCACTCACCGAGCACGGTGTGGCGACCTGGACGCTGGAGTATCGACGCATCGGCGATACCGACGGCGGCTGGCCGGGCAGCTTCTTAGACGTCGCCCAGGGCACGGATCACCTAGCACTTTTGGCGAAGCGCGAGCGCTTAGACGTGCAGCGCGTGGTCAGCGCTGGGCACTCCGCCGGTGGCCACTTAGCCCTTTGGCTGGCCGCGCGGCAGAAGCTGCCTAAGACCAGCGCGCTGGCAGCACAACTGCCGCCACTGCGGCTGCAAGGGGTGGTGGGGCTTGCGGCGATTACTGACCTACACAGCTACCGCATTGGCGCACCCGGCTCCTGCAATAGCGCGGTGGACCAACTCATGGGCGGCACGCCGGAGCAACACCCGCTGCGCTATGCCCAAGCCTCGCCCTTGGCCCTGCTGCCCTTGGGCCTGCCGCAGTGGCTGGTCGCAGGAGCGCTAGACCCCATCGTGCCGCTGGCGGGGCAGAGCGCCTACGCCCAAGCTGCGCGCGCTGCGGGCGATCAGGTCGCGGTCATCACCGAGCCTGACGCCGGCCACTTTGACCTCGCCGCACCGACGACTGCTGCCGGTGCAGCCGCCGTCACCGCCATCCTCCAAGCGCTAGGGCAAGAAGCACCGCGATGAAGTTTTTATGAATCGCCCACGCTGGGGCTGGTGAAAAAAGTCGCAATAGGCGTAGAGTCCAAGGATGATTCCCTCCATCCTCAAACTTGACGTCAGCGGTCTCCCGGTCGGTTGGATTCACTGGCAAACGGCCGTCACTCTTTATGCGCGCAAGCGCGTCTGCTGGGAGGCCGGTGCCGAGCGCTTTTCGGTCGCCGGTGGTTTGTGCGCCCGCACCGGGCTGCGCAGCCATTTAGAAATCGGCAGCATCCTCGCGGTAGCGGATCGCTCCCGCCGCTTCGCACTCGGTGCGCCGCTGCTCACCAACCGCACCTTGTTCCAGCGCGACCAAAACCTCTGCCTGTACTGCGGGCAGGAATACAGCTTCGCCTCGCTGACCCGCGACCACGTCATCCCTGCGTCGAGAGGCGGCGAGACCTCGTGGGAGAACTGCGTCACCGCCTGCCGCAGCTGCAACCAGCGCAAAGACGCCCGCACGCCAGAAGAAGCCCGCATGAAGCTCCTCGCCGTGCCCTACACGCCCAATCTGGCGGAATACCTGATCCTGCAAAACCGCAAGATTTTGGTCGACCAGATGGAGTTCTTAAAAAGCTTCGCGCGCAAACGCCAGCGGGCGGCCTGAGCCGAAGGTTTTTCAATCGCCAGCATTTGCTGCCGCAGTTTCTGTGGCGAAGGCTCAGAGTTTGAGACTCTGCCAGCCGATAATCGCTCAATGACCAACGAACTTTCATTACTGCTCGGCGCAGTCTGCGCCCTGTTTCTGGCCGTGATTTTTGTATGGCTTTTGCTCAAAGGCCGCAGCGGCAGCCAAGAGGCGGCACTGGCCCTACAGCAACAAAAAGCGCTGCTCGACCAACACAGCGCCGCGCTCGTCGCACTGGCCCAGCAAGTCACGGGACTTGCTGCTGCCACGCCTGCCGAGCTAGACCGCCTGCGCGAGAGCGTGAGCGGGCAGTTGGCACTGCAAAGGCAGGACTTGAGCGGCCAGCTGGGCTTGGCACAGCAGGCGAATGCGGCGCAGACCGCGACCATTGGTCAGAGTTTGGCGACGGCTTTTGAGCAATTTAGCGCCGCACTCGCGGGGCAGGGGACTCAAGGCAGCGAGCGGGCGGAGGCGCTGCGTAAAACTCTGGCCGACCAGCTCACGGCGCTCAACACCAGCGTGATGGCCGATGCCCGTGCGGCGCGCGAGGAAGCTGCACAGCAGCTCAAGAACTTCCGCGAGGAGCTGAGCGCGCAAATGGCGCGGATGAGCGAGGCCAATCGCCAAAGCGGGCAGGACTTACGCCAAGCGGTGGAGCTGCGCCTCAAGGAGCTACAGACTGACAACGCGCAAAAGCTAGAAGCCATGCGCCACACTGTCGATGAAAAATTACAAAGCACGCTGGAAGCACGGCTGGGCGAAAGCTTCAAGCAGGTGAGCGAGCGCTTGGAGCAGGTGCACCGGGGCTTGGGTGAGATGCAGAGCATTGCCGTCGGTGTCGGCGATTTGAAGCGGGTGCTCACCAACGTCAAAACCCGGGGCGGTTGGGGCGAGATTCAGCTCGGCAATCTGCTGGAGCAGCTGCTGACCACCGAGCAATTCGCCGCCCAAGTGGCGGTGCGGCCGGGCTCTGGCGAGCGTGTGGACTTCGGCATCAAGCTGCCCGGCAAGGGGGCTGCGAACGAGGCACCGGTATGGATACCGATTGACGCAAAGTTCCCAGTGGAGGACTACCAACGCCTGATGGACGCCCACGAGCGGGCCGATTTGGCCGCGATTGACGTCGCGGCGATGGCGCTGGAAGGCGCGGTGCGCCGGCAGGCGAAGTCGATAGGCGAGAAGTACATCCACCCACCGCACACTACGGACTTTGGCCTGCTGTATTTGCCGACGGAAGGGCTGTACGCCGAAGTGCTACGCCGCCCAGGCTTGGCCGATGACCTCCAGCGTGAGTACCGCGTCATCGTCACTGGCCCCACCACAATCTCCGCCCTGCTCAATAGCCTACAGATGGGCTTTAGGTCGCTGGCGATTGAGAAGCGCTCCAGCGACGTCTGGCAGATGCTCGGCGCGGTGAAGACCGAGTTCGGCAAGTTTGGCGAGGTGCTGGATAAGGTCGGCGAGAAGCTCGACCTCGCGCAAAAGCAGTTGCAGCAGACGGGCGTGCGCAGCCGTGCGATTCACCGCCAATTGCGGCAGATCGAAGCCATGCCCGTGGAGCAAAGTAAGGCCATGCTGGCGCTCGGGGAGGTCGATGACGACGGAAAGTCGTCGCCCTGACAAAACATCAAGGCGGCCGAATTAGGTTAAAACTACCTGAGTCAATCGTCACTAGATGAACGGTCGTTAATCTTTGAGTGAGCGGCACGATACTTGGGAGGTGATTGTTGTTGACCATCCCTCGGAGCCCCCACCCATGCGTCTTGCCCCCTTACTTGCTGGTTTTGCCCTGTCTGCCGTCTCCGCGATGGCCACGGCGGCCGCGACCATCCCTAACCAGTACATCGTGACGCTGAAGAAGCCGATCAGCTCATCGCCGCTGGCGAATCTGCCGGTGGCCGCGCAAGCGCAAAGCCTGCTTTCCAGCGTCGGCGGTGGCCGCTTGTTGCACAGCTATGAGTACGCGCTGCGTGGGTTCTCCGCACAGCTCTCGCCCTTGCAATTGACGCTGCTCAAGCTCAACCCCTTGGTGGCGAGTGTCGAGCCCGACGTTGAGGTGCGCGCCATCGCCACCCAGACCAACCCGCCCAGCTACGGCATTGACCGCGTCGATCAACGCAACCTGCCGCTCTCCGGCAGCTACACCTACGCAGACACCGCAGGCCAAGGCGCGCATGTCTATGTGATCGACACCGGCCTCAACCCCAACCATACCGACTTCACGGGCCGCGTCGGCACTGGCCGCAATTTCGTCGGTGGCGGCTTGCTCGGCACCGGCTCGGTGGACCCGAACGCTTGGACGGACTGCAACGGCCACGGCACCCACGTCGCTGGCTCTGCCGCGGGCACTCGCTTTGGTGTCGCCAAGAAAGCCACCGTGCACGGCGTGCGCGTGCTGGATTGCAACGGCTCAGGTTCTGGCTCCGGCATCTTGGCGGGCATCGATTGGGTGATCGCCAACGCCCAGCAGCCCGCCGTAGCGAACCTCTCGCTCGGCACCGTCGGTGGCCGCTCCACTGCGCAGGAGGACGCCGTGCGCAACATGGTGGCCGCCAACATCGCGGTCGCTGTCGCAGCCGGTAATGACTCTGCGTCCGCCTGCAATACCTCACCCGCAGCAGAGCCCACGGTGCTGACCGTCGGTGCGACTGACCGCACCGACAAGCAGGCCAGCTACTCCAACTTCGGCACCTGCCTCGATCTTTACGCGCCCGGCACCGACATCATCTCCGCCACGCATTCCAACAACACCGGCAGCAGCACTTTGAGCGGCACCAGCATGGCCAGCCCGCACGTGGCCGGTGCACTGGCCGTCAAGCGCGCACAGGATGCGAGCGTGAATGGTGCCAATGCCCAAGTCGCCGTGGTCAATGACAGCACATTGAACGTCGTCACCAGCACCGGCGCTGGCTCACCCAACAAGATGCTCTATGTGCCCGTCGCTGGCGGTCAGCCGGGTGTCGATGCCGCGCCGGTCGCGAACTTCAGCTTCAACTGCACCAATCTGAGCTGCAGCTTCAATGGCTCGGCCTCCAGCGACGACAAGGGCATTGCCAGCTACGCCTGGAACTTTGGCGATGGCAGCAGCGGCAACGGTGCCACGGTGAGCAAAACCTACTCCGCTGCTGGCAGCTACACCGCCACGCTGACGGTGACGGATACCGTGAGCCAGACCAACAGCAAGAGCCAAACCGTGACCGTCACTGCGGCCAGCGGCGGTGGCGGCAGCAGCCCCTGCGCCGAGTGCACGGTGAAGACCGGCACGCTCGCCAACGGTGGTACCGCCTATGACCCCTCCAGCAGCGGCTTTAGCAGCAACGGCGGTGCCTTCAAGGGCCATCTGCGTGCTGCGGCGACCACTGACTTTGATCTCTACCTCGAGAAGTTCAGCTCAGGCCTGCTCGGCGGCTGGAGCATCGTCGCCCGCGCTGAGACCAATAGCTCGGACGAGAACATCGCCTACACCGGTACGGCAGGCACCTACCGCTGGCGCATCAAGAGCTACTCCGGCGCTGGCAGCTACACCTTTTATGTAAAGAACCCCTAAATCATCGCTTGGGGAGCGCGCTGAAAGGAATCAGCAGCGGGCCTTTGCATGATGCAAAGGCCCGTTTTTTATGGGCGACGCCGGCTGGCAAAAAATGCCGCCGGATGCGACGCGACTTAGGCAAGCAGCAGCTTGTCGATTAACTCATCAAGCGCTGCTAAGTGTTTGTTTGTGATGAACAACCAGCGGCAATGCGCGGGCTTATCCACAGACTAATCCCCGCGATTTGGGGACAATCCACAAGGCCTTGGCTACCTTTATTGCGCGCCGCAATTTGCAAGCCTTGGGCTGCCTAAAGTTTGCGCATTGCCACGCCTAGCGCTGACGGCAATCAGGATTTAGCGCTTATAAAAAACTTATCCACAGAGCCATCCAGAAGTTTTGGGGATAAGGCTCGGGAGACGGGAGACGGGAGACGGGAGACGGCTAAGCCGTCACGCCACCGCAGCTAGAGCCCGCACCTGCGGTGCAGCCTAGGCAGTGGCTGCGGAAGACAATCTCGCGTCCTAGGGTTTCTGCTAGGTCAAAGTCGAAGATGCTGAGCGGCTTGCCGCTGCTGCTCCTAGCAGGCAGGCCCAACTGCTGATTGAAGTCGCAGTCAAACAGATTGCCGAGGTAGTCGACCGAAATCAGGCTGCGGCACATCACGCCGTCGGCGGCACCGGGGTTGAAGGCTGCGAGCAGTTTGTCCATATAGGCCTGCCACTGCTTGCTCTTTTTGAGGTGCAGCGCAAAGCGGTGGATGGGCATATTGGTGATGGCGTAGAGGTTATTGAAGTGGAGCCCAAACTTGGCCTTTAGCTCGCGCTTGTAGTCGGCCTCCAGCCCCGCCTGTGCGGCAGGCAGATACGGCCCCACCGGGTTGTAGACCAAGTTAAACATCAGGCCAGTCCCCGGCATGCCATAGCCCACGGCGTTCAAGCGCTCCATCGCGGTGATGCTCTTGCCAAACACGCCCTTGCCGCGCTGGGCATCGGTAAAAAACTCTTGGTAGTAGGGCAGGGAGGAGATCACCTCGACCCGGTGCTGAGCGAAGAACTCCGGCAGCTGCGCCTTCTTCTCTTTGGTCTGCGGATTGCCGTCAGCTTGTACCGTCAGGTTGTGGCGCACCATGACGTGCTTGCCGAGCTTCACCGCCTCTACCACTAGCCACTCGAAGTCGGGGTGCAGCTCTGGCGCACCGCCGGTCAAATCCAACTTTTGGATTTGCGGGTGGGCAGCGAGCAGCGCCAAGCATTGCTCAACGCCGGCGCGCGAGAGTGCCTCGGTGCGCGCGGGCGAGCTATCGACGTGGCAATGGCGGCAGGCTTGGTTGCAAAGCTTGGTGAGGTTGATTTGCAGGGTTTCGACACTCAGCGGCGGCAGGGTCAGCGCACGCTGGGCGAGCAGGGCGTTGAAGTCGTAGCGGGGGTCGTCTGCCAGCTCAGCCAGCGGGATTGCGGCGTCATCCATCGCTCGGTTCCTAGCAGCAGGCCGCGCCGCTGGCGGCACCCGCCGTGGGCGTCGGTCCGCAGTCGAACAAGCCAAAGTGCTGGGACTTCTCGCCCACCAGCGTGAAGTGCGCTGCGTAGCGGGTCTTGCTGATCATGTCCGCGGTGTTGCCGCAGACCAGCATGGGCTTGCCGGTGACGAAGTGGTGGTGGTCGTCGAGGTCAAAAAAGTGGGGGAATTCGGGGATGCTGCCGCGGTACACCGCCACTTGGCCAAAGTCCTCGCAGCGGTCTTCGAGGTCGAGCTTGAAGGCGCGCACGGTGTTGCTAAAGAAGCGGATGTTGCCGGTCTGCGCTTCGAGCTCGCGGTTGTTGACCAGCAAGGGTGCTGAGGCGACTACGCGGGCATCGGCACAGCCGACGCGGTAGAGCATGCGGCGGAAGTCCTCTAAGTACATCGCACCACCCAAACACTCACCGAGCAGCACTGGGTCTTCGGCGAGTGCCTTCGGGATGCGGCGGTCGGCGAAGACATCGCTGAAATACAGCTCGCCACCTGGCTTGAGCACGCGGAAAATTTCGGCGAATAGGCGCGGTTTATCGGGCGAGAGATTCAACACGCAATTGCTGATGACCAAATCAACACTGTGATCGGCGATGCCGACACTGGCTAAGTCTTCAATAAAGCCTTTGCGGAACTCGACGTTGGCTGCACCGAAACGTTCGGCATGCCAGCCCTGATGGCGGCGGGCAACTTCTAGTTGCTCGTCGGTCATGTCGAGACCAATGACGTGGCCGTCTTTGCCAACCAACTGCGCCAGCGTGTAGCAGTCGCGGCCGGAGCCGCAGCCCAAGTCCAGCACCGTCGCGCCAGCGACGGCAGGCGGGATCGGCGAGCCGCAGCCGTAGAAGCGGTCTTTGACTTCGGGGTGGATGTTTTTCAGCAGCGCACTGAGGTAGGCGGGCATCACCTCGTTGAGGCAACAGGCGCTGGTTTTGAGGTCGGCTGAGCCTTGCAGCACCTTGCCGTAGTAGTCCTGAACGGAGGAGAGCAGGCTGTCTTCTTGGGCGTCGGTCATAGGTCTCGCAAAATGAAATCGGCAAACAAAGTGGTGTGAGGATGCTACGCCCAAGCCGTTGCAGAAGACGTGTGCGGCGTCCAAAAAACCGCGCTCAAACGCAGCCCTTACGGTTCCGCCCGCCGCCTAGCCGCGCGCACCGCTGAGGTAGGCGGCAGTGTCAGCATCGCTGGGGCAGGCAAACAGGCAATGGGTGTCGGCACATTCGATCAAACGGCCAACGCCGTCGCGCAGCCAAAACACGCCGCAGCGGTCGGAGATACGCCGCGCTTGGGCCAAGTTGTGGGTGACGACCAGCACGGTGTAGCGGCCCTTGAAGCTTTGGATGAGGTCTTCCACGACGCCTGAGCTGATCGGGTCGAGTGCGGAGCAGGGCTCGTCCATCAGCAGCAGTTCGGGCTCCAGCGTTAGCGCTCGGGCAATGCACAGGCGCTGCTGTTGACCGCCGCTCAAGGCTTGGGCGGGGCTTGCGAGGCGGTCGGCCACCTCAGCCCAAAGCCCGACGGCCTTGAGGGCTGACTCGATGCGGCCATCCAATTCGGATTTATTCCGCAGCCCAGCTTCGCGCAGCGGCAGCTCCAAATTGCGGCGAATACTCAGCGGGAAGGGGTTGGCCCTCTGGAACACCATGCCGATGCGCCGCCTGAGCTCGGTGAGGTCTTGCTCGCGGCGGTAGATGTCATCGCCGTTGAGCAAAACGCGGCCTTCCACTCGGCAACCGGGGATGAGCTCGCTGAGCCGGTTGAGGCAGGCGAGAAAACTCGATTTGCCGCAGCCAGAAGGCCCTATCAGCGCAGTAACTCCACCCGCGGCGAGGTTGATGCTGACTTGATCCAGCGCCAGTTTGCCGTGGTAGCTCAGGCTCAGGTTCTGCACTTGCAGCAGCGGTGTCGTCTCCGGCGCGCAGCAGGCGGCAGCCGACGGCGGCGGGCTGAGGCTGTTGGTGACGGGGATTGTCGCTAAGCGCTGGCGCATGTTGGGATTAGTGCTGTGGCAAGGGGGCTGCGATGCGTTGGGACAGCCACTGCGCAGCGCCGTGAATCAACAAGAGCAGTACCACCAAGAGTAGTGCAGCGGCACTCGCCCGCGCCTCCCCGCCGGAGATATTCATGGCGAGGTCGTAGATGTGCACGGACAAGCTGCGGCCAGAATCCAGCAGGCTCTCCGGCATGCGGTCGACGTAGCCGCTGGTAAACAGCAGGGCAGCGGTCTCTGCCAGCGCCCGGCCTAAGCCCAGCACCATGCCCACCTGTACGCCCGGCCATGCGGCGGGCAGCAGTACGGCAATCACCATGCGGGCGCGGCTTAAGCCCAGTGCCAGCGAGGCGAGGCGGTAGTCCTGCGGCAGCGCGCGCAGGCTCTGCTCAATGCTGCGCACCAAGATCGGCAGCACCATGCAGGCCAGCGTCAGCCCGCCCGCGAGCAGGGAGAAGCCCATCCCTAGGGCGATGCAAAAAAACGCCATGCCGAATAGGCCGAGCACGATGGACGGCATGGTGGCGAGCAGGTCTAGTGCGAGCCTTAAGCTGCGGCCTAGCGCGGAATCGGCGCGGCTGAACTCGGCTAAATACACCGCCGCCAGCAGGCCCAAGGGCAGGCTAGTCGCCATGCAGATGCTGACCAGTATCAGCGTCGATACCAGCACCGAAGCCACGCCGCCGCTGCGGCCGCCGTCGCTGGGCATTCCGCTCAAGTAGGCCCAGCTCAGTTCGGGCAGGCCGCTGATCAGCAGACTGACGATGAGCCAGCCGAACAGCGCCAGCAGCAGGCCAGCCGAGAGCCAACTGAACCCACGCGTGGCCTGCGCTTGCAGCGCGAGCCGCCAATGGCGCGCGGGCTTAGTGCCGAGCATGGAGCTGGGGCGCTTTGGCAAAGGGACGGGTCGCCATCACCACCAGCAACAGTGCCGCGAGCAACAGCAGCAGGCCGCTGACGAACAGCGCGGCGCGGTGGTCGCCCAAGGCATAGGCCATCTCCAAGGCCATGTTGGCGGTGAGTGTGCGCACCGGTTCGAACAGAGAGTCCGGCAGCTGCACCACATTGCCGGCCACCATCAGCACCGCCATGGTCTCGCCCAGCGCGCGGGCAGCGGCGAGCAAGATGGCGGAGACCACGCCTGCGCGTGCGGCGGGCAGTGCTACCGCCCAGAAGCGGGTGGATGGGCTCAAGCCCAAGGCCACGGCGGCGCGCAATTGTGCAGGGGGTACCGCGGCGAGGGCTGCGTCTGCGAGCAGGGCCACGGTGGGCAAAATCATCACCGCCAGCACGAGGCTCGCGGCCAACAGACTAGCGCCCGGTGGCTGCCACAGGGCCAGCCAAGGGACGACTTCCACCAGCGCCCAGAAACCGAAGACCACACTGGGGATGCCCGCGAGCAGGCCGAGCACGCGGCGCAGGTTCACTGCCAAGTGCGTGGGCGCGTAAAACTGCAAGCAGGCCGCGAGCGCTAGCCCGATGGGTGCCGCGAGCAGAACCGCGATCAGCGTCGCGAGCAGGCTGCCGACCAGCATCGGCAGCAGGTTGAAGCCGGCGCTGGCGGTTGCCCCGCTGGGGTCCCAGTCGCCGCTGAAAAAGCGCGGCCAAGCGGTTTTGCTGAGCAGCGGCAGTGCTTCCTTCAGCAGATAGCCAAAAATCAGCAGCACCAGTGCCACTGCCATCAGCGCAGCGGCTTGGGTCGCTCGCAACCACAGCTGATTAGTCCTGTGCGGGGACAAAATGAAAGCGCTCGATGAGGTCGTGGTTTTGCGGCAGCACGGCAAATTGCAAGAAGCCAGCCGCCAAGTCCTTCGGCGCGCCCACGCTCACCACATTGAGTGGACGGGTCATCGGCACCGTCCCACTGCGCAGCAGCTTGCTACTGGCGGCAACCCCATCCAAGGCCAAAATTTTGATGGCCTGCCCCTGCGCCACGGCGGACTCCGCTGCGCCTATCGAGACATAGGCAATGGCCTGTGGATTGCCGGCGACGGTCTTCAGTGCATGCTCGTTCTCACCAATCACCACGCTGGCCTTGATGCCGGCGGCGGGCAGGCCGCTGTAGTCGAGGAATAGCTCTAGTGTTGAGCGCCCTGCCGCTTTGCTGACCACCGTGATCGGCTGCGCCGCACCACCCACCGCGCTCCAGCTTTTAGCCTCACCGGCATAGATGCTGCGCAACTGCGCGCGGCTTAGGCCCGCCACCGGATTACTGGCGTGGACGACCACGGCCACCGCATCCCGGGCGATCGTCGCGGCCTTGAGGTCGGCCTCATCGGCCTTGAGCGCGCGCGACACCATGCCCAGTTGCGCCAAGCCCGCACGCACATCGGCAATACCGCGCGAGGAGCCCCCCGACTGCACATCGATGCGCACTTCTGGATGGGTGGCTTCGTAGCGCTTCGCCAGTTCCGCGACCAAGGGGGCGACGGTGCTGGAGCCGGTAATCGTGAGCTTCTGCCCAGCGCCTGAGCGCTCGCCGCAAGCGGCGAGCAGGCAAATCGCCAACAGCAGCGGCCCGATTGCCTGCGGCAGGCTTAGGCCTGCCCAAGTCTGCCGACGGCGGCTGCTCAAAGGATCAGCTCGTCGAGCTTGTTCTGCATTTGCACGCTATGCACCAGCGTGATGCCCGCCTTCATCACGGCGGCGACGTGCACGGCCTCCATCATCTGCGCGGGATTGCTGCCGTTCTCTAGGCAGGCGGTGGTGTAGGCATCGATGCAGTAGGCGCATTTTTCGGAGTGGGCGAGGGCGAGGGCGATCAGTGATTTTTCGCGCTTGCTGAGCGCTCCGTCCTGTCCCGTCACCTTGCCGTAATAGGCGAAGAAGTCCTTGGCCAAATCCGGTGCGTGCGCGCCGATGTTGCCGAATTTTGCGAGGTCTTCAGAGTTGAAATAGCTGCTCATGAGCGGAATTGGTCTCTAGTTGCGCGACGGCGCTGTGTAGTGGCCGAAGCAAAAGTTGCCGACGCTCGCAGTCGGGGCCGTCTGCGGGAACAACCAATGCGCAGCACTCTCCGAGCTCGGTGCCATGTTTGGCCATTCAGGGCGGTCAGGATTAGGCCCGGCGATGGTTTTCTCCTGCACCATCGATAGGTATTGATCCACCGCGTATTCCAAAGTATTGCCGTTGAGCACCACCTCCGCCCCGGTGGCCTTTGCGAACGCGGCGACCCCTGGGACTTTCGAGCGCTCAGGTGCGTAGCTATCGAGCCCGACCCCATTTTCGCTGGTCACCAAAATGCCCTTGGGCGTGTGGGCAACGATGCTGTGGTTGCCCTCGGTATGGCCCTTGGTGGCGATCAGCGCCAAGCCCGCGCCCAGCTGCACATCACCCTCCAGCGCGATGATGCGGTCTTCGGCAATGCCGCTAACGCCCTTGGGGCAGTACCACTGGTTATGCCAAGGCAGCAGGCCTTGCGCACTCTCCCACTCAGCCCGCATGACCAATAACTTGGCATTCGGGAAGATCGCCTTAGGCCCCAGCCAGCGGTGTAGATTTTGCGTGTGCAGGTGGTCGTAGGTGAGGTAATCGACATCTTCAGGCGCTAGGCCGATGAGTGTTAAGCAGTCGAGCACGGTGGCGGTTTTCTTAAACAGCAGCGGCTCGGCGTAGCGGCCCAAGCGGCCGCTTTTGGCGTCGAGTGCCGCAAAAAACGGGGTTTCGCGCTGGTGCTCCCAGTCTGAAGGCCCGACCAACAGCGTCTTCAGGCCCGCTGCGGTATCAAATTGAATCACCGTCATTTTGTTGCAGAGGTGCAAAAACGGCGTGACGCCCGCGTAGGCATTGCTATAGGCGTATTTGGTCGGGAACGGAACCCGAACCAATTCAAAGCTCTGGTAGTAACGAATTTGCCCGCTGGCGATGAAATCACGGCGAAAGTCGAGCGCGGCGGCTTTGATGTCCTGCACCCGGTGCTGAGGCCGCAGGGCGCGGCGGCTGCCTTCAAAATGCTTTATTCGCAGGGGTTTCATGGCTAAAAGTTGATGTCAAATAAGGGGCTGGCAGGCTACAATGTCCGCTCGTTTGCGGGTGTAGTTCAATGGCAGAACTGTAGCTTCCCAAGCTACTAGCGTGGGTTCGATTCCCATCACCCGCTCCAATTTGATTGTGCAGCTATCTAGCCCTCGGACGTTCGGGGGTTTTTTAGTGGTCGTATGTTTTACCCGTTACCGGAGCCC
>CAZHTI010000028.1:24251-29208 GCA_964535755.1 uncultured Salinisphaerales bacterium | reverse complement strand
GCCCCTATCGCTCCGTCGCCTGCTGGTATTTGTGGCGGGTGATTGACGGCGATGTCGGGACTTGGACGTAAGACGTGGTGTGCCGTTGAGACCTCATGTAGGGGCAAGGCATGCCTTGCCCCCACTGCCCTGCGCGCATCCTAGATTCCCGCCGTAGCCTGCTTTCGAGTGCTTTAGTCGGGGGCAGGAATGACGGGGCTTGGGGAAAACAGGAAACGGATTTCCCCCTCCTCCTACGTCCCACATCCCACAATCTCTAGTGCCGCTATCCGCGCCTTCGTCAGCGCCTGTCCTACCGCTGGGCCGGTCAGGCCGGGTCGCATGATTTGGCTAGCAGTGACTGCCTTGGCGACCCTCGCCGCAGCGCGCAGGTAGTCGACCTGCGGATAGGGCGCGGTCTCAAAGTGCAGGCGGCCTTGGGCGTCGCAGAGGGTGGCATTGAGCACGGCCTCGAAGGCCTCGGTGGTTTTGTCCAAGCCCTTGCAGCGCTCCAGTAGGCCGAGCAGCGTGGCGGCGCGCAGCTCTTGCACACGGTGGATGTTGAGGTGCTCGGCAGTGACGATGAGTGCGACATCACGCACCGCATTGGGGATGCGCATGCGCTCGGCGAATTGCCGCACCAGAGGCACACCGCGCTGCTCGTGTTGGCGGTGGCTGGGCCATTCTTCTTGGGGCGTGAGGGCTTTGCCGTAGTCATGGCAGAGCGCGGCAACCCGCACCGTTAGAGCAAACCCGTACTCGGCAGCTTTGTCGACGCACATCAGGGTGTGCACGCCGGTGTCGACTTCCGGGTGGTAGTCCGCCCGTTGCGGCACGCCAAACAGTGCTTCTAGCTCGGGGAATAACTTGGGCAGCGCACCCAGCTGCCGCAGGGTTTGGAAGTACAGGCTAGGGCGCTCGTGCATAAGGGCGCGCTCGGTTTCTTTCCAGACCCGCTCTGGGACTAAGGCGTCCACCTCGCCGTCTGCGACCATCTTTTGGCAAAGGGCGACCGTCTCAGCCGCGACGGTGAAGCCAAAGCGCGCGAGTTTGGTAGCAAAGCGCGCAAGCCTGAGGATGCGCACGGGGTCTTCGGCAAACGCTGGGCTGACGTGGCGCAGCACCCTTGCTGCCAAGTCCGCTTGGCCGCCGTAGGGGTCGATGAGCGTGCCGTCGTCGGCTTGGGCGATAGCATTGATGGTGAAGTCCCGGCGCAGCAGGTCGTCCTCCAAACTCACCTCCGCCGAGGTATCGAAGGCGAAGCCGTGGTAGCCCGCCGCAGTTTTCCGCTCCTGCCGGGCCAGCGCGTATTCCTCCTTGCTGGCAGGGTGCAGGAATACTGGGAAGTCCTTGCCGACGGCCTTGAAGCCCTCGGCCAAGAGTTGCTCGGCGGACTCGCCCACCACCACCCAGTCGCGCTCGGCAATGGGCAGGCCTAGGAGCTCGTCCCGCACCGCACCGCCGACCAAGTAGCGCGCCATGGTCTATCCCCCGGCAGCAATACGCGGCAGCCAGCGCGCGGGCTGCACCGGCTTGCCGGTTTCTTGGTGCTCGTAGACGGCCACGTGCATGAGGATGCGCTGCAAATAGCCGCGCGTTTCGTTGAAGGGGATGTTTTCCATCCAGACATCCGGCTCCATATCGCGCGGCGGGAACCAGCGCCGCAAGGCACCCGGCCCTGCGTTATAGGCGGCGAGCCCAAACAGCCAATTGCCGTTGTACTTGTCGCGCACCTCCGCCAAGTGCAGCGCACCGAGCGGAATGTTGCGGCTGGGGTTGAGCAGGTCGGCGCGGCTGGGCTGAGGCAAACCATTGCGGCGGGCGACTAAGTTGGCGGTGGATGGCAGCAGCTGCAAAAGGCCTAAGGCATCGGCACTGGAGCGGGCATCCGGGCGGAACGCCGACTCCCGCCGCATGACACTGTAAATCCAAGACTCCTCGACGCCCGCCTGCTGCGAGGCTGAACTGACCAAGTCCAAATAAGGCCGTGGGTAGAGCGCGGCGACGTCATCAAAAATCCGCAGCTCGGTGCCGGTGGTGATGGCCTGGGCGTACCAACCCCAGCGGCTGGCCTCGGCCAAGAGGGCGGGCTTGGCGTCGTCCGGCAGGCTGTTGAGGGCGGCGCGCCACTCCGCTGAGGCGATGCTGCTCATGCCAGCGCGGTAGGCCTCCTCGGCGCGGCGCAGCGCGGAATTAGTCGCCAGTGCCTTGCGAACTTCGGGGGTGATGGCCGGCGCGCGCGCAGGCGGGAGGTAGGTTTGGCCCAGCGCCCAAGCTGCGAACAAGCCGAAGCTGTCGAACTCCTGCGCCAAGGGTTGCAGGATGCGCTTGGCTTCCTCGCGCTGGCCGCTGAGCATCAGGCTGCGGCCCTGCCAATAGCGCCAGCGTTGCTGACTGGCGAGGTGGCCCGGCATCTGTGCCACCCAGCGCGCGGCAGAGCTGTAGTCGCCCTGCCAGAGCGCGCTACGCACCCGCCACTCGTGCTGCAAGTCGGTGAGCGCGGCAGCAGACAGGGGCCGGAACAATTCATAGGCGCGTGGGTCGCGGCTCCAGGACAAAATCATCGCGACGTGCCCGGTGAGGCGGTCCGCCGTCTCCGCGCCGAGGTTTTGCTGGGTGATGATCAGCGGCAGTTGGCTGGCGGCGAGCTCAACATCGGCGCGGGCGTGGCGCTGGAACTGGTCGGCGAGGCCTTCGGGGTCAACGGCAGCTTGGGGGCCGGTGGTCATCGCGGCAAAGCTCGCGGTGCGGCTGCTGGCGAGGCTTGCCCATGCATTGAGCGGGGCCGACATGCTGGGCTCAGTGATGAGCGCGATCAGTGATTTAGCACGCGTGGTGTCGCCCGCCATCAGCCGCGCACGCGCACGCTCGGCGACCAAGGCATTTGTCCATGCCGGCTGCTGCGATAGCCACTGTAGGGGCGCATCACAGGCAGCCGGTAAGTCGCCCTCGGCCTTCACCCAAAGCAAGGCCAAATCCCCCGCGAGCCCTTGCACATCTTGGCCGGCGACGCGGGCGTTATAAAACTGGCAGCGGGATTGGTCATTGGCGCTGGCCTCGCGGTACACGGCGCGCAGGCTGGGCCAATCCTGTTGTTTGGCGTAGTGGTTAAGCAGGTCACGCCGCAGGTCGCGGGCGTAGCCAGCATCCTCGGCTTCCTGCAAAAAGCCGCGCACCATTGGGGCATTGCCTAGCGCATCGGCGGCGAGCGCTGCGCGCATCCGCAAAGCGGTGAGCCAAGGGCTTAAGGGGTAGTCCACCAGAGCCTCGGCGGCTTCAGCCGTGAGTGCGGGCTCAGCGCGGCCACCATTGAGCGCTTGATATTGGCTGGCAAAGCTCGCCCGAGCGAGCTCTTGATCGTAGGCGGCGGCAGCAGGCGGCAGCAGTAGCGATGCGGCAATCAACAGCGCGCTGAGGGGCGCGCGCAAGTAGCATGGGGTCACATTTTTCATTCGGTCATTGTCCCATGGAAGCGCTGTTGATCTCAGCCATTACCGGCGCTGCGGCGGGCGTTCTCGCGGGCTTATTTGGGGTGGGAGGTGGCCTCATCATGGTGCCCGCGCTCGCCTTTCTCCTGCCTGAGCAGGGACTACCTGCGGACATCACCATGCAGGTGGCCGTGGCGACTTCCCTCGCCGTGATTGCGGTCACCTCGCTCTCTTCCACCCGTGCCCATCATCGGCGCGGCGGTGTGCGCTGGGACGTCCTGCGCGGGCTCGCTCCGGGGCTGGCGATTGGCGCGCTCTTTGGGGCGTTTGTCGCGCACGGCCTGAAGAGCCGCAGTTTAGAAATCTGCGTGGGCGTCGGGGCTGTGGCCGTCGCCGCCCAAATGTTGCTAGCCCGCGCGAATCAAGCCACTGCGGCAAGCGCAGCAGCGGCGATCAAGCCTGCGGAACTCCTAGGCGCGGGCGCGGGTATCGGCCTGCTGTCCTCGCTGGTGGGCATCGGCGGCGGCTCGCTCACCGTGCCGTACTTGAACTGGCGACGGCTGCCGATGGTGCAGGCCGTGGGCACCGCAGCCGCTGGCGGCATCCCCATTGCTTGGGCGGGGGCGATTGGCTTTGCCCTTGCTGGCAGCGCACACACGGTGCTGGCGAAAGGGCAGATTGGCTACATCAGCGGCAGCAACTTTATCGGGCTCGCCGTCTTTAGCGTGCTCACCGCGCCGCTGGGTGCCAAGCTCGCGCACGGCCTGCCGCAGCAACGCTTAAAGCAAGCCTTTGCCGTGCTCTTGGCCGTGGTCGGCACGGCCATGCTCTTGCGCGGCGCGTAGGCGGGCTGCGCGATGTTTAGCGCTACCATCGTGGCCACTTCACATTGACGACTCTCCTGATGCAGGCCGACACCCCGCAAGCACTGACGCGCGTGCAGAGCGCCACCGCCTCCGGTGGCCGCCGCGCGGTTATCGCCCGCGAGGACATTCTGCAAGCAGCGCGCAATTTGCTCGGGCCTAACCGCAGTGTCTCGACCTTGAGCCTGCGGGAAGTCACCCGCGCGGCGGGCATCGCCCCCAATAGCTTCTATCGCCACTTCCGCGATATGGACGCCCTTGCGATTGCCTTGATCGACGAGGCGGGGTCATCGCTGCGGCAAATCATTGGTCAGGCGCGCAGCCGCGCTCAAGACGGCGGCAGCGTGGTGCGGGTGAGCTGCGAGAGCTTCATGCAGCAGCTCTCCGCCGATGAGCAACGCCTGCACATGCTGCTGCGCGAGGGCACCGGCTCCACCGCCTTCAAGCAGGCTGTGGACCGCGAGCTGCGCTTCTTTGAGGAAGAACTGCGGCTGGATTTGATCCGCCGCTCCGAGCTGCACTCAGTGCCGGTGTTTGCGCCCGAGCTTGCCGCCAAGGCCGTCACCCGCCTGGTTTTTGCGATTGGCGGCGTGGCAATTGACTTGCCGCGCGAGCGCCATGCGGAGCTCACCGAACAGATGGTGGTGATGGTGCGAATGATTTTGACCGGCGCGCAAACGCTGGCCC
>CAZHTI010000028.1:16852-24151 GCA_964535755.1 uncultured Salinisphaerales bacterium | reverse complement strand
GCTTCGTAGTCCACGCTCAGGCCCTGCTCGGTGGCTGCTGCGGCATACCACTTGGCGAGGCAGTTGCGGCAAAAGCCGGCGAGGTTCATGAGCTCGATGTTCTGCACTTCCTTGTGCGCGTCCAAGTGCTGCAAGAGGCGGCGGAAGGCAGCGGCGTCGGCTTTGAGGGTGGCTAAGTCATCCATGGGGTCTTTGCTCTAAAAGGGTTGTGCAACGAGCCTACACAGCGGGCGGCTGCCAGCCACCGAACGCTTGCTCCAGTGCACCGGCGACGGCGATGCACAGCGCGTCCTTGCCGGGCGCGGCAATCACCTGAGTGCCCATCGGCAAACCTTCGCGGTTGAGGCCCAAGGGCACGGCAGTCGACGGCAACCCCATGGCATTGATCAGCCCGCAGTAGGCAAAGGCAAAGGGCTTCAGCAAGGGGCGATGGTGGCGCGGTGCCACGCTGGGATAGGGCGGGAACAGCAGCACGCCGTCATTGCCCAGCAAATCCAGCAATTGCTGCTTGAGTGCTGCGGCCTGCGCCAAGGCTTTGTCCTGCGGCAGCGGGATTTGCTCTAGGCCCGCGAGCATGAGTGCGGGGAAGGTATGCGGCGAGCGCCTCAAGCCCCAGCGCAGCAACTCCAGCGGCACCGAGATGCGCGCACCCTGCCCTAGCGACACCGCAAACGGCGGCGGCTTGGCGGCCTGCATGCTGGCCGACCAAATCGGGAAGCTCTGGCGCAACAAGGGGATGCTAGGTGCAAGCAGACGCGTGCCAGCCACACTCGCCAACCACTGTGCGGCCTTGGTCTGCGCGCTAGCCAAATCACTGGCGATAGGCGTGCGGCCATTGCTGGTCAGGCTCATCACCCGCAAGCCCTGCAACTTTTGCTGCGCTGGCCCAGCGCCCAAGGGCAGCCGCCCGGCGATGGGGTCAATGCCATCGGCACCGGCGAGGATGTTCAACAGCGGCCAGAGGTCTTCGGCACGGCGGCAGATAGGGCCGGTGACGCAGAGCTCGTTCATCGCGCCTATTGGCAGCGGGAACTGACCCGTGTTGGGGACGATACCGGGTGTGGGTTTGTGGCCGAACACCCCGTTGAAGAAGGCCGGGAAGCGAATGCTGCCGCCGACGTCTGCACCGAGGCCGAAGGGCGAGGCCCCCGCGCCAATCACCGCACCCTCACCGCCACTGCTGCCGCCGACGATGCGGCTAGCGTCGTAAGGATTGCGGGTGATGCCGTAAACGTGGTTGCTGGTCTCCATCCACATACAGAGTTCCGGCGTGTTGGTGGTGCCCAGCACCACCGCACCGGCACGGCGCAGGCGCGCTACGGTCGGCGCGTCCTCGCTAGACACCATATTGCGCCGCGCCACCATGCCGGAGACCTGCTTAAAGCCCGCGAGCTGGAAGTTCTCCTTAATGGTGCAAGGCACGCCGAGCAAGGGTGGCAAATCCTTGGCACCCGATGCAATCAGGGCATCGGCGGCATCGGCCTCCTGCAGCGCTTGCTCATAGCGGGTCTGCACCACCGCGTTGATGCGCGGGTTCACCGCCTGCATCTTCTGGATATGGGCGCTAACCACCGCCCGCGAGCTGGTTTGGCCGCTGCGAATGGCCGCTGCGATCGCCGTCGCCGAGGCGGAAAGCGGGTTCATGCCGCGCAGCCCAACAAAGCCGCGTGATGCCGCAGATGCTCCGCCATAAAGCTCTGCACAAAGTAGTAGCCGTGGTCGTAGCCCGCGTGCCGGTGCAGCGCCAAGGGCTGGCCCGCCGCCAGCGCGGCTTGCTCGAGCACATCGGGGGCGAGTTGGGCGAGGAACTGATCGGAGAGCCCAACATCCACCCGCACCGGCGAGGGGAAGCGCTTGCCTTGCTTGAGCAACTCGGTAGTGTCGTGCGCGGCCCAAGCACGGTTGTCCTCACCCAGATAGCCGCGAAAGGCCTTCTGCCCCCAAGGCACTTGCGAGGGATTGGTGATCGGTGCAAAAGCGGAGACGGAGCGCCAAACCTGCGGGAACTTCAACGCACTGATGAGCGCGCCGTGCCCGCCCATGCTGTGGCCGAAGATGCCGCGCTGACCCGCAATGGTCGGGAAGTGGGCGTCGATCAGCGCAGGCAGCTCCTCGTTGATGTAGCTAGCCATGCGGTAGTGCTGAGCCCAAGGTTGCACCGTAGCGTCTAGGTAAAAACTGGCGGCTAGGCCAAAGTCCCAAGCCGCAGTCTCACCCGGCAGGTTGAGCCCGCGCGGCGAGGTATCCGCAGCCACCAACATCAGCCCCAGCTCCGCGGCCAGGCGCTGCGCGCCTGCTTTGATGACGAAAGTTTCTTCCGTGCAGGTCAGGCCTGCCAAGTAAAACAACACCGGCACTGGGCGCTCAGCGGCTTGCGGCGGGGTGTAGACCGCAAAGTTCATCGTTGTGCCAGTGGCGGCACTTTCATGGCTATAAAACCCCTGCACGCCGCCAAAGCAGCGGTGCTGGCTACGCAGCTTGGGGCTAGTCATCTTTGGCGGCCTCTACGCGCATCCAGCGCAGCAGCAGAGCAAGCCCCAAGCCCCAAGCGGCATTGAGCAGCAAGGCACCGACCACGGTGCGGCCCTCCACCGGCAAACCCTTGATGGGGAAGACCAAGCCCAGTGCCACTAAGGACGGGCCTATCGCGCCCAAGACCAAGCACAAAAGCCAATACCGAGCGCCGGTTTTGCGGCCGATGAGCGCTGCAATCACCACCCCCCAGATGCCGCCCCAAAACGCCAGCGACAGCACGGCAGGCACGCCGAGTGGTGCGATCGCCGTGAAGTTGTAGGCCGGCACCGGCACCGCACCGGCCGCGTGCAGCAGGGCGAACAGGCCTTGGTGGAATACCAGCGTGGCGGCGAACCCTGCAATGAAGGCCTTCAAAAACCAAATCGGCGACATGCGCACGGCCCCTAAAACAGCACAACGCTGCGGATGCTCTCGCCGCGCTCCATCAAATCGAAGCCGTGGTTGATTTCCTCCAGCTTCAATTTGTGGGTGATGAGCGGGTCGATGCTGATTTTGCGCTCCATGTACCAATCGACGATTTTCGGCACGTCGGTGCGGCCGCGTGCGCCGCCAAAGGCAGAGCCAATCCAGCGGCGGCCAGTCACGAGCTGGAAGGGTCGGGTGGTGATTTCTGCCCCTGCAGGGGCGACACCAATGATGGTCGAAACCCCCCAGCCCTTGTGGCAGCACTCAAGGGCCTGGCGCATCACCTGCACATTGCCGATGCACTCAAAGCTGTAGTCGGCACCGCCGCCGGTGAGCTCCACCAAGTGCGCGACCAAATCGCCCTCAATGGCTTTGGGATTGACGAAGTGGGTCATGCCGAATTGCCGCGCCATAGCCTCGCGCGCGGGGTTGGTATCGACACCAATTATGCGGTTCGCACCCACCATCTTCAGCCCTTGAATGACGTTGAGCCCGATGCCGCCCAAGCCGAACACCACGGCATTCGCACCAGCCTCCACCTTGGCGGTGAACAACACCGCGCCGATGCCGGTGGTGACGCCGCAGCCGATGTAACAAATGCTGTCGAACGGCGCGTCTTCCCGCACTTTGGCGAGTGCAATCTCCGGCAGCACGCTGTAGTTGGCGAAGGTGCTACAGCCCATGTAGTGCAGCACCGGCTTGCCCTTAAAACTGAAGCGGCTGCTGCCGTCCGGCATCAGCCCGCGGCCTTGGGTACTGCGAATTTTTTGGCAGAGATTGGTTTTGGGGTTCAGGCAGTAGTCGCACTCCCGGCACTCCGGCGTGTAGAGCGGGATGACGTGATCACCCTTCTTCAGGCTCTTCACGCCGGGGCCTACGTCCACCACGATGCCCGCGCCCTCATGGCCCAAGATGGCGGGGAACAGACCCTCGGGGTCGGCACCGCTCAGGGTGTATTTGTCGGTGTGGCAGAGGCCGGTAGCCTTCATCTCGACCAGCACCTCGCCCTCGCGGGGGCCATCCAGTTGCACGGTTTCGATAGAAAGCGGTTGAGAGGCAGCAAATGCAACAGCGGCGCGGACGTCCATAGCGGGCTCAGGTCGATGTGGGAGGAAGGCGTTCGATTAGGCGGGTTTGTGGCGATGAGTTCAAGCCTTGCGCGAGCGTTGCAGGCGCTACTCAGGGCGTGGTTTTGCCCGCACGCCGCAGACTGCGGGCAGAGAAATCCGGCATTTGCCTTAGCCTGCGCCAAATCTTGCGGCCATTGGCGTCGTATTCCGCAACCGCTTGGAAGAACGCCTTGCGCGCGGCTGCGTCCAGCCAAGCCTCGGGCAGCAGGGGGTCAAACAGCACGGCGCGGATCGCCTTGCTGCCCAGCAAAAACGATTCGCGCATCGCCTGCTCTGGCGCCAAGCGCGGCGCGCGTTGCATCCAAGTTTCTAGCTGCTGGCGCAGCTGCGCATAGCTGCGGTTGAGCGCTGCAGCGTCCCAAAGCGCGGCAAGATCGGCCTCAGTTCTGCCGACGATATTGCTCACCTGTAGCAGCTGCGCGTTGGGCTCTAAACCAAGCTTGGCCAAGCGCTGGGCCAGTTCTGCAGCGGGTTCCTTGCGGTTATCTGGGCGGATGTACAGCTGCGGCTCTAGCGGCGCAAAGCCGTGCAAATCCAAAGCGCGTTGCCGCTGCCTGAGTAGCTTGGCCGAGGGTGCGGCAGCCACCACACGGTGCAGCGCGAGATAGCCGCCACGCCAAGGCTTGATGCGCCGCTCAGCACCGCGCCAAAGGGCGACGGCATCGGCCAGCTCATGCGCTTGCTCACTCAAGCGATACACGCCGCGCTCCTCGGCAGTAATCAAACCCTCAGCGCTCAGGCGCAGCAGGGTGATGCGGGCATTGCTCTCGCTGATGCCGAACAGCGCTGCCGCACGCACCGCCTCTTTGGCGGACAGCGGCTCGTCGTTGCTAGCGAGCATGAGTTCCAAAAAAAGATTGCGCGGCTTGAGGCTGCTAGCCAGCGCACTATTCATTACGAGTTTTTCTGTCATCGTCAATTTTATGTATTATTTAGGCAGATTTCGCGAGCTAGAGACCCATGACGACCATCAGCCCCAGCTTTGTACTAGACCCGCATCTCAAAGAGCAGCTCAAAGCCCGCAGCAATCTGCGCGGTGCTTTGTCGGTTGCCAAGGATTACGGCCTGCTCCTTGCCGCGTTCGCACTGTGCATAGCACTCCCGCATCCCGTTACCTATCTCGCCGCCGTGTTGCTGCTCGCGGGCGTACACGCGGGCTTCGCCATCCTCACCCACGAGGCCGCGCACCGCAGTCTGTTCGCCACTGCGCGGCTCAACGATTGGGTCGGCCAGTACCTCTGCGCGCTGCCCAACTTCAACAATATGCCGATGTACCGCGCCTACCATATGGCCCACCACCGGCTCGCTGGGACGGCACAAGACCCTGATTTGGTGATGGTCGAGCGCTACCCGATCAGCCGCGCGAATCTGCGCCGCAAGTTGCTGCGCGACTTAAGCGGCCTCAACGGGCTGCGCTTTTTCATCGGCATGATTGGCATGGCTGCGGGTTATTGGAAGTTCCAACAAAACGGCGTGGTCGAGCGCATCGCCTATGACCGCCCCATGGGCTTTGGCGACTATCTGCGGCAGTTTTTGGCCAACGGCGGCGGCTACAGCTTGCTCTGGCAACTGGCGCTGATGGGCGTATTGGCGGCTTTTGGTCACGGCTGGCTCTACCTGCTGTGGGTTGCGGCCTTCGTCTTTGTCTTCCCGCTCTGCATGCGACTGCGCCAGCTGGCCGACCACGCGGTGGTGCACAACGCACTCAGCAGCAATCCGCTTGACCATGCCCGCTCCAGCCGCGCGTCATGGTGGGAGAAGCTGCTGCTCTCGCCCCACCACGAGCACTATCACCTAGAGCACCACCTAATGCCGTCGGCCCCGCATTGGAACCTGCCCAAGCTGCACGCGCATCTGGTCGAGCGCGGGCTAATCCCGGCAGCGAACCAGGCCAATGGTTTGGCCGATGTGCTTAAGCGCGTCACACGCTAGGGAGCAGCGCTGCTTTCTGCCGGGCAGATGGGCGCAGCAGTCCCCAGCCGCGCCCGTGCATACCGCCAAGCGCCGTAGCCCAGCAGCATGCTCGCCGCCGCATAGCCAGCCAAACCCAGCAGGCTGTGGCTGACGAGCGATACCGTCAACCCTGCCAGCACGGCATTGGCGACCAGAATCACCATGGATTGCACGCTAGACGCAGCGCCCCGCTGCGCTGGGTAGCGGTCGAGCATCAGCAAGGTGATGGTGGGGAAGGCAAGCGCCATCCCGACCGAGCCCAAGGCTATCGTCAGCACCGCCCAAGGCAGCACCGCAGGCACTAAGTAGCTGAGCAACAGGTTGGAAACCGCACCGGCCGCCATCAGCAGATAGGCGAGTTGCAGGGTTTCCTCCGCATTGCGTTTGCCGGCGATGCGGCCAGAGATCGCTGAGCCGAGCATCATCCCGCCTATGGCTGGGATGAACAGCCAAGCGAACTCTTGCTCGCTCAAACCAAGGTGGTTCATCACGAACACCGGTGCCGCGGCAACATAAACGAACAGGCCGCCAAAATTGCCTGCGGTGGTGACTGCCAGCGCCACAAAGCAGCGGTCTTGCAACATGCGGCGATAGGTACTGACCAGCTTGCGGGCAGAAAAGGCCTGACGCTGCGGGCGTGGCAGAGTTTCTGGCAACGCCACTAAGCACCAAATCCACACGACGACTGAGAAGCCTGCGAGCAGCCCAAAAATGCTGCGCCAGCCTGACCACAGCAGCACCCAGCCGCCGACGATGGGCGCGATGGCCGGCGCCACTCCGAAGATCAAACTGACCTGCGCCATCAGCCTTTGCGCATCCGGCCCTTGGAATTGGTCGCGGATCATGGCGCGGCCAACGATTAGGCCCGCTCCGGCAGCAAAGCCCTGTGCCGCGCGGTAGATGAGCAGGCTGGTGAAGCTGGGGCTGAGCGCGCAGCCCAAAGACGCAGCAGCAAACAGGGCGGTGCTGATCAATATCACCGGTCGCCGACCGTAGCTGTCTGAGAGCGGGCCATGCAGTAGCGACATCACCGCATAGGCTCCGAGGTAGATGCTGATGGTCTGCTGCATGGCCATCGAGCCCACCGCGAATTGCGCTTCCATCGCGCGGAAGGCGGGGAAGAAGGTATCGATGGAGAACGGCCCCAGCATGGCGAGCGCCGCCAGCAAGGGTGCGAGTCGCCGAGCAGCGGCGTGGGTCGGGGGCATCGGCAATCAAAGCAGCGTGCGGCTGCGCACCTAGGGCGGCAAATAGCACGCGATTATGCGCTGGGCGA
>CAZHTI010000028.1:14081-16752 GCA_964535755.1 uncultured Salinisphaerales bacterium | reverse complement strand
AGCGTGCGGCTGCGCACCTAGGGCGGCAAATAGCACGCGATTATGCGCTGGGCGAATGTGCGCGTGGCGGAGCAGCGCGGCGCTGGTGAATTCGGCAACACTTGAGTAACCCTGCAACCCGCCACCCAACGAACAAGGCCATCATGACCGAACCCATGCTCGACCTCTACACCGCACCCACGCCCAATGGCCACAAGGTTTCCGTCGCCTTAGAGGAGCTCGCCCTGCCCTACTGCGTGAAGCCGGTGGACATCCTGAGCGGCGCGCAAAGACGGCCCGATTACCTCGCGCTCAATCCCAATGGCCGCATCCCGACTTTGGTCGACCGTGGCAATGGTGACTTCGCCATCTTCGAGTCCGGTGCGATCCTCCTCTACCTCGCCGAGAAAACCGGCCAGTTGCTGCCCAGCGAGGCCAAAGCGCGCTCGGTTGCCATCCAATGGCTGATGTTCCAGATGGCGGGCGTAGGCCCGATGATGGGGCAGGCGAATGTGTTCTACCGCTACTTCCCGAAGAAAATCCCGGAGGCCATCGAGCGCTACCAAAACGAATCGCGCCGTCTGCTCGCGGTGCTCGACACGAGGCTGGGCCAGTCCGAATGGCTGGCTGGGCAGGACTATTCCATCGCCGACATTGCCAACTGGTGTTGGGCGCGGACCTACAAATGGTCGGGCGTGTCGATTGACGGTTTGGAGCATTTGAGCCGTTGGCTCAAGGCAATTGCAGCGCGGCCTGCTGCTGCGCGCGGCCTTGCAGTGCCGGTCAAGTTGCCGAATCTGGAGGACACGCAAGCGGCGACGGCGTTCGCCACTGCGGCACAGACCATCGTCCAGAAGTAACGCTAGGCCGCGATTGCTGGCTTATGCCGCGCGTTGCGCGTGTTTTTGGGTATTGGCCAAAAGGCGGGCGATGCGGCCACAAACGTCGTGCTCGACCTCGTGCACGGCGACTGCAATCGCATTGGCAAAGCTCTGAGCGTCGGCGCTGCCGTGGCTTTTGATCACCAAGCCATTGAGGCCGAGCAGGCTGGCACCGTTGTAATTGCGCGGGTCGATGCGCGCGGCAATGCGCTGTAATACGGGCCGAGCAATGAATGCAGCGGCTTTGCTGAGCACGCTGGCGGTGAACTCTTGCTTCATGAAGTCACGGATGAGCTTGGCAATCCCCTCCGCGCTTTTGAGCGCGATATTGCCGACGAAACCATCTGCGACGATGACGTCCGCTTCGCCGCGAAAGATGCCGTCACCTTCGACGTAGCCGATGTAATTCAGGCCACTGGATTGCAGCAGGGCGGAGGCGGCTTTGATGGTCTCATTGCCTTTAATTTCTTCCTCGCCAATGTTCAGCAAGGCCACTCTGGGCGCAGCGATACCCTGCATCTCAGATGCGAGCGCTGCACCCATCACCGCAAATTGCAGCAATTGCTCGGGGCCGCATTCTGAATTCGCACCCAAGTCGAGCAAATATGGGCGGCCACTCGCGGCGGGCATCGGCGCGCAAATGGCGGGGCGGTCAATACCCGGCAGAGTTTTAAGGACGAACTTGGCGGTGGCCATCAAAGCGCCGGTATTACCCGCGCTGACTGCCGCTTGGGCCTGACCAGACTTAACCATATTGATCGCGACGCGCAGGGAAGAATCCTTCTTGCCGCGCAAAGCTTTGCTGGGAGATTCGTCCATGCCAACAACTTCGCTCGCGGCCTGCACCGACCAGCGCTCGGCATAAGCGGCGGCACCTACCTTCGCCATGCGGGTGCGAAGCTGTAACTCGTCACCCACCATCACCAAGCGCAGACGCGGGTTAGCGCGCAAGGCAATAAGAGCAGCGTCCACGGTGCTGTTTAGGCCGTGGTCGCCACTCATTGCATCAACAGCGAGGGTGATCGCCTCAACCGTCATTGATGAAGATTGGGCTTGGTGCCTACGGCCCTAAGGCCGCTGGCATTAAGCAGCGGAGGTATCGTCCGCAGCTTCCTTCACAGCCTTGGTGATCACCTTGCGGCCACGGTAGTAGCCGTCAGCAGTCACGTGGTGACGCAGGTGCGTTTCGCCGGAGGTGGGGTCAATCGAAAGGGCCGGGGCCGAGAGCGCATCGTGGCTGCGGCGGTGGCCACGCTTAGAACGGGATTTCTTGTCTTGTTGAACGGCCATGGGTGGCTCCTTGAAACTAAAAGGCTTTTCGCCGCCTCAAGATTTCTTTATCTGAGCCTTAAGCGCAGCAAAAGGGTTGGGGCGTGCATCACTGGGTCTGCCATTATGGACTAATTCCGCGTCGTTTGCTTGCTCGGCTTGCGGGCACTCACCTTCCGCGCAGACGGCGATGATCGGCAACGCCATGATGAGCTCGTCCTCAACCGCTGCATGCAGCGGCAGCACGCCGTCTTCGATGAGCACAGGGTCGCGGGTGGCCAGCAAACGGTCCTCATCGGCCTCGGTCGCCACCAGTGTCCAATCTACTTCGGCGTGAACTAGCTTGGGCGTGGGCCCCAAGCAGCGTTGGCATTGCAGCGTCAGCATGCCGCCGACATGGCCGCTTATCCGCCCCAGCGATTGGCTGTCCTCAGCCGCCGCCAGAGAGACCTCGACTGTGCCAGTGGGAGCTGCGAGCAGATCGCAAAGCCTCGCCATGCCGGCCACCGGCACTTGCGCCTGCCAAACCCGCGCTTGGCGCA